>NZ_JBEZJI010000028.1:0-113692 GCF_040649435.1 Actinomadura sp. NPDC048955
ATCTGGCACAACTGGCTCATCGACGCACCCGTCAAACGCTCCCTGATCGCCTACGACCACTGACCAACACCGATATTTCCCATCAACGATCTAGCTGACCGCGCCCGCGATCAGCAGGGCGACGATCACCACCAGTGGGACGGCCAGTGAGGCCACGGCCGGAACGGACCAGCGGACCGTCCCCCTGGCGGGCCCCTCCTCCTCCGCCTCGGCCTTGGCCGCCTTGTCCGGCGCGCCCGACCGGGCCTTGGGGCGCTGCCGCTCCCTCATCTCGTTCAGCTGCTGCGCCGCGTACGCGGTCGGCGTCCGCCCCCGCAGGTCGAAGCCCTGGGCCTGGCCCTTGCCCTTGCGGGCCTCCTTCTCGGCGCGGGCCTCCGCCTTGGCCTGCGCCCGGGGCGAGGTCTGGAGCACCCACGCCCGGGTCTCCAGCTCCGTCCCGTCCGGGCCGGCGAACGCCACCGTCAGCGCGTTCCTGCCCTCGATCCGGCGGATCGCGCCCCACGGCGCCCGGACGTCCCGCAGCGGGTTGCGGATCGTCACCCCGGCCTCGTCGCCGACGATCACCGGCCGCAGCCCGACCGTGTAGGCGATCCCGCAGCCGAGCAGCAGCAGGAACGCGATCGTCACCGTCGTCAGCGAGTAGTCGGGGTCGCCGGTGATGCCGACGAACAGGTCGACGAGGTTGAGGGCGGCGAACACCAGCCACGCGTACGCGGCGACGCGCCCGCCGGTGGAGCGAATGGTCATGGCTCGATCATGCCAGGGGCCGGGCGCCGCTCCACTTGAGCTGCGCGAAACCGGGCTTGATCACGCCGTTGATCAGTTCGAGCCGCTCGTTGAACGGCGCGAACGCCGACTTCATCGCGTTCACCGTGAACCACTGCAGGTCGTCCCATCCGTAGCCGAACGCGTCGGCGAGCTTGGCGAACTCCTCCGACAGCGTCGTGCCGCTCATCAGCCGGTTGTCGGTGTTGACCGTGACGCGAAAGCTCAGCCGCCGCAGCAGCCCGATCGGGTGCTCGGCGATCGACTTGGCCGCGCCCGTCTGGATGTTGGAGGTCGGGCACATCTCCAGCGGGATCCGCTTGTCGCGCACGTAGTCGGCGAGCCGGCCGAGTCGCGCCTCGCCGTCCTCCACCTCGATGTCGTCGATGATCCGCACGCCGTGCCCGAGCCGGTCGGCGCCGCACCACTGGATCGCCTGCCAGATCGACGGCAGCCCGAACCCCTCGCCCGCGTGGATCGTGAAGTGGGCGTTCTCGCGCTGCAGGTACTCGAACGCGTCCAGGTGGCGGGTCGGCGGGTACCCGGCCTCGGCGCCCGCGATGTCGAACCCGACGACGCCCGCGTCCCGGTACCGGACGGCCAGCTCCGCGATCTCCATGCTGCGCGCCTGGTGCCGCATCGCGGTGACGAGCGTCCCGACGCGGATCCCGAAGTCCTCGCGGCCGCGCGCGAATCCGTCCAGGACGGCCTCGACGACCTGCTCCAGCGACAGCCCGTTCCGCAGGTGCTGCTCGGGCGCGTACCGGACCTCCGCGTAGACGATCCCGTCGCGGGCGAGGTCCTCGGCGCACTCGTAGGCCACCCGGGTGAGCGACTCGACGGTCTGCATCACGCCGACCGTGTGGGAGAACGTCTCCAGGTACCGTTCGAGCGATCCGGAGTTGGACGCCTCCTCGAACCACGTCCGCAGGGCGTCCGCGTCGGTGGTGGGCAGGTCCTCGTACCCGGTCTCCCGCGCCAGGTCCACGATGGTGGCGGGCCGCAGCCCGCCGTCCAGGTGGTCGTGCAGCAGCACCTTCGGCGCGCGGCGGATGTCCTCAAGAGTCGGGCGAACGTTCATCCCCCGAACCTACCCGTACCGGCCTGCCGGGGGCGTCGTCATTTGTCGCCGACCTCGCCGCCCCCGCCCCCGCGACCTGCGGACCTTCCGGCCCGCTACGCCCCGAGACGGTCGAGGAACGCGGCGACGAGGGGCGCGATCTCGCGGAGGTGGGTTTCGAGGGCGAAGTGGCCGGTGTCGAGAAGGTGGAGTTCCGCGTCCGGGACGTCCCGCAGGTAGGCGCGGGCGCCGGACGCGGTGAAGAACGGGTCCCCGGCTCCCCAGACGATGAGGGTGGGCGGCGTGCACCGGCGCAGCCAGGCCTGCCAGCGGCCGTAGCGCTCGACGTTGGAGTGGTAGTCGAAGGCCAGCGCGACCTGGGCTTCTCTGCGTCCCGGCAGGTCGAGGAAGTGCTGGTCGAGGGTCCAGCCATCGGGTGCGAGCGCCTCGGGGTCGGCGACGCCCGTCTCGTACTGGCTCCGGGTCCCGTCCAGGGTCAGCAGGCTCCGGACGGCCTCCTGCGCCCCCGGCGCACCGGGACGCAGGGCGATGAAGTCGCGGGCGGCGTCCGACAGGCCCTCGGCGTAGGCGTTGCCGTTCTGGACGACCAGGCCCGCGATGCGCTCGGGCCGCCGCTCGGCCAGCCGGAACCCGACCGGCGCTCCGAAGTCGAACACGTACATGGCGAAACGGGTGAGCCCGAGCCGCTCGACGAAGCCTTCCATGACGTCGGCGAGCCCGTCGAAGGAGTAGGTGAAGTCGTCCGGGGCCCGCGTGTGGCCGAAGCCCGGGTAGTCCGGGGCGATCAGCCGGTGGCGGGCCCCGAGGACGTCGACGAGCCGGCGGAACTGGTGCGAGGCGGACGGAAAACCGTGCAGGAGCAGCAGGACGGGCGCGTCCTCCCTCTCCGGCAGGGACTCGCGGTAGAAGACGCGGACACCGTTCACGTCGACGTGCCGGTGGGCGGTGCGGGCGATCGAGAGCATGCCTAATGCCTATCTGTCGAGATGATGCATTAGGTATAGCGGTCGCCCACCTAACGGGTCAATCGGTCGATGTACCGTTAGGGCATGAGCGACCCGACCCCGTTGACCGGCGAGCCCCCGGCCCTGGACCTGGTCAACACGCGACCGGCGGGCGCCGACCTGCTGTCCACGCCCGACGACCTCCGGGCCTGGCTGCGCCTGGAGGCCGACCGGTCCGACGAGGCCGCGGCGTTCGCCGCCGCGGAGACGGGGGCCGCGTCGCTGGCCGCCGTCCGGGACGTCCGGGAGCACACGGCCCGGGCCCTCGACCGCGTCCGCCGCGGCGAACCGCCCTCGGCCGCCGACCTGGAGGCCCTCACCCGGGCCCAGTGCGCGGCGCCCGCGGTCACCGAGCCGGTCTGGGACGGGCGGTCCCTGCTCGCGGCCCGCCGCCGCACCGGCCCGCCGGAACTGCGCCCGGCGTCGTGGCTCGCCGAGGCCGCCGCCGAACTCCTCGCCGACCCGGCGGTCACCAGCATCCGCAAGTGCGAGGCCGACGACTGCGTGCTGCTCTTCCTGCCCGCCCACCCGCGCCGTCGCTGGTGCTCGGCGGCGCGCTGCGGCAACCGCGTCCGCGTCGCGCGGCACTACCGGCGGCACAGGCCCGCGGTACCGGGCCCGGAGTCCTCCTGACACGCGCAAGCGGGGGCATGTGACGGCGCCCCCGCTTCACGGAACCGAACGCTCAGTGACTGGCCTTGGCGTAGTCGCCTATGCCGCCGGCGAAGTCGAACATGACGCAGGCCTCGTCACCGACGACCCAGGCGTCATGGCCGGGCGTGGCGACGAACACGTCACCCGGACCGACCTCCTGCTCCGCGCCGTCGCGCATGCGGATGTGCATACGCCCCTGGACGACGTAGCCGTTGTGGTGGACCTCGCAAAGGTCGGTGCCCGCGATGTCCTTCACCGACTCCGTCCAGCGCCATCCGGGCTCGAACGTCGCCTTCCCGAAGACGAGGCCGCTGAGGTTGGCGATCTCCACGTGGCCCCTGGGGAAGTCCCGCCGGTCGTCCGGCTTCTCGATGCTCTTGATCTCAATCATGATGGGTCCCCCTTCCCCCTCATTTTTCACGCTTGCACTGGTGCCGACCTGCGTCAAGGCGTCCGGGCCCGACAGTGCGCGACGGTTGCTGAGCAGCAGCGCCGGGGTCGCCAGGGACAGGACGCCGGCGACCGCGATGGCGGTGCGGGGGCCGGTGAGGCCGGCCAGCAGCCCCCACAGTCCGGTCATGGCCGCGATCGTGAGCTTGCTCGACACCGACCACGCCGACAGGACGCGGGCGACGCGGTCGGGCGGCGTCCATTCCAGCCGGCAGGTGGCCTGCAGCGGGTTGAACACCCCCATGCAGGTGATCAGCCCGAGTTCGACGGCGATGACGAGCAGCAGCCCGGCGGCGCCCGGACGGACGAAGGCCAGCCCGAGGAGCCAGCACGCGCGCAGCGTGCCGAAGACGAGCATGGTCCTCGGGCGCCCGAACCGCGCGGCGAGCCGCCCGGACGCGCGGGAACCGGCGAGGCCTCCCACGCACGGGGCGGCGAACGCCAGCGCGTACTGCCAGGGCGCGAACCCGAGGCGGCCGAGCATCAGGACGGCCAGCACCGGCGCCGTCGCCATGATCAGCCCGCTGACCAGGATCTGGTTGAGGAACAGCGGCCGCAGCGCCCGGCCGGTGAGGATGTGGCGCCAGCCTTCGAGCAGGTCCCCGGCGCGGAGCCGGGCGCCCCCGCTCCGGGCCGGGCGCGGCTCCGTCCCGCCCATCGCGCGGATCCCGGCCGCCGACAGCAGGAAGCCGACCGCGTTGGCCGCCACGGTGACCAGCGGCCCGAACAGCCCGATCGCGGCCCCGCCGAGCGGCGGCCCGAGCATGGTGGCGGTCCAGGTCGTGGACTCCAGCCGCCCGTTCGCGGCGAGCAGGTCGCCCGGCCGGACGAGCGCCCTCAGGCAGGCGCCGCTCGCGGAGGTGAAGGCGATGTCGGCCGCCGCGACGACGACCGACACGACCAGCAGCTGGGCGAAGCCGAGCCCGCCGAGGGCGAACGCGGCGGGCAGGCTCAGCAGCGCCGCGCACCGGACCAGGTCCATCGCGATCATCACGGGCCGCTTGCGGCGGAACTCCACCCAGGGGCCGAGCGGCACCGCCACCGCCGCCCCCACCAGCAGGCCCGCGGCGGCAAGCGCCGACACCCGGGCCGGTCCGGCGTGCAGCACAGTGATCGCGATCAGGGGGAGCGCGTCGAAGGCGAGCCACGTCCCGAACGCGCTGACCGCGTAGGCCGTCCAGAGCCACCCGAACCGCCGCCCGAGCGACCTGCCCCGCCCCCTGCGCACCCTCGCCACGCCCCTTCCACCGGCCGCGCCTCCGTCGGTCAGGGAGATCAAAGCGGGCGGGGGACCAGCGGATCAAACAACCGCCGGGCCCTGGACCACAACCATTGGGTGTCATCCCGGCGTGGGCGGGCCTCAGCGGGTTGCGTACTCGCAGGGTGGACGGACGTCTCTTGTCGAGGGGACCGGCGGCGCCGGTCCCCCAGACCTCATTCGACCAAGGAGAACCATGGCCAATTCCGTCAGCCTCAGTGTGTCCGGTGCCCTCGACCAGGTCCGCGCCGTCGTGGAGGCCGCCCTGCAGCCCGAGGGCTATCGCTTCACGTGGGAGCACGCCGGCCAGGGCATCGTCGAGAAGGGGACCCGCACCAAGGCGATGCTCCTCGGGGCGTTCGCCACGCACTACAAGTACCACGTGCTCCTGAGGCCGCAGCCCGACGGGACCGTGGTCGTCGAGCTCGGGCTCGCGACGACCGGCCTGTCCGGTGGCGCCACCGGCGCCGTCAAACTGCGGAGGAAGCTCGACGAGGTCGGCCGGATCCTGACCACCGCGTTCCAGTCCTCCGGCACCCTCGTCTCGCCGGCGCAGTGACCGGACGGGCCTTCGGCGGGGCTACCGGACCGCCGTCTCGGCCGCGTACACGATGACGTTGTCGCGGTAGCCGCGCTCGGCGCGGTCGAACGCGCCGCCGCAGGTGACGAGGCGGAGCCCGGGATGGCCGAGCGGACCGTAGACGCGCCCGGTGGGGAACCGCCCCTTCGGGACGCGCTCCACGGACTCGACGGCGAACACGGCCACCCTGCCGTCCGCGCGGCTCACCTCGATGCGATGCCCCGGCCTCAGCCGGCCCAGGTCGTAGAAGACCGCGGCGCCCTTCGCGGAGTCGACATGGCCCAGGATGACCGCCGCGCCCCGCTCGCCGGGGGCGGGCCCGCCCTCGTACCAGCCGGCCTCCCCCGGCCGGTCGGCCGGGGGGACCCGCACCTCTCCGCCGCTCCCGAGCCCCAGCCGGGCCAGCGGCGCCCGCACCCCGATGGACGGGATCGACACCCGGACGGGCAGGGACCGGTCCAGCGCCGGCCCGTGCCGGTCGACGGCCCGGGTCGTCGCGGCCCATGCGGGCGGGCTCGGCGGCCCGGCCGGGCCGCGCAGCCCGAGGACCACCAGGGCGAGGCCGGCGGCCGTCAGGACCGCTGCCAGCGCCCCCGGAACCCACCGGCCGCCCTTTCCTCTCATCGCCCTTCCCACCCGTCGAAATTGTCGGTGTCAGCACTCGCCAGAAAGGCTTGCCGTCACGCTTTCGCGCCATTCCGGCGGCGGATGGTAATGGCACCCGCGCCGATCCCGCCCAGCACCAGGACCCCTCCCCCGGCAAGAAGGACGGTGTTTCCGCCGCCCGCCCCGCCGCCGACGCCCGTCGCCGGCCCGCCGGTCGGCGTGGGCCGCGCCATCGGACGCGCCTTGCCGTCCACGACGTGGACCTCGCCGGTCCCCTTGTACGCGCCGCACCGCACCAGCACCGTGTAGGTGCCGGCGAAGGTGTCCTTCTTGACGGTCGCGATCCCGGCCCGGCCGTCGACCTCCTCCGCGCCGTTCAGCGGGACGGCCCCGCCCACGAAGGCCAGCGAGCCCGCCGTCCCGTCGACCTGGCACTTCTTCCCCACGACGGTGACCGTCTCGCCGGGACGGGCCTGCGCGGGCTTCACGATGACGTCGCCGGGGTCGGCCATCGCGGGCGCGGCCATGCCGAGCGTCCCCGCGCCGACCACGAGGCCGAGAACGGCCGCCTTACCGTGTCGCATGTTCTCTCCATATCGACACGGCGGCTTACTCGACTTTCAGCCCGCGAGACCGTGCCCCCTTATGCCCTCATCTGATGAGAGCGCCACCCGTTTGGTTCGGTGATCCTTTTTCTCAATGGCCGGCGGCCGGCCCGGCCGGGAATTCGAAAAGGCCGCCCGCACCGGTCAGGGGGCGCCGAGGAGCCGCAGGAGGCTGGCGCGGAGCGCGTCGTCGGCGACCGCACCGGGCATGCGGCCGGCCTGCCGCTCCTCGCTCGCTGCATGGGCCAGCGCGATGGCGGCCGCGACCAGCCAGCCGGCCGGGAGCCGGTCGTCGAACTCGCCGCCGCGCCGCCCCCGCTCGATCACCCGCCCGATCCGGTCGGCGACGGGCTCGTGCCGCTCGTGGTCGGCCCGCGGGCTCACGGGCACCGCACTGATCCGCCGCATCAGGGCCGGGTGGCGCCCGGCCGTCCGCGCGGCGGCGTCGAGCAGCCGCACCAGCGCGTCGGCGGCCGGTCCCGCGTCGGGATCGGCGGCGTCCATGGCGGCGACCGTCTCCCCGGTGAGCCGCTCGGCCAGCGCGAGGAGCAGCTTCTCCCGTGAGGGGAAGTGGGCGTAGACGGTCTGGCGGGTCACCCCGGCGGCGTCAGCGACCGCCGCCAGACCGGCGTCGGGATCGGCGTCGAGCACCCGCGTCGCCGCGTCCAGGATCGCGTCCCTGCTGCGGCGGGCGTCGGCGCGGCGGTTGCGGGCCGGAGAGGGCATTATTTCTTACACCTTGTCAGAGTTGGTTCTCGGTGCATATCTTACAGAGCGTCAAAGATCGTACCGAGCACCACGGGGGATCCATGCGTCCGCTCAACGAGACCGAACCCGGGCGGTTCATCGCCGACTTCTACACCTCCTTCACCGGCGACCTGCTGCGCGGCGACGAGGATCCGGCGCTGATCGTCGACCGCTACCACACCCCGGACATCGTCCAGTTCGCCGACGGGATCCGGATCGACCGCGACAAGCTCATCGCGCACACCCGGCCGGTCCGCAAGAACCGGCCCACGAGCAGGGTGGAGGTGCACGAGGCCGTCGCGGACGGCGACCGCCTCGCCGCCCGCTACACCCTGCACGTCCGCCAGCGCGGCAAGGACCTCTCCATCGAGGTCTACTTCTTCGGCCGGTTCGCCCCCGACGGTCGGATGCGCCAAGCCCACATGGCCACTCGCACCGCTTCCGCCGACGCCCGCTGAGCTCACGGCGCAGCGCCGCCCGTCTCAGCCGACGCGAAAACGAGAACGATCGAACGATCGGGTTCCGACAGGTACTGGCTGTAGACGCTGACTTCGCTGAACCTCGGGGCCCCACGGTTCAGGACCGTGAAATCGCAGCCGGGGTTCTCCTCGCATCTGGTCTTGGGCCGTCGAACCGGATGGACATCACCGAGGGCTGCACCCTCAGCCACCGGAGTCGACCATCGCGTCCACATCGCACTGAGCGGCTCTGGGCGAGCGAGGCGAGCCAGGCGTGCGGCTGTTCGGCGGTCGGCCTCTGCGACGGCTCGCGCTGCATCAGCGCCCTGAGCACCGGCTCCAGAGGGCCGGCGTGCACGCACGGGCCGGGGTCCCGGGTGGCGATGGCGAT
This sequence comes from Actinomadura sp. NPDC048955, assembly GCF_040649435.1. Lineage (NCBI taxonomy): Bacteria > Bacillati > Actinomycetota > Actinomycetes > Streptosporangiales > Thermomonosporaceae > Actinomadura > Actinomadura sp. NPDC048955. The sequence goes on from NZ_JBEZJI010000028.1 coordinate 8,600, forward strand.
GAACACCGCCCCCGTGCTCGCGCCCTCGAAAGCCGGGCGGCGGCGCGGGCCTCCCGCTCCAGCCGCGCGATCCAGGTCCGCCGCCCGGCGTCGTCCAGGTGCTCGGGCAGGCGCAGCTCCTTGACCGCCACCTCACGGTCGAGGTGCGCGTCACGGGCGCGCCAGACCGCTCCCATTCCGCCGCGGCCGAGCAGGGAGACCAGCCGGTACCGGCCCGCCAGCACCTGCTCGTCCGCGCCCGTCGCCTGCCGCGACCCCTCCCGTCCCGACGGCTCCACCGGCGGCACCCCTCACAGGAACACTCGTGTCTGACCGACCCTGGCCGGGATCATCTCAGACGCCGGGACCTCGACCGTGATCACGCCTTCCTTGCCGACCTTGTCCATCGCCTCGGCGATCATCTCGCCGATCTGCGGGTCGCCCGCGGAGATGGAGGCCGTGGAGGCGATCTGCTCCTTGGTCTCCACGTCCTTGGCGAGCTTGGACAGCTCCTCGCTCACCCGCTCGACGGCGGCCTCGATGCCGCGCTTGAGCGACATCGGGTTCGCACCGGCGGCCACGTTGCGCAGACCCTCGCGCACCAGCGCCTGGGCCAGCACGGTGGCGGTGGTGGTGCCGTCACCCGCGACGTCGTCGGTCTTCTTGGCTACTTCCTTGACGAGCTCCGCGCCGATCTTCTCCCACGGGTCCTCGAGCTCGATCTCCTTGGCGATCGACACACCGTCGTTGGTGATCGTGGGAGCGCCCCACTTCTTCTCCAGCACGACGTTGCGGCCCTTGGGACCAAGGGTCACCTTCACGGCGTCGGCGAGCTGGTTCATGCCGCGCTCGAGACCGCGACGGGCCTCCTCGTCGAACGCGATCATCTTTGCAGCCATAGGCTCCAGTCCTCCCGGAACAAGGTGGCTTAGACGGATCGAGCCGACGCCCGCGACGGACGGCCCCGCCGACGACTTCCATTCCGCCGCCGGCCTGAGGCCTCATCGCCCCGACCCATGACTGTGTGAAGTTGTCACTCTCCACAGCAGAGTGCCAATGTTTGTTTAGCACTCTACCCCGTCGAGTGCAAGCGCCACACATCCTCGCCCACGGGTGTCTCCCCCAGCCGCCCTGCCCCGCCCTGACCAGCGGCGGAACGTCCAGGAAGTCCTCTCGCGGCGGGCCGGTGGGCGCGCCTCACGTGGCACGGGCCGACCCGAAATTCGCCGGTGGCGTAGCGGGCCGGTCGCCCGTCGGGGGTGTTCACGAGGCCGTCATCCGGCCGACGCCGGGCCGGGGAAGCGGTGGGCTGACGGGGGTCAGGGGGCTACCGAGGTCTCACCACCCGGTGAGGGCCGGTGCCGGCACGCCGTCCATGTCGGCTGCCCTTGCACCGGCAACCGCCCGTCGCCGCCGCTTTCGCGGCGCATATTCGACACGGATCGTTGGTGTCGGTTCGGTCGATGCTTTGACGTTTGCGGCGGCCCGATGCACCGGGGTCACCACGGCCCGTTGGGCCGCTTCTGCGGAGTATGGCGAATGGTGAGGATGTTCTTTCGTTCCCGGGCAAAGGGCCGCCGCAAACGGGTCCGGACATTGGGCGGCCGCTCCGGCTTCGATGCGTGACCGGGCCGGAGCGGCCGTGGTGCTGCGGTGCTCTGCTATGAGCCGCGGTTCACTTCTTGGTGGACTCCTGCTCGGGGCCCGCGACCGCGTTGATCACGGTGTTGTGCTTGCCGCCGTGGAGCTTGGTGCTGATCGGGCCGGTCATCGTCGCGCTGTTGCCGGCGTAGACGTTCGAGCGGGGCGAACCGCTGAGGTTCGTGAAGATCGCGTCGCCCGAGCCGTTCTCGCTGTTGGCGACGGGGCCGTTCTGGCCGACGATCGACTTCTCGACCGCGTGGATGTGCACCGGCTTGGGGTGGTCCCCCGTGGTGGCCAGCCGCTGCCCGGCCTGCGGGGCGTTGGCGTCGGCCTGCTGCTGCTCCGGCGCGGCCTGCTGGGCCTCCTGCTGCGGGGCGGCCTGCTCGGCACCCTGCTCCGGCGCGGCCTGCTGCGCGTCCTGCTGAGGAGCGGCCTGCTCGGCACCCTGCTCCGGCGCGGCCTGCTGCGCGTCCTGCTGAGGAGCCGCCTGCTCCGCGTCCTGCTGCGGGGCGTTCGGCTGGGCCTCCTGCTGGGGAGCAGCCTGCTGCTCGCCCTGCTGAGGAGCGGCCTGCTCGGCACCCTGCTCCGGCGCGGCCTGCTGGGCGCCCTGCTCCGGGGCGGCCTGCAGAGACTCCTGCTGAGGAGCAGCAGCCTGCTGAGGAGCGGCCTGCTGCTCGGCGGCCTCGTGCTCGGCGGCCTTGGCGAGGGCGACCTTGGTGGCCTCCTGCTCGGAGCCCTCGACGCCGGTCACGGCCGTGTTGTGCTTCCCGCCGTGGAGTTTCGTGGTGATGTCACCGGTCTTCACCGGCTTGTTCCCGATCACCGGCGCCGCCTTGGGCGACTTGGTGATGTCGGTGTAGATCAGGTCGCCCGGACCCTTCTCACTGATGTACGTGGGGCCGTTGTGCCCCACGTACGCCTTCTCCACCGCGTAGAAGTTGATGTCGGCCATGGCCGAGGGAGCCGCGAGGACGGCCGCTCCCATCGTTATCCCGGTCACGGCCATCGTGCGCAAAATGCGCTTCATGCCTTTCCTCACTCTCGTATGCCGATCGGCGCTCCAGGGAACGCCACTCCGGGATCAATCTTCCAGGGCGCGGCCAGCGAGAAACCCAAGTGACGGAGTGGCGGTGATCAAGATCGAAGCCGCGAAACGGGCGCTCGCTAAAGCTTTCTCCATGCCCGTTGAGCCGGACGGGAAGAACAGTCACCCAATCCGGTATCCACCGGGCCATTGACGTTCCAGAGAATGGGGAATCGGCCAGTTCTGAAAGGAAAAGCCCCGGCACGGTGGACGTGCCGGGGCTTGCGGGACGAGACGGGCGTCAGCCGCCCGCCACCGCGGGGATGATCGAGATCTGGGCGCCTTCGGGCGTCGGGGTGTCGAGGCCCTCGGCGAACCGGACGTCCTCGTCACCGACATAGACGTTCACGAAACGGCGGATCTTGCCGGCGTCGTCCAGGATGCGGCCGGAGATGCCGGAGTAGCTGGCCTCGAGGTCGGCGACGACCGCGCGCAGGGTCGCGCCCTCGGCCTTCACCTCGGACTCGCCACCGGTGTAGGTCCGCAGGATCGTCGGGATACGGACGGACACGCTGCTCATGCTGCTCCTTCGTTCTCAGGCGAGGCCCGCGGCGCGGAACGCCTCCAGGGACGGGGCGATGTTCGCCGACGGCGCGACGACCGGGGCGACGGCGTCCAGGGTCTTCAGGCCGTCCCCGGAGTTGATGATCACGGTCTCGGCGCCCGGGTCGAGGGTGCCGGCCTCGACGAGCTTGCGGAGGGTCGCGACGGTGACGCCGCCGGCCGTCTCGCCGAAGATGCCCTCGGTGCGGGCCAGGAGCCGGATGCCCTCGACGACCTGCTCGTCGGTGACGTCCTCGACGGCGCCGCCGGTGCGGCGGGCGACGTCCAGGACGTAGGGGCCGTCGGCGGGGTTGCCGATGGCGAGGGACTTGGCGATCGTGTCGGGCTTCACCGGGCGGACGACGTCGTGGCCCGCCTTGAACGCGGCGGCGACCGGGTCGCACCCGGCGGCCTGCGCGCCGAAGACGCGGTACGGCCGGTCCTCGACCAGCCCCAGCTTGATCAGCTCCTGGAACGCCTTGTCGATCTTGGTGAGCTGGGAGCCGGACGCGACCGGCACGACGATCTGGTCCGGCAGCCGCCAGCCGAGCTGCTCGGCGATCTCGTAGCCGAGCGTCTTGGAGCCCTCGGCGTAGTAGGGGCGGACGTTGACGTTGACGAACGCCCAGTCCTCCCGCTCACCGGCGATCTCGGACGCGAGCCGGTTCACGTCGTCGTAGTTCCCGTCGACCGTCACGAACGTCCCGCCGTACACGGCCGTCGTGATGATCTTCTGGGACTCCAGGTTCGACGGGACGAACACCGCGCTGCGTATCCCGGCGCGGGCCGCCGCGGCGGCGACGGCGTTGGCGAGGTTCCCGGTGGACGGGCAGGCCAGCACCTTGAACCCCAGCTCGCGGGCGGCGGCGAGCGCGACGGCGACGACGCGGTCCTTGAACGAGTGGGTCGGATTGCCGCTGTCGTCCTTCACCCACAGGCTCTGCAGGCCGAGGCTCTCCGCGAGGTTGTCGGCGCGGACGAGGCGGGTCAGGCCCGGCTCGGTGTTCGGGGTGTCGGCGACGTTCGGCGGGACGGGCAGCAGCCCGCGGTAGCGCCAGATGTTGCGCGGCCCGGACTCGATCGCCTCCCGGGTGACGCCGTCGAAGTCGTAGGCGATCTCCAGTGGGCCGAAACACTCCTCGCAGGCGTAGTGGGGCCCGAGGTCGCGGGACGAGCCGCATTCGCGGCAGACGAGAGCGGTAGCCGGTCCGAGGTCTGTGGCAGGCGTGAGTGCCATGAGGGCGAGGCCTTTCTCCCCATCTTCCCTGCGCCACCTTGGTCGCAGGCCGGAGTTGGCACCATCTCCCGGCCGGCCTCGCAGGATCGCGACGCGCCACAGCCAGGTGGTTGCCGGGGCTTCGCAGGGCCGGTCCCTCCACCCCTCTGGATGAGCGTTATGAAGTTGTCGATCAACGAGCGCTTTGAGCTCGTATGCGTGACTTTACATCAACTGACCGGATGCCAGACAGGTGGGTCCAGCGAGTGAGACGTTACCCGGCGGTGGTCTTGATCACCCGCTGGGTCGGGTCGAGGAACACGTGGCGGACGGTCGGGACGCTCTCGCGGAGCCGCCGGTCGATCTCGCCGGCGACGTCCTCGGCCTCGTCGGCGCTGATGTCGTCGGAGAAGTGCACCTTCGCCGCGACGAGGATCTGCTCGGGGCCGAAGTGCATGGTGAGCAGCTCGTCCACGCCGGTCACGCCGGGCGCGGAGCAGATCTCGGCGCGGATCCTGCGCTGCTCGGCGGGGTCGGCCGCCTGGCCGATGAGCAGGCGCATGCTCTCCCGGCCGATCGAGAAGGCGAGCACGACCAGGAGCACTCCGATGAGGGCGGACGCGAGCCCGTCCCAGAACTCCGAGCCGGTGATCTGGCGCATCGCGAGCCCGCCGGCGGCGAGGGCGAGGCCGATCATCGCCGCGGTGTCCTCGAACAGCGCGGTCTTGAACGTCACGTCGGGCGACTTGCGGACGTGCTCGACGAGGTCGCGGTCGCTGTCGCGCGTCTCCTTCTTCGCCTGGTAGAAGGCACGGATCCAGGACGCCCCCTCCAGCACCGCGCCGAGGCCGAGGACGGCGTAGGCGAGCCACACCGTCGTCCCGCCGCCGCCGTGGCCGGTCATGGTCAGGACGCCCTCGAAGATCGAGAACCCGGCGCCGGCCACGAAGATGCCGAACGCGGCGAGCAGCGACCACACGTACCGCTCGTTGCCGTATCCGAAGGGGTGGCGCCGGTCGGGGGGCCGCTCGCTGCGCCGGATCGAGGTGTAGAGAAAGCCCTGGTTGAGGGTGTCCGCCACCGAGTGCGCGCTCTCCGCGAGCATGGCGCTGGACCCGGCCAGCAGGCCGGCGAACAGCTTCGTGATCGCGAGGATGAGGTTCGCTGCACCGGCGACGAGCACCGTTTTCGTCGTCTCGGACTTGCTCATTGCCGCCGGATACCCCCAGGGCGGATGACTAATCGGGCGGAACGGGCAGAAGCGCGGGCGATGCCGGTCACCTCGCGGGTCACTGTGATGCGCCCGCGCCGCAACTGAGACCCTTCCCCTATGAGCCAAGTGCTGGTGGCCTCGAACCGGGGGCCGGTGTCGTTCTCGCTGTCGGAGGACGGCGAGCTCACCATGCGGCGCGGCGGCGGCGGACTCGTGTCGGGCCTCGCCGCCGTCACGGGCGCCCCGCGCGACCCGGGCCCGCCGCGCCCGGCCGGGACGGAGCGGGCACCGACCGGCGGCGACGCGGACGTTCTCTGGGTGTGCGCGAGCCTCGGCGAGGCCGACCGCACGGCCGCGCGCCGTTCCCCGGACGGACGTCTCGACCTCGCCGGATACGAGACCGGCGGGGCCGCGGTGCGGATGCTCGACATCCCGGCGGCCACGTTCGACCGCGCCTACAACGGCGTCGCCAACTCGACGCTGTGGTTCGTCCACCACCTGTTGTACGACACACCGCGCAGCCCGCACTTCGACGCCCGCTCCCGGCGCGACTGGCAGTCCTACGAGGCGTACAACGCGGCCTTCGCGGACGCGCTCGCGCGGGACGCCGCCCAGGGCGCGAAGGCGGCGGTCCAGGACTACCACCTGTCGCTGGCCCCCCGGATGCTGCGCGACCGGCGTCCCGACCTGAAGATCGTGCACTTCTCCCATACCCCCTGGGCCCCGCCGGAGTACTTCAGGCTGCTCCCGGACGACATCGGCGCGCAGGTCCTTCTCGGCATCCTCGGCGCCGACCACGCCGGCTTCCTCACCGAGCGGTGGGCGTCGGCCTTCCTGGACTGCTGCGAGCTGCTGCCGGGCGCCCGCGTCGACCGCGCGGCCCGCACCGTCTCCTGCTCGGGTCACACCACGCGCGTGGGCGTGCACGGTCTCGGGGTGGACGGGACGGCGCTGCGCCGGCGGGCCGCCGAGCAGGACGTCGTCGAACGGGCCCGGGCGCTGCGCGAGCAGGTGGGCGACCGCCAGCTCATCGTGCGGATCGACCGGACGGAGCTGTCCAAGAACATCGTGCGCGGGCTCGCCGCGTACCGGGAGCTGCTCGTCAACCATCCCGAGCTGCGCGGCCGCGTCGTGCACCTGGCGTTCGCCTACCCGTCCCGCTACGACCTGCCCGAGTACCGGGAGTACACCGAGGCCGTCCGCCGCATGGCCGAGCAGATCACCGACGAGTTCGGCACGGCCGACTGGGACCCGCTGATCCTCCAGGTGAACGACGACTACCCGCGCTCCCTCGCCGCCTACGGCCTGGCCGACGTCCTGCTCGTCAACCCGATCCGGGACGGGATGAACCTGGTCGCGAAGGAGGGGCCCGTCCTGTCGCGGCACGGCTGCGCGCTCGTGCTGTCGCGAGAGGCGGGCGCGGCCGCGGAACTGTCCGAGGACGCGCTGATGGTCAACCCCTACGACGTGTCGCAGACGGCCGAGGCCCTGCGCCAGGCCCTGCTGATGCCGCGCGCCCGGCGGGCCGAGCGCTGCGCCCGCCTCGCCGACGCCGCGACCGCTCTGCCCCCGCAGCGCTGGTTCGCCGACCAGCTCGCCGCGCTGGACTAGGTCGTATTTTCACAGTCCCGGCCCACGTAGCTCGCCTGGCGGCTGTGTTTCCACGTCCCGGCCCACTTCGCTCGCCTGGCGGCTCGCTACGTGACCTGGCCTGGGCGAACGCGGCATCGCTTCGCGATCTGCCCGGCTCCGCTCGCCTCCGGCTTCGCTCCACCGGCCAGGTCACGCGTTCGCGTGCGTGGCTGAGGCGACTTCGAGACAGGCCCTAAATCCTCGCGATGAGGGAGCGGTGTGTTGCTCTGCGGGCGTCGCCGCGGGTCCGGTCAGGGGGCGGTGCTGGCGGACCGCTCGGTGGCGAGCAGGCACTCGACGGGGTTCGGCTCGTGGTGCTGCCTCCAGCGTTCGCGCAGTGCGGCCTTGCTCTGCGCCATGCGGCGGTGGGCGGCGGTGCGGGTGAAGCGGGCGAGCTGGGCCGCGGACGGCTTCGGCAGGCCGCTCGGCTCGTAGCCGTACTCGGCGAGCCGCTCGCCGAACGCGGCCTCGGCGAGGCTGATCTCCCAGGCGTCGAGGCGCTCGGCCCACGAGCCGACGCGGTTGGTGGTGACGGCGTCGCGCGTGCGTCCGTGCCACTTCTTGCTCATCGGGACGATCCGCTTCGCGAGGCCCTCCGGGTGGATCATCTCGGGGTCGAAGTCCTCCCCGAGGAAGCCGCAGAGCCGGGTCAGCTCGTCGGTGGGGTCGACGACGAGCCGCTCGTACTGCAGCTCGTAGTAGGAGTCGGGGCCGAGGCGCTCGGCGAGCCGGCGGCCGCGGTCGATCGTCTCCCGCCAGGCGGACACGGCGTGGTGGATGTCGGCGTCGAACCAGGGCATCTCCATCAGCGACGCGACGCAGTCGCGGCCGTCCCGGACGAGATGCACGAACTGGGCGTCGGGAAACATCCGCAACAGCGCGCCGACGTGCTGGGAGTAGCTCGGGCGCTTGTCGCCCCAGCGCGGCTTGCCGTGCAGGCGGGCATAGGCGCGGAAGACGATGCCGATCGCCGAGCCGAGCGTCGGCGGGCCGTCGGCGATCTCCTCGATGAGCCCGTCGGCGTCCATGCCGAGCGCCCGCACCTTGGTGGACCGCTCCCCGACGATCCACTCCGCGAGCATCCGCCTGTTCTTGCTGTCGTTGAGGTCACCGTAGTCGCACCTCGCCGTATAGGCGGGCAGCACGAACCGGGTCTCCGCCGGAATCGCGATGCGGGCGTGCGAGTGGAGCATCAGCCGCAGCAGCGTCGTGCCCGAACGGGGGCAGCCGAAAATGAAGATCGGACGATCGTGGCGGAGGGCCGGTCCTGGTGGCATGCACCGCATGCTGGTGCAGAAGCCCAGTTCAGGACCCGGGTTCTGCACCCACTGTTACCGTCCGATTACTCACCCTTGGCCGGCGGGTCAGGTGTAGGACTCCCCGAGCGTCTGCCTCACCTGCTTGCGCGCCTCGTGGATGCGGGACTTGACCGTGCCGAGCGGGAGCTTGAGCTGCTCGGCGATCTCCGCGTACTCCAGCTGCGAGACGTCCCGCAGCACGAGGGCCTGGATGAGGTCGGGCTTGCGGGCCTCCAGATCCTCCATGGCGTCCAGGATGTCGACCCGGGAGCCGGCGATGACGCTCGTCCGGCGCGGGTCGGGGCGCTGCTGCGGAAGCTCGCCCGCCTGCTCGACCGAGCGGCGCTTCAGCGACCGGTAGGTGGAGCGGGCGGAGTTGGCGACCACGACGTGCAGCCAGGTGCTGAACCGCGACCGGCCCTCGAACCGGTGGATGTTCCGCGCGACCTGGAGCAACGCGTCCTGGCACGCCTCCTCGGCGTCCTGCCGGCAGGGCAGGAACCGGGAACTGTGCCGCAGCACGTCCGGCTCGATCTTGCGGAGGAGCTCGTTCAGGGCGCCCTGGTCACCCTGTGCGGCCTTGACCGCCAGCTCCTCGGTCCTCTCGTCGAATGCCATGCCGCCTCAATGCTCGTTCGCGCGCTCACCCCGTTGTTGGGATGATACGGGAGTGTCTTTCCCACCATCAGTAGGCCGTTACCGGATCGATCGCGTCCTGGGTTCGGGGGCGTTCGCCTCTGTATGGCTGGGTCACGACGACGCCCTCGAGTCCCAGGTCGCGATAAAAGTCCTGAACGGCAGCCTGATCGACGATCTGGACGTGCGCAACAGGTTCCTCGAGGAAGCCCGGATTCTGCGCCGTGCCGACTCCGAGCGCCTCGTCCGCGTGCACGACATCGGCGAGCTCCCCGACGGGCGCCCCTACTTCGTGATGTCGTACGCGGACCGCGGGACGCTCGGCGATCGCATGCGTGAGCGGCCACTTCCGGTCAGTGAGGCGGTGGCGCTCGCCGAGCAGATCGCCTACGGCGTCGAGGTGATCAACACGCTGGGCGTCATCCACCGCGACCTGAAGCCGTCCAACGTGCTCTTCCAGTCGACGCCGGACGGCGGCGAGAAGCTGCTCATCGCCGACCTCGGCCTCGCCAAGGCGCTCGCGCACGCGTCGGGCGCGTTCACCCTCCCAGTCGGCACGCCCGGATACATGTCGCCCGAGCAGGCGCGGTTCGGCGGCGGCCTCGACATCCGCGCCGACGTGTACGGGCTCGGCGCGCTGACGTACCACATGCTCGCCGGACGGGCACCGGGCCCGGCTCCGGTCAAGAAGGCGCCGAGCGAGCTGCGCGAGGGCCTGCCCCCGGCGTTCGACCAGGTGGTCCTTCGGGCGCTGGAGGTCGAGCGGGAGAAGCGGTGGCCGACCGCCGAGGCGTTCGCCGAGGCGCTGTCCACGCTGCGCCCGACGTCCGCGCAGGCGGCGCCGCCACAGGCCGCATCGCCGCAGGCAGCGCCGCCGCAAGCCACGCCGGCGCCCGTCCAGGCGGTGCCCGCGCCGCCCGAGCCGCAGATCGACGCGGACGCGACCGTCCAGGACTTCTACCGCGAGGGCGCCCAGGTCAAGCGGCAGTCCCCTCCCGCGCAGCAGTCCCCTCCGGTGCAGCAGCCCGGCCCTGCCCCGGCGGCCGCGGCGGCGGGCCAGGGCGCCCCGCCGGACATGCGCACGCGTTTCGACCAGCCCGGCGAGGACGACCTCCACACGTCCGAGATGCGCGTCCCGCCCGGTCCGTCGTCCGAGGAGGTGACGGTCGTCGACCGTCCCGGCGGGCGCTCCGCCCCGTTCAGCCAGGTGGAGAGCCCCACGACCCCGGACAACGACAAAGACCGGACGATCGCCTACCAGCCCCCGCCGCAGGCCCAGCCGCAAGCGCAGCCGCAGGACGACAAGACGACCGTGTTCCCGACCCAGCAGCCGCAGAACAGCGCTCCGCAGGGCGCTCCGATGCAGCAGCAGATGGGCCCCGGCGGTCAGCAGCCCTACGGGCCCTCGCCGACCGGTTTCCAGCCTCCTCCGCCCGGGCCGGTCCAGGGCGGCGGGCAGGGCGGGCCGCGGGGCGGCGGCGCGCCGAAGAAGTTCGTCACGCCGCTGATCATCACGGCGGTCGTGCTGGCGGTCGCGGTGGTCGGCGGGCTGACGCTCGGCATGATGTTCTCCGGCGACGACGGCAAGGGCGGGAAGGACGGCAAGGACAAGAAGGCGGCGGTCCCCAAGGACTTCGTCGCGGTCGCCGACGCCTCGGGCAAGATCAAGGCCGCGGTGCCGAAGGCGTGGCCGAAGCAGGAGCAGCAGCAGACGTGGACGCCGTCCACCGTCGGCCTCACCGACGGGCAGCCCCGGCCGGTGCTGCGCGCGACGCCCGACAAGGCCGCGTTCCTCGGCAACGGCAAGGCCCCCGGAGTGTTCGTCGGCGTGACCACCGACCTGCGCGCCGGGCAGCTCCCGCCGCCGGGCGCCGCCGTCCACCCGCAGTGCACGAAGGCCGCCCCGGAGAACTACACCACGCCGGACGGCGCCCTCAGCGGGACGATCACGCGCTTCACCGCGTGCAAGAACGGAACGCCGTCGGTCACCGAGGTCGGCCTCAAGGACAAGTCCGGCAAGTTCGGGCTGTGGATCCGCGTCAAGGAGACCGACGCCCGCGACGCCACCAAGGACATCCTGGACAACCTGAAGGTCACCGGCCCCTGATCCCGACCGGTACCACGAAGACCGCGCGTCGAGGCGCGGAGCGGCCACCCGCTCCGCGCCTCGTTCCGTTCCGGGCGGGCATGCCTCCAGTGATGTGCGTCACAGTTGTTGCATCGCGACATGTTAGCGATATATCGTCGAAGCATCGCAACCGATCAACATGAAAGGGAGACCGCGATGCACGAGCACACGATGAGAAGGCGCGGCGGCTTCATGGGCCCCAAGGAGCGGGGGCGCCGCGGCGACCCGTTCGGCCCGTGGGGTCCCGGCGGACCCGGCGGACCCGGCTTCGGCCCCGGCCATCGCGGACGCGGTGGACGCGGGCGGCGCACCCGGCGCGGCAACGTCCGCGCGGCGCTGCTCGCCCTGCTCGCCGAGCGGGCGATGCACGGCTACGAGATGATCCAGGAGCTGGACGGCCGCACCGGCGGCGTCTGGCGGCCGAGCCCCGGCTCGGTCTACCCGACGCTCCAGATGCTGGAGGACGAAGGCCTGGTCAGCAGCGAGGAGCAGGGCGGCAAGAGGCTGTTCTCCCTCACCGACACCGGCCGCGAGGAGGCGTCGGCGCAGACCACCGCCCCCTGGGACGAGGTCACCGAAGCTGCCGGCGAGAACGTCCTGCGCGGGCGCGAGGCCGTCGGCCAGCTGATGGGGGCCCTGCAGCAGGTGATGGCCGTGGGCAGCGAGGCGCAGAAGGCGCGCGCGCTGGACGTGGTCAACGACGCCCGCCGCCGCCTCTACGGGATCCTCGCCGATGACCCCGAAGCCGAGTGAGCCTAGCGAAGCACGACCGGAACCGCCGTGACCGACCGGGTCACGGCGGTTTCATTGTCCCTTCGGAAAGGGCGCCTGCCTGGCGAGCCGGTCGGCCATGTAGAGCTGCTTCCACACGTACAGGGCCATGTCCGAGCGCTTGACGCCGCGGTCGACCGGGACGTCCACCGTCGCGCGGACCAGGTAGGACGCGCCCGGCGGCAGGTACTTGTCGCCGCCCTCACCCGCGACGAGCGCGCCGCCCGCGAGCCGCCGCACGACCTGGCTGTCGGTCGGCGGCGTGCACAGGGCCTCGGGGACGCCCGCCTGGGGCATGCAGCGTCCCCGCGCCGCCGGCGTGACGAGGGCGCGCCGGACGAACACGTCCCCGGGGAAGTCGAGCAGGACCTTCCCGCCGCCCGGGTTGCTGAGGATGTACTCGATGTAGGGGAACGCCGTCCCGGACGGTGGCGTGGACTGGAACGTCGTCACCACGCCGTCGCTGATCCCGGACGTCACCGCGGCGATCCGGTACCTGGAGCCGTCGGCGGTGCCGACCGTGATGGGCGAGCCCGCGGGGGGCAGCTTGACGGCGCCGCCCGGCGCCCGCTCGCCCGCGGCGGGGGCCGCCTGCGTCTCGCCCTTGTCCCCGGAGCCGGGCGTCAGGACGAGCCCGGCCGTGACCAGCCCAGCCAGGACGAGCACGCCCGCCGCGACCAGACCGCTACGGCGTCCCTTGCGCCGCCGCTCCCGGCGCTCACGCTCGCTCTCCCGCGACCCCAGCCGCACCTGGACGCCGCTGGTCTCGCGAACACCCATCGGCCCCGTAGTCGACGACCGCTCCTCGATTTCGGAGTAGGCGCCCTGCGCCTCAGGCACAGCAGCCCACTCGGCCCCGCCAAGCGGCGACCGCCGCGGCTCAGGATGCGACCGCGACGGCTGAGGGCGCGACTGCGGCGGCGAACCCCAAACGCTCGGCGGCGCAGTCGCGGCCGACGCGGGCGCGGCAGATACGGGCGCGGGCGGTACAGGTGCGCCATGTACGGGTGCGCCATGTACGGCTGTCGCAGGTACAGGCGCAGCCGGTGCAGGCGCGGGCGTTGCGGGCGCGGCCGGTACAGGTGCGGCCGGTACGGGCGCGCCATTTAGGGGCGCGGTTGGTGCGGGCGCGGGTGCGGGTGGGGTGGTGTGGACTATCGGGCGTGTTGGGGCGTCCGGCGGGATGGGTGGGCCTGGCGGTACGGGGGGGCCGGGCGGTCGGACCGGCGTTCCCTCCCTGGGCGTGGCCCTCGGGATGCCCTGGGAGGGCGTGTGCCTGATCTCGTCCGGACGGCGCGGAAGTCCCGGCTCCGTGTCCACCGTCTCGCCTCCCGATGTCCCCTCGTGCGACTCCCCCGCGGACCGCACTCACCACAATTCACCATATTTTGGCCTAATTAACCCCCCGTTCCACACCGGCCCCCGGAGTCTCGCGAGATACGACAAGTCGAGCCGTGACTCTTATCACCTGGCGAACAACTCCTCGGCCCCCAGCGCCCCGAGACGGCGCCGGGTCCGGGAGGCGGGGGGTCAGGAGAGGGACTCGGCGAGCGAGCCGAGGAGGTCGACCACGCCGGCGGGCCCGTCGACCACGAGGTCCGCCCGACCGGCGAGCGCGGTGACCTCGGTCGAGCCGCTGCACACCAGCACGCCGGGCACGCCCTCGGCCCGCAGCGCGTCAACGGCGTCGAACGCGGCCAGGTCGCCGAGGTCGTCCCCGGCGAACAGCACGGCGGAGGGACGGGTCCCGCGGTCGTCGATGAACGAGCGCAGCGCCTTGCCCTTGTCCATGCCGGGCGGCCGCAGTTCGAGGACGTACCGTCCGGGCTCCACGGACAGCCCCGTCCGCTCGGCGAGCGCGGCGAGGATGCTGCGCAGCCGGTCGAGCGCGACCTGCGGTTCGGCGCACCTGCGGGTGTGGACGGCGAGCGCCTGGCCCTTGTCCTCGACGAACGTCTCGGGCGGGGCGCCGGCGGCGGCGAGGACTCCGGGCAGCTTCGCGCGGGCCTCGGCGACGCCCGGCGGAGGCTCCGGCACGGTCAGGGTGCCGGACTCCCAGCGTTCGAGCCCGTACTGCCCGAGCACGATGAGCCCGTCGATGCCCTCGAATCCGCCGTACTCGACGGCCACGGCGGCGGGACGTCCGGTCACGATCAGCAGCGAGCCGACCAGCGGCGCCACCCGGGCCAGGGCCGGGGCGGCGTCCGGGTGGGCCCTCGCCGAGGCCGGGTCTGCGACGATCGGCGCCAGGGTGCCGTCGAAGTCGAAGCCGAGCACGGCCCCGGCCGGGTCGTCGCGGAGGGCGTCGAGGCCTTCGGTGCCTGCGTCGGTCATTGAGCGGGGAGAGTTCACGTGCCCCATGGTGGGCCAGGTCAGGGCCGGATGCCGAGCCGCCGCGCGGCACGGCTGCGTTGCCGCTGTGTCCGCATCCGGCGCAGGCGCTTGACGAGCATCGGGTCGCACTCCAGCGCCTCGGCCCGGTCGATCAGGATGTTCAGGAGCTGGTAGTACCGCGTCGCCGACATGTCGAACGTCTCGCGGATGGCCTGCTCCTTGGCGCCGGCGTACTTCCACCACTGCCGTTCGAAGGCGAGGATCCGGCGGTCGCGCTCGGAGAGCCCGCCGGCGCTGAACGCGGCGTCGTCCGCCCCGCCCTCCGCGTCGTCGGCGCCGGGTTCGGCCGGGGGTCGGTCGTCGTCGGCTCGGTCCTGCGGGGGGAGCTCACCGCGGGGGTCACCGGGGGCGTTCGCCGCTCGCATCAGGTCCCCTCTGTGGTTACTGATCCCGGGTCGTCCGGGTTCGGGCGGGAGCCATGCTACGCGTCCGGGCGGACAAGTTCCGGCGGATCCCGGTGAACGGATGCCGGTGGTTCAGTGCATCACATCCCCGTTCACCTGGGGCTCTTCCGCTCCGTGTGTCTCATGGGGAACGGCGTTCCCACGGGCCCGCAACATATGTATTTTGCATACGTTAGAGTGGATGATCCGCAGCGTCCGCGTCCGGAACGGAGACCTTGCATGGCGACGGAGACCTCCGCCACGGGACGGCCCGCCGAGCGGGACGCGCCCCGGGACGGGAGCCCTTCCGCATCCGCCGCGGACGGCGTCCTCACCGACATCGCGACCGCGCTGTTCCACCTCCGCCGCGTGTGGGCCAAGCCCGACCTCGTCAAGCGCGTCCGCGCCCAGACCGCCACGGACGGGCGCCCGCTGCAGCTGTCGAACCTGATGGTGGTGAACGCGGTCGCCGCCCTCACCGCCTGCGCGCGCCCGGACGAGCCGTCCTGCGAGATCACCGTCGGCGCGGTCGCGGAACGGCTGGAGATCGACCCGTCCACGGCGAGCCGCCTCGTCGGGCACGCCATCGACGCCGGCCTGGTGTCCCGGCGTCCCTCCCCCGTCGACGCGCGCCGCGCCAACCTCGGCCTGACCGAGTCCGGCCGGCGCGTCAAGCAGGTCTCCGACCGGTTCCGCCGCGCCTACCTCGACGACCTGATGGCCGACTGGTCGGAGCGGGAGCGCACCGAGTTCGCCCGCCTGCTCACCCGCTTCGCCGACGCCGCCGTCCAGGCACCGATGTACCCGGACGGCATCGACCGCATCTTCGAGGAAGCCGCCGCCGACTGACCAGTGGTCGGCCTCCGGGGTGGGGGCCCTGCCCCGCGAGCGCGCCGTCAGTCGCTGTTGCGGAGGGCGGACATGCGGACGTGGTACTCGTCCTCGTCGATCTCGCCTCGGGCGAACCTCTCGGCGAGCATCGAGCGCGCCTTGGTCATCGGGTCGGCCGCCGCCCTGGCCGCCGCGGCGCCGTCGTGCACGCGGCGGCGGATGAAGTAGAAGGCGGTGCCGAGCACGGCCAGCCAGAACAGGCCGAACGTGATCGGGAAGACCGGCCAGAACGCGGGGGCGTCCCCGTCGTGCCAGCCGCCCGGGTGCATCGCGGCCGCCTGCGTCGCCAACGTCGTCAACATGGTTCATCGACCTTCCTGTGTTCGGATAAGTCGATGCTCGGCGAGGGGTACGGGGGGACGCATCGTCTGGCCGGAGGCACTCGCGCTACGCCCGCCGGAGTACCGCGCTCACCACCAGGGCGGCCGGTAGTCCTCGTCCTCGCCGGGACGCGGCCTCCGCGAGTGGCGTCCGCGCGGCTCGCCGTCGGCCGGGTCCGGCGGTGGGAAGGGGCCTTCCGGGGGCTCGGCGCCGCCGAAGCCGGGCGGCGGGACGTCGGGGAACGCGTCGGCCGGTCCCTCGTCCGGGCGGGGTACGGGCGGGGGCGACGGCTCGTCCTGCGGTTCCGGGGGTACCGCGGAGAGCGGAGCCGTGCCCGGCTCGGGCTGGTCAGGTACCTCCAGGGCGCCGCGGCGGAAGGCGTCCCACTCGTCGTCATCGAGGACGGGCGGCTCGTCGCGCGCCGACCCGTTGAGGGGGGCGCCGCTGTGCCCGTCCCCGTTCAGGGGCCCGTTCCCGTTCAGGGGGTCATGCCCGTTGAGGGGCCCGTTCCCGTTCAGGGGGTCGTGCCCGTTCACGGGCCCGTTCAGGGGGTCGTGCCCGTTCACGGGCCCGTTCAGGGGGTCGTGCCCGTTGCGCGTCCCGTGCCCGCCCGCGTTGAACTCGTCGGGGACGAACGGGCGCAACTCGCCCGGCATGATCGGGGGCCCCTTCGGCTCGACGGGGCGCGGCGGCCCCCCGTCCCAGCCGGACGGCGGTGCGGGGTCGGCGAAACCGGACTCCGGCGGCGCGAAGGCGACGGGCCCGGGTTCGGGCTGCGGGACGTCCCAGAGCGGGCCGTTCTGCGGCAGGGCGCCCGGCGGGGGCGGCTCCTGGACGTTCGCCGGCCCCGGGAAGACCTCGTTGTTCTGGAAGAGGGGCGCGTTGACCGGCGCGACCACGGGCGCCGCGTACGTCTCGGCAGGAGCCGCGGGCACGGCGGCGGGTTCGCGCGGGGCCGCCGGGGCGGACGGCAGGCCGTAGTCGGCGACGGCGTCGGTGTCGGCGGGGTTCTCCTCGGGGCGCCGCCGCTGCCGCCACCCGAGCACGAGCCCGAGGACGACCAGCAGCCCTCCGCCGCCGAGGACGAGCGGGAACAGCACCCCGGAGTCGCGGCCGGACGGCTGCGCGGCCGGCCGCGGCGTCGAGGCAGGGGGCGGCGGCGTCTCCACCGGCCCGCTGGAGGTCTTGTTGATCTGGTTGGCGGCGACGAGGGTGCGGACCGCGTCGACCGGACCGCGGCACTCGGGCGAGCCGGTGGGATGGCCGGGGCGGGCGGGCGAGCCCTGGATGAGCGCCCGCCTGACCTCCTCGGGGCTCAGCCTCGGGTAGCGGGAGCGAACGAGCGCGGCGACCCCGGCGACCATCGCGGACGAGGCGCTGGTGCCCGTCCCGACGACGTAGCCGTTGCTGGCGTCGGCGCTGACGATCTCGACGCCGGGCGCGCAGACGGCGGCGCCCGAGCGCCTGTTGCTGTCCTTCCAGAGGCGCAGGTGGCGGTCGAGCGCGCCGACGGCGATCACGCCCGGGTAGGCGGCGGGGAAGTTCCTGCGGTTCGCTCCGGAGCCGTCGTTGCCGGCGGAGGCGATGAGCACGACGCCCTTGGAGAGCGCGTAGCGGATCGCCCTCTCCTGCGAGGGCGTGCCGTTGTAGGACTGGCGGCCGCCGCCGAGCGACATGTTGATGATCCCGGCGCCGTGGTCGACGGCGTACCGGATGCCCTGGGCCACCGCGTCGCGGTCGCCGCCGGCGCCGGACTGCTGCCCGTTGTCGCGGCGCAGCGGGTCGTCGTTCTCCAGCGTGACGCGGACGGACAGGACGCCGCTGAGCGGCGCGACGCCCATCATGCCCTGCGACAGTTCGGGCCCATGGCCGTGACCTGCGATGATGCTGGCCATGGACGTCCCGTGCAGGCCCCAGTAGCGGCTGCCCGGACGGCGTACGCCGCCGGTCAGGTCCGGTCCGGTGACGACGCGCCCGGTGAGGTCGGGGTGCCGCCGGTCCACGCCGGTGTCGAGGACGGCGACCGTGACGCCGCGTCCCCGGGAGTACCGCCACGCCTTCTGGGCGCGCAGGACGTCGAGGTGCCACTCGCGGGAGCGGATCTGGTCGGTCGGGGCGTTCAGCAGCGACCCGGCCACGGCGCCGGCGGACGCGCCGCGAACGGTGCGGCCCCGCGCCGGGGTGCCGGAGACGATCGCCGCGGGCACCGCCACGGCGGCGCCGAGCGTGAGGGCGGCGAGGGCCGCGGTCGTCCGGGCGCCGAGCCGGAGCCACGGCACGGCCGGTCGGGCTTGCGCCGGACGGCGCCGACCGGCTTCGGACACGCCGCCCCTCCCTCTGGCTGACCACCGTGCTCCACGGCGGGTGACATTCTGCCACGCGAACCGCCCCTGGCCCGGGCACTCGGCACATTAGGGCACGGTCCCGGACAGCGCGGATCTTCCCGGATCAGCCCTCCGTACTCACGGGTAATCAAACCGGGCACGGCATGCTAACCCGTGCGCGGCGTCCCGGTCACTGTGATCCTGCACCCGTCAGGGCCCTGACCGACAGGTCGTCGTAGCGGTCCCGGTCGGCCTTCTCCCGTCCGGCGAAGGTCCCGGCGACCGCGCACGCGAACCCGATCGGGATCGAGACGAGGCCCGGGTTCTCCAGCGGGAACAGGTGGAAGTCGACGCCCGCCGGGAACAGCGACAGGCTCTCCCCCGTCACCGGATCGACCTTGCCGGACACCACGGGCGAGAAGACGACCAGCACCAGCGACGCGACCAGGCCGCCGTAGATGCCCGCGACGACCCCGGCCGCGTTGAACCGGCGCCAGAACAGCGACAGCACGATCGCCGGGACGTTCGCCGAGGCGGCCATCGCGAACGCCAGCGCCACCAGGAACGCCACGTTCAGGTCACGGGCCACCACCGCCAGGACGATCGCCAGCGAGCCGACGAGGAACGAGGCGAACCGCGCGACCGCGACCTCCTGCGACTCGCGCGGGCGGCCGAGCATCAGCACCTGGCCGAAGTAGTCGTGCGCCAGCGACGTCGACGACGCCAGCACCAGCCCCGACACGACCGCGAGGATCGTCGCGAACGCCACCGCCCCGATGAACGCCAGCAGGACGTCGCCGCCGGCCCGTCCGCCGACGTGCTCCCCGACGGCCTGCGCGAGCTGCGGCACCGCGGTGTTGCCCGACGGGTCCTGCGCGACGATCGCCGACCGGCCCACCAGGGCCGCCGCGCCGAAGCCGAGCGCGAGCGTCATCAGGTAGAAGACGCCGACGAGGCCGATCGCCCACGACACCGACGTGCGCGCGGCCCGCCCGTCCGGGACGGCGAAGAACCGCGCGACGACGTGCGGCAGGCCCGCCGTGCCGAGCACGAGGGCGAGCGCGAGGCTGATGAAGTCGAGCTTGTTGACCACGGTTCGGTAGGCGTCGCCCGGGACGTCCTGCCCGTACTGGAGCCCGGGGCGCAGGAACGCCTCGCCCTTCCCGCTCGCGTCGGCGGCCGACCCGAGCATCGCGCCGGCGTCGAACCCGAACCTGCCGAGCACCAGCGCCGTGAGCACCACCGCCCCGGCCATCAGCAGCCCGGTCTTGATGATCTGCACCCAGGTCGTGGCCTTCATCCCGCCGAACGCCACGTAGAGGATCATCAGCGCGCCCACCGCCACGATCGTGACGGTCTTCGCGGTGGCCGCGCCCATCCCGAGGAACCGCTCGCCGCGATGGATGCCGAGCAGCAGCGACACCAGCGCCCCGGCCCCGACCATCTGCGCGAGCAGGTAGAACACCGACACGGTCACGGTGGACACGGCCGCGGCCCGCCGCACCGGCGCCTGCCGCCGCACCCGGCGCACCAGCACGTCCCCCATCGTGAACCGGCCCGCGTTGCGGACCAGCTCGACCAGCAGCAGCGCGAGCAGCCACGCCACCAGGAACCCGATCGAGTACAGGAACCCGTCGTAGCCGTTCAGCGCGATGATCCCGGCGATGCCGAGGAACGAGGCCGCCGACATGTAGTCGCCGGCGAGCGCGATCCCGTTCTGCGGGCCGGTGAACGTCCGCCCGCCCGCGTAGAAGTCGTCGGCGCCGCGCGTGGTCGCCCGCGCCCGCACCGTGATGGCCAGCGTGATCAGGATGAACGCCAGGAACAGCCCGAACGTCAGCGCTCGCCCCGTCACCGCAGCTCACCGGCCAGCGGGTCCAGCCGGCGGCGCGCGTACGCCAGGTACCCCAGGGTCAGCGCGAACGTCGAGACGAACTGGAGCAGCCCGAGCAGCAGCGCGACGTTGACGTTGCCGGCGATCGTCCGCGCCATGAACCCGCGCGCGAACGCGGCCAGCCCGACGAAGACGAGATACCAGCCGAGGAATCCGGCGGTGACCACGACCGCCGCCCGCCGGAACCGTCTCCGCAACAGCAGGAACCTCTGATGTCCCGCAACGGGCGCAAGTCCCCCCGCCATCGGTCTCCCCCGCCCTTCGTCACTCTCCGCGTCCTTTCGGTCGCCCTATGAGAGCAAAGATTCGCCGACCGCAAGCACGGTTTGACGAGATCCGCATGACGGCGGCCGGAGGCGGCCACATGGCCGGCGCATGGGAGAGGTGACCACTACCCCCCAGGTCAGGCGGGCGACAGGTGATTGAAGCCTTGTGGACGGGGCCTGCGGGCCGTCAGCGTTCGTAGCGGCGATGGCCGCGCCTGGCCCGGAGGCCGGCGACGATCGCGACGCCGATCACCGCCAGGCCGATCTGGAAGACCAGTTCGATCCAGTCGATCCCCCTCGTCGTGGCCACGCCGACCGACTGCGCGATGGCCGTCCCGATGATCGCGGCCACGATGCCGACGATCACGGTCAGGAGGACGCCGATGGGCTGGCGGCCGGGCAGCAGCAGCCGGCCGAGCGCTCCGATGATCGCACCGATGACGATCGCGGAGATGATGCCTGAGATGTTCATGTCCTGGCCTGTGCCCGTTACTGCCCGAACGTCACCTTTCCGGGCCGTCCCCCAGGGACCGCAGGTCGTCGAAGGTCAGCGCCGGTCCGCCGAGCTCACCGGGACGTCCACCGCGCAGGCCGTCGATGAGCAGGTCGAGGTGCCGGTGCGCCAACTCCTCGCCCGTCTCCTTCGGCAGCGGGCCCGGCAGCGGGCGCGACAGCCGCACGAGCAGCATCCCGACATCGCCGTGGGTGACGTCCGGACGCAGGTCCCCGTCCTTCTGGGCGGCGGCGACGATCTCCTGCATGACGGCGACGCCCTCCTCGCGGGTGGCGGCGATCTCCTCGTCGTCGAACGGGATCTGGTCCAGCAGGACGGGGAAGACGGCGCCGATGCGGATGTCCAGCACGCGATGCATGTAGCGGACGAGGGCGGCGAAAGCGGTCTCCTCCTCGTCCCGCGCGCGCTTGACCTCGTCCCTGGTGCGCTCCAGGGCGTCGAGGGCGACGGCCCTCGTCAGCGTCCGCCGGTCTGGAAAGCGCCGGTAGAGCGTGGCGATGCCGGTGCCCGCGCGGCGCGAGATCTCCTCCAGCGGCGCGCCCGGCCCCTGCTCGACGAACACCTCACGGGCGGCGGCGAGGATCCGGTCGCGGTTGTCCCGCGCGTCGGCCCGCAGCGGCCGCTGCTTCGTACCCATGAGCCCAGCGTAGTGGAGGCCCGTCCTCCGATTCTATGCCACGTCCCGCGCTAACTGGAGACAAAACCTCCGACTAGTGCTACGGTGCGAATAAGTGGAGAAAAATCCTCCGAAAGGAAGAGGTCATGGACACCGCAACCCGGACACCGATCCGCACCGCCGAGCCGCTGACCGTCGACGCCACCCGCCCCGCGGACGTCCGCGCCGCGATCCTCGCGTCCCGCGAGCGCGGGCTGCCCCTGACCGTCCAGGCCACCGGGCACGGCACCGTCGTCCCGCCGGACGAGGGGCTGCTGCTGAGGACGTCCCGCATGTCCCGCGTGCTCGTCGACCCGTCCCGCCGCATCGCCCGCGCCGAGGCCGGCGCCCGCTGGAGCGAAGTGATCGCCGCGGCCGCTCCGCTCGGCCTGTCGCCGCTGTCGGGCTCGCACGCCTCCGTCGGCGTCACCGGCTACACCCTCGGCGGCGGCGTCGGCTGGCTGTCCCGCCGGTTCGGCTACGCCGCCGACCACCTGCTGCGCGCCGAACTCGTCACCGCCGACGGCCGCCACCTCACCGCGGACGCCGACCGCCACCCCGACCTCTTCTGGGCCCTGCGCGGCGGCAGCGGCAACTTCGGCGTCGTCACGTCCCTGGAGTTCCGGCTCCAGCCCGTCTCGACGGTCTACGCGGGGATCGCGCTGTTCCCGGCCGAACGGGCCGCCGACGTGCTCTCGCGCTTCCGGGACGAGGCTCCCACGCGCCCCGACGCGCTCACCGTCTCTGTGGCACTGGCGAACCACGCTGGATACGGCCGGGTCGTCGCCGTCCGCGCCGTCTATGCGGGAACCGCCACGGAAGGCGCTCGCGCGTTGCGTTCCCTACTAGAGGTCGCGGGTCCGCCGCTGCACGACGATTTCCGGACCATGCCTTACGCCGAGACCGAGTCGCTGGGCGGTACCCCGCCTCTTCACTTCCACCTCTACACCGACCTACCCGACGCACTCATCTCAGCGATCGCCCAGAGTGACGCGTCCGGGATCGAGGTCCGGCACTGGGGCGGCGCTATGACACGTCCCGCCCTGGACGCAGGCCCGGTCGGGCACCGGGACGTCCCGTTCTCCCTCACCATCGACGGCTCCGCCGGCGACGCCGCACCACTCGCAGCCTTCGCGACCGGTGGCTCTTTCCTGAACTTCCTGCACGACACGTCCAGGACGGCCACCGCCTACACCTCGGAGGACTTCCGGCGGCTACGCGAGGTGAAGCGAGCCTACGACCCGCAGAACGTGTTCCACCGCAACCACAACATCCGGCCCGCCTGAGCGGCCTATCTCCGCACGACCCGCATCGGAAGGGCCCCGGCGGGACGGAACGTGATCTCCGCCCGGACGGGCACGGTCACACCCGGCACCAGGTCGAGCCGGTGCGTCCGGGCGATGGTGGCGAGCACCAGTGTCGCCTCCAGCATCGCGAAACCGGCGCCCACACAGATGCGGCGCCCACCGCCGAACGGCAGATACGCGTACCGGAGATGTTTCTGCTCCCCCATGAACCGCTCGGGTTGGAAACCCTCCGGATTGGGCCAGACCTCGGCGTTCCGATGGATCAGATACGGCGGCACGGCGACCGTCGAACCCGCCGGCACCCGCACTCCGGCGACCTCGTCGTCTTCAAGGGCGTCACGCTCGATGGTCCAGGCAGGCGGATAGAGCCGCATCGCCTCCGACAGGACCGCCTTCGTCCACGGGAGCCGGTCGACGTCTTCTGCCTTCGGCTCCCTGCCCTGGAGGACCTCGTCCACCTCGTCCTCCAGGCGGTCCCTGGCCGCCGGGTACTTCGACAGGAGCATGAACGTCCACGCAAGCGAGGCCGCGGTGGTCTCGTGCCCGGCCAGCAGCAGGGTCAGAACCTCGTCCCGCAGCTCCGCCTCGCTGAACCGACCACTCTCCTTGAGGAGATTCAACAGTTCGCCACCCGACGAGCCCTTCACGACCCGCTGGACCATGCCGTCAAGGTGCACCAGTGCGCCCCCAAGCCCCGGCACCCGCTGATACACACCGCGCTTTGCGGTAGCCCCGGGCAAGAAGGTCCCGACCACGGCAGCCCTCTGGAGCGCCTCAAGCGCTCGCCCCGTTT
Source organism: Actinomadura sp. NPDC048955 (assembly GCF_040649435.1). Classification (NCBI taxonomy): domain Bacteria; kingdom Bacillati; phylum Actinomycetota; class Actinomycetes; order Streptosporangiales; family Thermomonosporaceae; genus Actinomadura; species Actinomadura sp. NPDC048955. The sequence continues at coordinate 32,486 of NZ_JBEZJI010000028.1, forward strand.
TCTCGGCTTCCCCTTCAAGTTCGCTGCCGAACAACGCCCGCCCCACGATGCCCAGCGTGAGCCGCCGCAGTTCCGCTGCCGCATCTAGCGCGACCCCGTCAGGCCACCGTCCGGCGGCTTGCGCGGCCGTGTCGACCATCTGCGACGCGAACCCGACGACATGCCGCTGCGCGAACACCGGCTGCACCACCCGCCGGTGCTGCCGCCACGTCCCGCCTTCACTCGTCAGGAGCCCGTCCCCGAGGACGGCCCGGAGCGGCCGATACGTGAACGCCTTCACGTAGTTGTCCTGGTTGGCGACGAGGATCCGCTCGGCGTGCTCGGGACGCGACAGCAGGAAGAAGGCCCGGTTCGGTCCGAACGGCACCCGCACGGCGTCCCCGTAGCGTCTGGCAAGCGCCCCGTAGGTGTCGAGCGGGCTCCGGGCCATCCGCCCCCACCACCGGACAGCCTCGACCGCCCCCGGCCCCCGCACACCCCGTTCGTCCATGCCTCAACCGTAGGAACCGTCCGAACCCACGACAAGCCATCACTTCCCCCTAGCGGATGAGGGCACGGATGGCTCACACGCTGGATGTGCGCTCGTACAGCCGCTTCCTATCGTCCCGATGCATGCTCACAAGAAACCTGTTGCCCCGCAGCGCGGTAGCCGTCGTCCTGGCCCTGGCGGTGGGGGCCTCGACCACCCCGGCGAACGCGTCCACGCCCGGCCCCGCCGACCTGCGGCGGGTGGTGGAGAGCCTGAGCGGTCCGGACGGCGCTCCGGGGGCGCTCGTGCGAGTCCACGACCGGCACGGCAGCCTGACGGCGACCGGCGGAGTCGCGGACATCCGCACGAACACCCCGGTCGACCCCCGCAGCCGCTTCCGGATCGGCAGCCTGACGAAGCCGTTCGTCGCCACCGTCGTCCTCCAACTCGTCGGCGAGGGCCGCATCGAGCTGGACGCTCCCGTGGAGCGGTACCTGCCAGGCGTGGTGCGCGGCGCGGACAACGACGGGCGGCAGATCACCGTCCGCCAACTGCTCCAGCACACCAGCGGGCTGCCGGACGTCCTGGACTACCTGTCGCCGCTGGACGTGCTCAAGGACCCGCTCCGGCACTGGGAGGCCCGCGAACTGGTGGACATCGCCCTGCCGCACCCGCGGGAGTTCGAACCCGGTAAGGGCTGGGGCTACTCCAACACCAACTACCTCCTGGCCGGGATGATCATCGAGAGCGTGACGGGGCGCCCCTGGGGCGAGGAGATCCGCGAGCGCGTGATCCGCCCGCTCGGACTGCACGACACCTTCGCACCGACGGACGCTCCGGGCATCCCGGGCCCGCACCCCCGCGGCTACGTCCGGCCGCAGTCCGACCTGGTGGACGTCACCCGCCTCAACCCGACCGTCGGCGGGGCCGCGGGCGGCATGATCTCCAGCGCCGCCGACCTGAACCGCTTCCTGGCGGCCGTCCTCCGAGGACGCCTGCTGGAGCCGGCGCAGTTGCGGGAGATGCTGACCACCCGCCCCACGGGCCGCACCTCAGGCTCCGAATACGGTCTGGGGCTGGAGTGGATCCCCGTCGAGAACTCGTCCACCTGCAAGGACGGCTTCTGGAGCCATGACGGCGACATGCTCGGCTTCAGCGTCCGCACAGGCGCCACCACGCGCGGCAGGCAGGCCACCGTCATGGTCAACCTCAACCCGGGCGGCGGCCCCGCCTTGGACGAAGCCATGAAGGCCGCCCTCCCGGACGCCCTGTGCGGACGCTGACAGCGTGTAGCGTTACGACCACATAAGGCCATCCCCACTCACTGACACGTCATTACTCTCCGTGTAAATCTTGTCGCACGACGTAATCGTCGCAGCAAATCAAGTGACACGAAACGGAGAGCCCCCCATGGCCAATTGGAAAGCACGCCTCCTGGTGACCACCACCGCCCTGGCCGCATGCTCCACCGCGTTCGGCCCCGCGATCTCGACCGCCGCCCAGGCCGCCACCGTCACGACCCGGCCGGCCCTGGCGGACCTACCGCCCGGCGTCGTCAAGCTCAACGACGCCGAGGGCTGCCCCCCGGCCACCCTCTGCCTCTACCAGCACTACAACCGGCGAGGACCGGCCTACGGCATCGGCGCCGGATACAGGGTCGACCTCAACTACCTGCCCATGGGCGACGGCACCGCCGCCGACAACGTCTCCTCCTGGGTCAACAACACCCACAGCATGGCCGTGCTGATCGACGCGAACGAGGGCAAGGCCCGCCCCCTGTACGCCGGCCAGCCCCTGGAGGAGCCGCCGTCCGACAACGACACCGTCGACCTGGTCGACTGGGCCTAACGCACCCCCCACGCTTTCCCTGCCGTCCGGCCGGCACCTCCCCCCCGGCCGGACGGCCCGGCCCGGCCCCTCACACGATCATGCGACGGCCCTGATCCGGCGCGCTTGCACGCCGATACGAGAACAGCACGGTAAGGAAATCTGAGCGCCTCCGAACCGCGTCCCAGAGCAGGCCAATTCCTTTACTGTCGCCGTTCACGAACGCAGCCCCGAGGATTCCCCCCGGGGCTGCAACGCGGCGGGCACCCCACCTAAAGGCGCCCGTTCACCTCCTGGCTCGGCGAATACGCCTGCCGGAGGCCTGGATTTCCCGCGCCGGAGAATGCCGGTCCTGAACCCGGGAACACCATTGGCGTTCCCTCAGTACCGGACCTTCCGGCGAAGGCCTGTCAGTTGTACTTCGCGATCTCCGCGGCCTCCTCGTCCTTCGAACCGGTCAGTGCGGCGTTGAGCACCGACGCGACCAGGATCGTGGCGATCCCGACCATGGTGATCATGACGACCTCCTGGCCGAGAAGGGCGAGCCCCACCACACTGGTCAGCGCCGGCCCGTTGGCCGACAGCGCACCGGCCAGCCTCGTCGGGAGGTGGAGCGGCGACTGCGCGAGCCAGTACAGGGCACTTCCGGCGACCGCGAGGACGCCGGCGATGGACCCGCGGATGACGATCTCCCCGATGCCCCCGCTCCAAGGGAGCCAGAGCAGGGAAGGCGCTCCGAGGAGCAGACCCGCCACCATGGACAGGCCCGTTCCCTTGAGCAGGATTCCCGCATGGGCCATCGCCTTTCCGCCCGAGACCATGACGGCGGAGGACACCGCGCCGGCCAGGGCGGCCAGCACACCGAGAAGGTCGATGCGCTGTCCCCAGGGGATCATCAGCGCGGCCCCGACCGCCGACATCAGCGGCAGGAGCAGCGGAAGCCCCTTCCTGTCGGCCCTCCACGCGATCACCATGGCCATGGTGATCGGACCGAGGGTCGTGATGGCGTTGCCCGCCGAGAACGGCAGCCTCGTCACGTAGAACTGCGCCAGGAGGTTGGCGCTGACGAACCCGACCAGGAAGGGCAGGACCGTCAGCACCCACCGGTGCTTCTTCTCCTTCTCGATGAACCGGGAGAGGAGCCTTTGCGCCGGGGGGCACCTCCGGAGCGCGTGCGAGAGACCGGAGAGAATCCGATCGCGCCTTTCGGTGTGCGGCACGGCGTCGAGGAGACGGTTCTCCTGCAGTCGCCGCCGTCCCGCCATGAGCAGCACCCAGTAGAGCGGGGCGCTGAACAGATAGGTGACGGTGGTGGCCTGGACTGCCACCAGCGTGTGGTCGGCCGTCAGCGGCTGCATGACGGCCGTCGTCGTCCGCTGGAAGATCGCTCCTGCGATGTGCGCCGACGTGGCCGCGAGCAGCCAGAGCGAACCGACCACGGTCGTGACGATCCACACCCTGGCGCGCCGGGGGTGTCCGGCGAGCCAACGCGCGGCGCGGCGGGGGTTACGGACCACCCACCCGTAGAAGTGACCGAGGCGGCGATAGAGCCGCTCCGGCGATTTGTTACGCCTTATTCTTCCAAGGTTCACTTTCGTGACCTTCCTTTTGTTCGTGGTGAGCTGCGCATGCCAAGCAATGCGCAGGGTCTGACGCCTTTGGAAGTGATACTCCCGACGGCGGCAGCGCCACCATCCACCGTCCGGGATTCCGCCTCGTGGCAAGCATCCGCTTCGAGACATAGGTCTCAAGAAAAATTGGCGCAGAGTATTACCCGAAGCCCGACATTTCGGGTCAGTCTCAGGCGTGTGGATCGAACCGACCCGGTGCACCCACGGTCGGCGGCCGGAGCCGTAGGGGGCGGCATCCGAACTCTGGCCGCACGCTCGAACGGCGGGCGCCGGCGTCTCCGCCCGGTCTCCTGAGGCCGGGGTGGCGGTACGGCCCGAGAGAGGTCAGCGACCTCTGCGAAGCAATACGTCCCAGACGCTTGCGCAGTGAGCGCCCTTTGGGACGGTCAGTACCGCAGGCGTGCTCAGCGCGAACTTACCCCGACAAACCTGACTTCTCACGGCCGTGCTCAGCACGGCCCCTCATGGAGGAATACAAACCATGCGTAACGACATCATCTCGATCATCAAGCGCAACCGTGGCGTTCTCACCGTCGCGGCCTTCATCGCCCTCATCGTCTACGTACTCGGCGACGGGGCCCACTTCATCTGCACCGCTCTGGGGATCGGCCTGGTCCTCGGCGGCTACAGGATCATCAAGCGCCTCGGGAACCACCCCGAGGAGGCCACGAAGCACCTCGTCACCGGCACCGCCGTCCTCACGGCGGTCGTCGTCATCGCCATCAACGCCGGCAACGGCGCGGGCGGACTGTCCGACATCGTCACCGGCGTCGGCGGCGGCGGCCTCATGCTGGTGATGTACCTGCTCTTCAAGCACTACGGGCCCGAGGAATTCCGCGGCTCGAAGTGAAGCCACCAGGGCTCGGCAGGGCCCTGGCACACGAAACAAGGCGGCCCCCGGTGGGCCGCTTTTTCGTTCCCGGGCGTCCTTGTGGCAACGGTCAGACCGGGGCGGAGCCGCGGACCCTGCGGACCACCCCGGCCTGGGAGTCGGACAAGTCGCCGGTGGGCTTTCTGGTCAGCGGCCGATGGCCGCGAGGACGTCGTTGGCGATGGCCTCGTCGATCCGGCCGTCGGGTGCGCCGCCGACGCCGATGCCGGCGATGGGGAAGCCCTTGTACTTGACGGGGACGCCGCCGGGCAGGACGAGGGTGCCGGGGATCTGTTTGATCGTTTCGTTTCCGGTCAGGGCGCTGGTCGGCTGGCCGAAGGCCACGGCGGTGTAGGCCTTGCGCTTGGCGGACTCGTAGGTCTGCGGGCCCGCCTTCCGGGTGCGGACCACGAGGCGGATGGTGCCGGCCCGTTCCATGATGACCATCGTCACGTGCTGGTTCCCGTGCCGCCGCGCCGAGTGCACCAGAGCCTTGGACGCCCGGACGAGCGCGCTGTTGGACAGCACCCGTTCCGGTGCCGTGGCACTACCGTGCCCGCCGTGCCCGCCGTGCCCGCCGTGCCCGCCGTGGACCGTGACGGCGGCGGCCGGCGCTGCCGCGTAGGCCGTCCCCGCGCCGCCGAACGTCCCGGCTGCGACGGCGCCCAGTGCGATGGCGCCGCCGATGAAATGCCTGATCGACATGACTCTCCCCGATTCCGACATGCAACTACATAGAGTAATCGTTCAGATATGGACCGTAATAGAGTCGAGATCAGGGAACAACCCGCCGTGCGCCCGCTGCCGAGCAACTCTCGCCCAACGAATCACCATGGGTTCCACAAGGCGGCGCGGCCGGCGGTCCTCAGCCGAGTGCCAGGGCGAGCACGAGGACGAGGAGCAGGGAATCGAGCCTGTCGAGCAGGCCGCCGGCGCCCGCCAGCCACGAGGCGGAGTCCTTGGCCTCGACACCCCGCTTGACCATCGACTCCAGCAGGTCCCCCAGCGGGGCGCCGACCGCCACCGCGACGGCCCAGGCGGGTGTGAACGCCCCGAGCACGGCCAGCGTGCCGAGGCCCGTGACGGTCCCGGCCAGCAGGCCGCTCCAGTGCTTGGACGGCGACAGCCGGGAAAGGGCCGGCCCGCCGAGCGACCGGCCGCCGACAGAGGCGGTGATGTCGGCGATCGACACCGCGGCGAACAACGCCAGGACCTGGGGGCCGAGCAGGACCACACCGGCCAGCGGCGCGAACCAGATCACTCCCAGCACACCGGAACACAGCCTGGAGAGCCCGCCGGCCGCGTCACCGGCCAGCACCGGCATCATGGCGATGGCCACGAGGGTCAGGGCGAGAACCTGGGGCAGATGAGCGGGCGCCACCCAAGCCGTCACAGGCGCCACGGGCACGGCGATGGCGAGCGCCGCACGGTCCAGCCGGGAAAGGCCGGCCAAACCGCCGTATTCGAGGGCGCAGGCCACCCCCGCCGAAGCGGCGAGGGCGGCCGCACCACCGGGGCCCACGTACAGGGCGGCGACCACGACGGGCACGCCCACCGCCCAGGCGCACCACCGGAGCATGTACTCCCGGCGCCTGGACAGCCCGACCGCGATGCCTCCCACGAACAGCGCGCCGGCGAGGTAAGGGACCAGGTCCGCGACCCCGGTCACGCCTCACCGAGCGGGACGCGCAGGGCCTCGGCGACGGCGATCGCCACGCGGGCGTTCGCCGCGGCGTCCCGTACCGCGATGCGCACCGTCCTGCCCTCGAACGCCGGGGACATAGGCGTCAGGTCCCGCAGGAACACGCCCTGCCGCCGGCACCGGTCGACGAGCCGGGACGCCGTGAGCCCACCCCTGGGCAGCGTGAGCAGGACGAAGTTCGCCACCGACTCGCTGACGCGCAGGTTCTCGTCCGCCTCGGCGAGCGCGGCGGCGAGTTCGCCGCGCAGCACCGCGGTCTGGGCCCACCGGGCGGTGTAGTACGCCGGATCGCGCAGCGCGTTCACCGCGGCGATCTGGGCGGGAAGGCTCACCGCCCACGGCGGGGTCCAGCGGAGCACATCCTCCACGATCGGCGGAGGCGCGGTGAGATAGGCCGCCCGCAGCCCCGACAGGGCATACATCTTGGACAGCGACGTACAGACGACGGCGTTGCCGGCCTCCGCCGCGTAGGGCTCCAGCGTCTCCCCGGCGCCGACGTAACCGGCATACGTCTCATCGATCCAGAACCTGGTCCCGTCCGGCGCGTTCTCCAGCACCTTCCGCAGCCGGGCCGTGTCGAGATGGACCCCGGTCGGGTTGTTGGGATTGACGATGACCACGAGGTCATAGCGTTTCCGCAGGGCACGTTCGAGACGTTCCGGGTCGATCCGCCAGCCCTCCGAGCGGCGCACCGGGAACCGGTCCGCGCGGCAGCCGACCACCCGCTCGACGACATGCGCGTACTCGCCGTAGCAGGGGTCGACCAGGAGCACCCGGCTGGAGGCGTCCAGCCACCCGCGGAACGCGCGGAAGATCAGGTCGGAGGAGCCCGCACCGACGGCGACGGCGTCCCCGGGCAGGCCGCGGCGCCGCGCGATCTCCTCGACGAGCCCCTCCGCCCGGACCGGCGGAGACGTGCGCGCGATCCAGTCCAGCCCGCGGGTCAGGGCGGCGACCGCGCCGGGAGCCGGCGGAAACCAGGCGTCGAGCACGTCGGCGGGGACGACGTCGCGGTTCGCATCCAGGGTGTCGAACCCCCGTCCGAGCGCCTCGATGGACGCGCCCCCGTGTGCGCAGGACTCGTCCCCGGGCAGGAAGGCGACCTCCAGCCGCCAGCGCACCGTCCGTCCCAGAGCGCGCAGCAGCGGGCCGTGCCGCCGCAGGGTCCGGCCGGTCAGGTCGGCGACGTCGCCGGTCAGGAGCTGGAAGTCGACGGCACCCGAGCGCACCGCCGTGCCGGTGGACGCGAGCCCCAGCTCCAGGTACATCGGCAGCAGCTCGACCCGGCCCAGCGCCACGATGCTCCGGCCTCCGTGCCCCTCCACCCAGCGCAGCGCCGCGTACATCAGCAGCCTGCCGATCATCTCGCCCCGCTGCCCCGGATCGACGGCCAGGATCCGGATCTCGAACAGACCGTCCTCTCCCAGCGCCGGATGCCCGTCCCCCCGCAGATGCCTGTCGATCGAGTAGCGGCCCGCCCACGGAGGCGTCACGCTGATGAACCCGGCCGGTTCGCCCCGGCGGACCGCCACGATGTAGACGTTGCTCCCGTCGAGATCATCGGTGAGCAGGCCGGCCGCGTTGGGGGCGTGCTGGCCGAGTTCCCGCGCGTAGACCTCGTGCCGGAGACGGCGGATCCACTCCTGGTCCGCCTCGGACGACATACGGAGTTCCAGCTCGTCGACCACCGGCGCGACAGCCGAACCGGCGGCGGGTCCCGGAGATTGCTGGTCCATTTTCATTGACATCACCTCGGGCGCCACTTTGCCGAGGTCATCGCGCCACCGCCTGAGTACCCGTACTCAGCCGCCCGGCCGCCGCACACTCAACTCCACCGCCGGGCCGCGTTCAGCGGGTTCGTGCTGGCGGCACGGTCTCGGACACGGCACCCGAGGTCTCCAGGCGGACAACGGTGGGGCCACGCTCGCATTCCCACGTGGTGACGTTGGCGAAAGTCGTCTCCCCGTGGCGCCAGAGCCCCCCGTCCTGGTGGATGTGGCCGAACAGGTGCAGCCTGGGGCGGATCTGCCGCACGCGGGCCAGCAGGTCCGCACAACCGTGGCGTCCGGGATAGGCGTTCGCGTCACCGATTCCGAGCGGAGGCCCGTGCGTGACCAGGACGTCGACGCCGTCCGGAATCATGGCCCATTTCTCCGCGAGGGGACGGCCCCGAGGAAGATTGAACGCCCACTCGTTGAACTCCGGCTGCCAGGGACTGCCCCAAAACGTGACGCCGTGAATCTCCGTTCCGCTGTCTTCCAGATAGCGGATGCCACGGTCGGCCAGGACGGCGCGAGCTCGCCCGGGCTCGTTCTGGAACATCCAATCGTGGTTGCCCGCGACGACCACCTTCGTTCGATGCGGAAGGGCGTGCATCCAGTCGGCGGCGTCCTCCAGTTCTTTGAGGTCCCTGCCGTGCCGGCACAGGTCACCGGCGTGCACGAAGACATCGCCCTCGGGGACGGCGAGCTCGCGATGAAAGGTGTGCGTATCGGCGACCGCGACAATCCGCATAACGCAAGCGTACTTAGCAGGACCGAGCGCCCTGGGCAGTCCTGCCTTGGCGGCGGGAGATGACGCAAGGGCCCGGCGAAGTGCCGGGCCCCGCGTGTTCGGAAGGTGCCGGCCGGTGCCGGAACCCAGGTCGTGCGGGTGGCGGATGGATCACCCCCTGTCGAGGATCACCTCCCCGCACCCTTCGCGGATGACCAGGGCGTCCTCGTCCCACCGGCCGGAGACCTCGACGTCCCCGCCCCTCGTATTGATCACGAGTTCGGTGGGACGGTCGGCCCGGACGCCGACCTTCCCGCCACGGGTGTGCAGGTGGACCTTGCCGGCGGCCCTGCCCACGTCGATCGGGCCGGACGTGGAGGTGAGGGCGCCGAGCGTCAGTTCTTCGATCGTGATGCCCTTGCGGCCGTGCAGGAACACCCACTCCGCGGGCCCCGCGACGTTGATCGTGCCTCTGCTGGTCGCGTCCAACTGGCGGACGCTGAGCGGCAGGCGGACGGTGACCGTCTGGATCCGTGACAGGCCGCGCCAATGACGGCCGTTCACTTTGTCGTCGTAGGTGTCGGAGAACAGGATGGCCTGGCCGGGCACCTTCGTGAGGCCGCGTCCGCGGTAGTCGAGGACGACCTCGATTTCTTCGCGGTCCTCGATGACGATGACCACGTCAGCGGGTCCGCCGTAGATGATGACGGGCCTGCGTGTGTGCTTCATGGCGAGACGACGTTCCATGTCGAGTCTCCCTAGGTGAGGCGTTTGAGTTGTTTGCTCGACGGTGTGCGAGCGCTGAACAGAACCGTCCTGGAAATAAGCCCGGCTGCCAGTCGCCCAACAAGGGACACCGCCGCCGTCGCCTCACGGAACGGCCCCGTCGTCCCGAGCGCGCACCGCCGATTCATCAGCAGGAGCGCCGACCCGGGCCTGGATTCGGCCAGCTAAAGTGCGCGCGTGGGATCAGTGATCGGGTTCGACTGGCAGGCAATGGTCCACCGGGACTTCGACGTCGACCTGGACGAACCCGGCCGGCGCAGTGGTGCGGCACTGGACGCGCTGCTGGCCGACCTGAACGTGGAGGCCGAAGCCCCGTTCATCTTCGGCGAGTGGGCCGGCCGGCTGGGCGCCACCGCGAACGCGGGGCCGGCCGCGTTGCTGGAGCGGCTCACCCATCCGGACGCGCGGATCCGCCGGATCCTGGCCGTCGTCTTCGCCTACCTGGACCTGCCCGACGATGCGGTTCCCAGCCTCCGTGCCAGGAGCGCGAGCGAACCGGACGCGCCGACCAGGCTCGCGCTGCTCCTCGCCCTCGGCCGGTACCCCCTGACCCATGACTACCTGCGCCGCCACCTGGACAGCGAACCGTCCGACGCGCTGGGCGCCGCGCTCGGCCTGCTGCTGCACAGCCCTCAGACGGTGGACGACGCCGTCCTTGACGCGCTCGCCCTCTGCGACGGCGAGGCCGGATCGGCGCTTGCCGAACTGGCCTGGGGCGATCCCGAATGGACCGGCCTCCCGCCGCACGGTTCCGTCGAGGCGGTCGACGGCTGGCTTCACCCTACGCCCGACCTGCACTCGCGCTGGCTGGGCCGGATGCTGGCGCGGTTGAAGACCGGCCAGTTGGACGCGGCGGCCGCCCGAGTGCTGATCAACACCGCAGACCGCCTGTTCCAGCGATTCCCCGAACACGCCCCCGCCGTCGCGTCCCTACTCCGGCACGCAGAGCCCGCCGTAAGGCGAGCGGCCGCGGCCACGAACTATCTGCCGTCCCATGACGCGTACGCCGACGCTCTGGCGGCCTCCCTGGACGACTCCGAAGTGTCGGAGAAAGCGCTCATCGCACTCACCCGGCGCGGTGACCTTCGATGCCTGCCCCCGCTCCAGCAGCTGATCAGCCACGGCGAGCTGGACCTCCAACTCCAGCACCGGTTCCGCGCGGCATCGGCGCTGGCCGAGCACCTCTGGCCGTCGGTCCGCGCACGGCTCGCCGGATCTCCCACTGCCGCCGACGCCGGGGCCCTGCTGTCGTGGATCAAGGAATGGCGCGGCGGAGAACAGGCCGTCCCCGAGGTCACCGCCGTCCTGGAAGGGATGGTCCCACGCCTCGACGTCCCCGCCCCCGAGAGCGGTGACCTCGAGACCGCCGGCGCGTGCTGCATGTTCCTACGCAGATGGGGGCTGGGCGACGAACACGCGCTGGCCGTCCTCCGGCGGGTCGCGTCGGGCCCGGACCCCGAGACGGGCCTCGCCGCCATCCGCGCACTGATGGGCCTCGGCGAACAGTCCGACGCGGAGGTCGTCGACCTGCTGCTGAACGTCCTGGAGCGTCGCCGCCAGTTCGGCCGGCAGGCAGGACGCCGCGGCTGGCGCTTCGACACCAACGCCTGCGACTGGCTCGGCGAACTCGGCCCCCGGGCCCAGACGGCCGTCCCCGCCCTGCGCGCCCTACGCGACGCCCCCGCCGAACCCGCCCGCGCGGCCGCGGCCTTCGCACTCTGGAAGACCACCCGCGACGCCGGCGAAGCGCTACCCGTACTGATCGAGCAGATCCCCGACGACCCGGTGCGCACGCTGTACGACATCAGCCTGATGGGCGACGCGGCCCGCCCCGCCCTCCCCGTCCTCCGCGACTACGCCGCAGGCGAGGGCGACGTAGCGGAACGCGCCAGGCAGGCCCTGAGACGCATCGAGCCCGAGGCGTGACCCGGGCGGAGGGCAAGCGGTAGTGGCCCCCGGATGTCCGGGGGCCACTAGGTGGGGGCGACGGCCCCGCAGTCGGATCGACTACGGAGCCGGCGCTATCAGACGGATGCGCCCCCCAACGCTCGGATGAACAGAAGAACGCCCCGCGGCGGGCCGGGCACGAACAGGTCGACCCCGTCCCGCAGGTTGCGGACGCCCACCTTCAGCGTCGGCGTGCCGTCCTCGCGACGCCTCCGGTCGAGCTCGTCCATGATCACCCTGTCGGGCATATCGCCCGCGTTCATGATCACGGAGGGCTCGAACGGAACGCACTCGTCGAGGATCCGCTGGAGCGCGACCTTCTTGTCGAGTCCCGCGGGTGCGAGCTTGACGAAGCCGCGGTCCTGCAGCAGCGTCAGGTCCCCGGCGGCCTCGGCGATTTCTCCGAGTTCGCCGAGCAGCTGCTCGACCACCCCCCGGTCGGTGTCGACCGGGTACAGGAAGGCGAGCGAGTGGGACTTGGCGTAGATGCACTCGGTGTCCAGGCGCAGGGCCTTGACCACCTCGTGCAGCTTCGCGTGGGCCATGCTCAGCCCGGACGAAGGCGCCACCAGCTCGTGGCGGGTCTGCGTCCTCCAGTCCCAGTGCTCGCTGGCGAGCTGCCCCCAGACGTGACAGTTGGGGACGGCCAGGCCGATCTCGCTGACCTGGCTGTGCGCCCATCCCGTCAGGATCCCGTTGACGGCGTACCGCGCCCCCATACGGGGGAGCTCCCGACGGACGTCGGGGTCGAGCTGCGGGAATCCCCCGGGAGGAGCGAGTTCGAGCGTCGCTCCGTTGAGGTCCCACAGCAGGACTGCACGCTCGGGGCACCCCATAAGAGCGTCCCAGCCTTTTCGCCCCTCATCCGTCTGGATGACGGAACGAACGTCTCCCCCCAGGTAGAGAGGAGCGTCGTCTCGACCGGACTTTTCACATGCCGAACTCATGGAGTCTCTCCATTTTGGTTTGCTTCGTGGCGCCCCTACTTTTCTCCGCCACTGGTGAAAACCGTCCGCCACCCGAGAGCGAACGCAAGACACCGCACCGGCCGGCCCCTGAAGGGCGGGAATCGCGCTTGAGGCCCCCGAAAACGACCGATCTTTTAACCAGGACCTGGTTCGGAGGCTGGAAATGAAGCCCTGTTCGGCGCGCGAGTGGCGGCCCGCAACGCGGGCAGGCGGCGCGACCACCAATTCGTGTCAGCCCGCGGCGTAGGGCAGCCCAAACAAGATCGCCGAGCATGCGGCCGCCTGCGCTCAAGGTACTCAGCCCAGCGTTTGCCGATGTCGCGGAAGGGTCAGGAGGCGAACAGACCGGATCCGGCCAGATTCACGCTCTCACTACAGCCGCCAAAGCCCGGCGCCTCGACCAGGCGCCCCGGAAGTCTCCGAGATCTTCGAGAACGGCTCGATGGTCGCTCGATCCAGCAGAGCTCTAAGCCGCCGGACGGAAGTCAGCGCCTGTCAGAGAACCGCCGGCCTCGCTGCACCCACACGGCCGATCGCCGACGCGTCCTGAGCCGGCTCCATGAGGACGACGGCCCCAGTGCGCAACGCTCACCCCGATGAAGCCCGAGCATCGCCGCCCGAACAGCAGGAACCGTCAGCCGATGCGGCACCAACGGGACGCGGTCTGCTCCTCCGATGCATGCCGGACGCGGTGCCGATGGTTGCGCCTGCACACGGATGGAGCCGCTCCAGAGCCCAGCTGCCCAAATGACGTTCTGCCCGGAACGCTCTAACCGGAACAGCGTTCTCCCCATCATCGATCCCGCTTTCGCTGGGCAATACCGAGGTCGACACCCCCATTGCCACCCCCAAACTGATTCCATCCTCATCAGTCCTGGTGATGGAACGCGAGGACGGCTTGCACGGCGACAGATAGGCGTCTGGGTAAGCAGCAAACCTTCCACAAGATGCGCCACCCCATGCGCATAGCGGTGCCTCACTCGCCCAGCGCACGACCCCCAGCCTGTTGCCGATGATTGACGCTTCGCGTTTCACCAGCTCGCAATGCTCTTTCGCGTCCAGGAAGTACCGTCGCCACCGCCTGCTCCAACATCCCTGGGCGGCCCGACAGAGCAGTCGCCCGAGCCACGAGGCCGCTGATGATGCCGCGCTCGCCGACCGCAATCTGATCAAGGGTGGACCACCGACAACGCCCAGATCAGCTCATCACGCGGGTCAGCCGGAAACTAGACACTCACGCCGTGACGCCGATGTTCGCCTGAGGGTGCAACCAGTTGGTGATGCCCGACAGCAGGTCGGCAGCCTCCATGGCTCGCCGCAAGTCGGAATCGAGTTCAGCAGGTCTCGTCGCTGCACAAATGCACAACGACGACAGTGCCCAACGTTTCGACGGCAACAACCCCCAGCGTGATCCCATCCGAGGCCGACACATACGAACCAGCAACGTGCAGGCCAGCGAGAGTCGCCGGATCACCAGACCAGCACGCAACACGCCCCATGCCGAAAGGTGCTCCTCGCGCGAACGACGCGAGTCTGACCAAGGCAGCAGTCGCCCTCCTGGACGACAGAGGAGACGCGTCAATTCCGGTCGTCCACGCGTGGGCAACGACCCACTAGCGGCCGCGTGCACCCTGATCCGGCTCGTGAGCATGTACAAGGGCGAGAGGTGTCTGGCCTGCGCTGGCCGACGCCAACTTCGAACCAGCGGATCTCATCGCCGGCGAGCAACTGGGCCGCCACGCCCTCAGCCGCTGAGGTCCGGAGAGCCACCCACCTTCCAGCCAAACTCCTGCCGCCTGTCGGCGGTGCCTGCTGAGATGCGGGGATGAGCGAATCCCCTCAACTGGTCACCCAGCTACTCAGCGCCGTGATCGCGTACACCTGGTTCTTCGAGACCTGCGGCGAGACGGTGCTGGACGACGACACGGCGCTCAAGCAGCAGGAATACGTCGCTCACCTCCTCAACCAACTCTCCAACGCGGACAAGCAGCGAGTTGCCGACGAGCTGGCCACCCTTGCAGCAAGCGAGACGGACCCGACCTACCGGGAGTTCGTGGAGACGTTCGCCTTCACCATGGGCCTCACGGAGCCGGCGGACGGTTGAGGCGGCGGGCGGAACCTCGCAGTGGGCAGTCGGGCCAGCGCCGGCGGACGCACCGCGATGCGCGGCCCGAGCCCACCCCGCACGCTCAGGCCAACCAAGCGCGCCCACGCCAGCAACAGAACGCCGCCCCCTTTGGCGATCTCAACCGGTAGACAGCAACTCTGCGGCTCACGCACCGGTGAAGCGAATCAAGGATCGCGACGAAGCAGCAGTCGAAAGACGCGCATAGTGCCCAGCGAGTCGAAGACGGTAAGCCACGACGGCCCCTCGTCCTCACAACGGACATCATGAGCAAGCCCCACACGCTGCACGCGGACCTGGCGAAGGCACTCCTCGCCCTCGGCAGATCGAGCCGAGATCACGGGCTGGCTGCGAACCGAGATCACTCGTCGGCAGCCAGCACCCGGTCAACTACAACCTGGCCGGATTCCGCCTGACCGCCCGCATCGACGGTTCCGCGCTGCATCTGATCGACGGGCATCCCTGCCCTGGCGGGCCCTGCCCAACCCGCTCACTGCCACCGATATCGCGCGCATCCATGAGGCCCGGGGCCCGCCGGCCTCACCCTCACCCCTCGGCAGAGCCAGCCCGGGTGCAGCGCCACGTCAGCAGCCGCGATCAAGTCGTCATCGCCGACCAGAAGATCTAGGCCGGGATCAGGTCGGGATCGGCCTTGCCGGAGCGACCGTGACCATCGAAGACATCGACGGCACCTTCCGCATCAGTCTCGCCGACCAGATCATCACCGAGTCACCTGAACTACCACCAAACCGATCGCCCGGTTCAGGGGCGCGGCGTGGCGCGGCGGCGGGCTCGACGGTCAGCTGATACGGCGGTAGCGGATGTGGGTGGCCAGCGGGGAGTGAAGCACCTCGACGGGCTCGAAGTCGAAGTCGACCCCGTCGAAGATCCGCTCGCCCGAACCGAGTAGAACGGGCGCGATGTCGAGGGTGAGCTCGTCGATCACCCCGGCCGCCAGTGCCTGCCGGACGGTCGAGGCGCCGCCGGCGATGTCCACGCCCTTGTCGCCTGCGGCCTGGCACGCCGCGGAGTAAGCCGCGTCGAAGCCGTCGGTGACGAAGTAGAACGTCGTTCCCCCGGCCATCGGGATCGGATCATGGCGGTGGTGGGTCAGTACGAACACCGGCGCGTGGTAGGGCGGTTCGGGGCCCCACCAGCCCGACCAGTCCTCATCCCAGTCCCCGCGGATGGGGCCGAACATGTTGCGGCCCATGACGTATGCGCCCCTCGGGCGCATCAGCCACCCGTTCGCGATCCTGTCCGCATCGTTGGCCCGAGGGTCGCCGATGTGCCAGCCGTGCAGCTCTCGTCCCCGGTTTCCCAGGGGGCTTTCTCGGCTCTGGTCAGGTCCGGCGACGAAGCCGTCCAGTGAGATCGACATATGGCAGGTGGTATCCGACACCATGAACTCCATCTAGTGATTGCGATTGTGAAACCGATCGTGTGGACGCCGGTCAGGTTCGACCGCCACTTCACCCGGTCATCGTTGGCTACCAGCCGGGCTCGACCCAGGCTGAGGTCGCACGCGTCGCC
The DNA here is from genome assembly GCF_040649435.1 of Actinomadura sp. NPDC048955. NCBI lineage: Bacteria > Bacillati > Actinomycetota > Actinomycetes > Streptosporangiales > Thermomonosporaceae > Actinomadura > Actinomadura sp. NPDC048955. The sequence continues at coordinate 48,838 of NZ_JBEZJI010000028.1, forward strand.
CCCGAAGCAGGATCGTTCTCACTCCTGACTTTCCTCGCCCTCAAGCACCTTCCCGGCCGTCAGCCTTCCGTTCCCTTCCGAAGGGTCTCGGTGACGTATCCGGCCAGGTTGCTCAGGGTCTGCTGGCCGCCCTCGACCGCGTGGTACTTCTCGGCCGCCTCGTCGCGCAGTTCCTTGGTGGGGAACACCGTGCGCATCTCGATCCGGGTCGCGGCGCCGTCCGGCTCGAACGTCAGGACCGACTCGAAGGCATTCGGGTCGTTGCGGGACTCACCGTGCAGCAGCGCGATCCGCTCCGGTGGGGCGATCTCGGTCCAGGAGATCCACTCCTGGTAGTCCGTCCCGTCCGGTCCGTGCATGACGAACTCCCACTCACCGCCGACTCGGAATTCGAACGCTCGCGTGGTGGTGGTGAACCCTTCCGGTCCCCACCATTGCGACAGGTGCCGCACCTCGGTGAACGCCTCGAACACCAGCTCCGGTCGGGCGTCGATGACGCGGGTGATGACGATTTCGCGGTCGGCCGTTACGGACCGCGCCGGCGATCCCCGTCCCGTGGCGCTCATCAGCTACTCCTCTTCCTGCCTTGTCTGCTTCAGGTCCTGCACGTACGCGTCCAACCGGCCGAAGCTCTCGTTCCAGAACCGCTCGAACCCGCCGGCCCACTCATGGATCGGCCGCAGCCCCCGGGCGTCCAGGCCGTAGAGACGCTGCTTGCCCGCCTTGCGGTCACGCACCAGCCCGACCTCCCGGAGCACCCGCAGGTGCTTGGACGCCCCCGGCTGGGTCGTCCCCAACTCCCGGGCCAGCTCGGTCACCGACCGCTCCCCCTCCCGCAACAGCACCAGGATCTCCCGGCGCTGCGGCTCGGCGATCGCGTTGAACACGTCCGACGTCGTCGCTGCCCGTGCCATGACCTCATCATATGCCGATATCGGCATGCATCAACCCCGGAGGATTCAGACGGCCTCCTCAGATGACGATCGCCACCCTCGCCACCGACATCCCCAAGCCAGCCGCCGAACCGCCGAAGCCCGCATTCGAGTCGCCGATGACACCCCCGGTCAGCGCTCCAAAGCCGACCGATAGTTCGAACACCGCCACCCACAGGGACCGAGGCGGCCACCACGACGTGCGACACCGTTTCGATCATCCAAGTCCACAGGCCACCGACACCCCGCCAAAGGCCAGCCCAGACGATCAACAGTGCCGCTCCGGCGACGGGGACCCACCCCAGCATCAGGTAGAACGGCATCGCAGCGGCCACCCCGGGTCCACGATGCCCCTGGGATCAGGCAGCCGCGACCCCGGGGGCGTTGGCGACTCTGACAGACAGGTGAAGGCAGGACAGAGGGCAGTCCTCCGTCCGGTAGTGCTGCCGGGATTCGTCAGGTTTGGAGATGTCAGGCACGGCTGTGTGGGCGGCTGTGCCGAGGAGGCCGACCGGGACTCCGACTGTGTAGACGCCGAGACAGGTTGCCGGGCATCGCGTGGCGATGCCCGGGTGGTGTGAGGAGCAGGCGCTCCGCAGCAAGCAGCAAGCAGCAAGCGGAAGCGTCCGCAGTTTTCGCGGCAGGGCCGGTGGCGTGGCGTAAACCGTCGCTTCCAAAAGCCCCTTCCAAGGCATGAAAGGGGGCTTGGAACTGGGAGCCGACGAGGAGACTCGAGCCCTAACCATCTATTTACAAGAGACCGGCCGCTCTTCGATTACTGTCATCACCACAGGTCAACCTGTGTGCGCCTGGTCGTTGGTGCCAGCAGTCGTAAGCCTCTGTTGCAGTACTTCCGTGCTGTACTCCTCGCCAGCTCACGGCCCCGCCGGCCTCTGAGGACTGGGCTCACCAGTGTTGCCGGGCGGGTCTGCCCGACTGGGCAGACGATCTTCCAGCCCCACCGCAAAACTCCCCTGACCTGCACCTACGCCACTCCACCCGCGGACTTCGGCACGCATAGAGCCGAGCTTTACATCGGCCTGGAACGCCAACGGCTTCAGCCGAGTCCGATATGGACAGCACCCTGCGGCTCCGGTTGAGCGGAGAGACCCTCATGCTCCAGTCCCTTGCACTAACCGGGCTCGGCGGGCTGCTGGCGATCGTAGGGACATTACTCGGTCATCGCTGGCAGGCGGTCGAAGCTCGGCACAGCCGGTTGGAAAACTATCAACGTGAAGATCGCTATCGCCTGCACCAAGAGCGCCGCGCAGCATATGCCGACTTTCACCTGGCCGTAGGTCACGCTCGTTCCACGACCTGGCTTGGCTCAAGATCGCTGATCTTGGGTAGGGTGCTGGCTGTTGAGCTGCGGTTTCGTCGTGTGAACGGCGAAAATCTGCGCACTAAGCGGCCGCGGTTCTAGGGGTCTGCCCATCGCTTCCCGGTTACGGCTTCAGCGACAAGCCGGCCGCGCCGGGGTGGGGGATCGAGCGGATATCCGACGCGTGGTGCGAGCTGATGGCCCGGCTCGGCTACCGGCGGTTCGGCGCCCAGGGCAGCGACTGGGGCACCAGCATCGCCACGAGCATCGGTCAACGGCAACCCGATCGGGTCGCCGGCATCCATCTCATGCCGCCGCTCGCACCGCCCGATCCGGCCACGTTGGACGACCTCACCGGTGCCGAGCGGGCGGCGCTCGCGACACTGCGGGAGGCGGACGAATGGGGCTCCGGATACTCGGGCAGCAGTCGACCCGGCCGCAGACGGTCGGCTACGGGCTGGTCGACTCGCCGGCCGCCCTCTGCGCCTGGATCGTCGAGAAGTTCTGGTCGTGGACCGACTCCGGTGGCGACCTGCATCGGGTTATTACCCGGGATGAGCTGCTCGACAACCTGATGCTCTACTGGCTGCCCGGCACCGGTGCCTCATCCGCCCGGCTGTACTGGGAAAGCCTCCGGCAGGTCAACGAATAGATCTCCGGGTCGGCCGGCGCGCCGGTGACCGTACCCACCGGCTGTTCGGTCTTCCCCAAGGAGCTGCAGCGCCCGTCTCGGCGGTGGGCGGAGCGCCGGTTCCCGAACATCCGGTACTGGAACGAGCCCGGCAAGGGCGGCCACTTCGCGGCGTTCGAGCAGCCGGCGTTGTTCGTCGACGAGGTCCGGTCATTCTTCCGGCTGGTCCGCTGATGGTCACCCGTACTCGGTAAGCGGCTGGCTAAAGATCAACAAGTGCCCATCGGGTGTCCGTACGTTGAAGTCGCGCATCCCGTAGGGCCGGTCAGCCAGTGGCTCGACGATGTCGGCGCCGCGGGCGCGCAGCTCGTCGTGGCAGGAATCGACGTCGTCGACGACAACCGTCACCCTGGCCGGGCCGACGCTGCTTTCGGCGTACAGGTGGAACTCGGCGGTGTCGCGGATCACGGCCGCGTAGCTAGGTGGGGTCTCCCAGGTGAATATGGTGTCGAATCCGAGCACGTCCGTGAAGTACGACCGTGCTGCCTGCACATCTCGGCACGGCAGCACGGGAACCGCCACCCGCATGACCATTCCGTCACCTTACCTGACTTTTGGCTCAAGATCGCTGATCTTGGTTAGGTTGCTGGCTGTTGAGCTGAGGTTTCGTCGTGTGAACGGCGAAAATCTGCGCACTAAGCGGCCGGTTCTAGGCTGTCTCTCGTGGCGTATGTGCGCACGGTGAAGACGGCGTCGGGGGCCAGGGCGGTGCAGATCGTGCACTCCTCGCGTCGCGGGTCGCGGGACATCGAGCACATCGGCTCGGCGCATGACGATGCGGCGTTGGAGGCGCTCAAGGCGGTGGCGAGGCAGCGTCTGGCTGTGGGGCAGCCCGAGCTCGACTTTGGCCCGGACTTCGCGGCGTTGCAGGCCGGCAGTGGTGCTGGTGGTGGGCCCCTTGCGATCACGTCGTCGCGGATGGGGTACCTGTGGGACGCGCTCGGCCACGCCTACCAGCTGTTGGGGTTCGAGGAGGCCGCTGGTGGTGACGAGGTGTTCCGATTACTGGTGCTGGCACGGATCGTCGAGCCGACCAGCAAGCTGGACAGTCTGCGGGTGGTCGAGGAGGCAGGTTTCGACCCGCTGGCGTACGCGACCCTCAAGCGGCATCTGCCCGCGTTCGCGAAAGAGTCCTGGCGGCAGAAGTTGGCCGCGGCGTGCGCCCGCACCGCTGATCTGGGGCCGGCGTCACTGGTTCTCTACGATGTGTCCACCTTGTACTTCGAGACCGATGCCGGGGACGGGTTCCGTGAGCCCGGGTTCTCCAAAGAACGCCGCCTGGAGCCGCAGATCACGATCGGGCTGCTCACCGACGCAAGCGGGTTTCCGTTGATGGCTAACGCGTTCGAGGGCAACCGGGGCGAGACCACTACGATGCTGCCGACCATCCGTGCGTTCATGGATGCCCACCAGCTGGCTGATGTCACGGTCGTGGCCGACGCTGGCATGATCTCTGCGGCCAACCAGCAGGCCATCGAGGCCGCGGGGTTGTCGTTCATCCTCGGCGCGCGGATACCCGACGTGCCGTACGTGGTCCAGGCGTGGCGCCACGAGCACCCGGATGAGCAGATCCCCGACGGGCACATCTTCACCCAGCCCTGGCCTGCCGGCCCCAAGGACCAGCCCCGCGACCAGATCATCTACTACCAGTACCGGGCGGACCGGGCTCGGCGCACCCTGCACGGCATCGACGAACAGGTCGCCAAGGCCGAGCAGGCCGTCGCCGGCAAGACCGCGGTCAAACGCAACCGGTTCATCCAGCTCACCGGCGCCACCAAGAGTGTCAACCGGACCCTGGAAGCCAAGGCACGCGCCCTTGCCGGCCTCAAAGGCTACGTCACCAACCTCCCGGACGTCACCGCCGAGTTCGTGATCGACGCCTACCACCGACTGTTCCACATCGAAAAGTCGTTCCGAATGTCTAAACACGACCTACGTGCGCGGCCGATTTACCACCACAAGCGCGAGTCGATCGACGCGCACCTGACGGTCGTGTTCGCCGCCCTGGCCGTCAGCAGGTGGATCGAGCAGACCACCGGCTGGTCGATCAAGAAGTTCGTGCGCACCACCCGCCGCTACCGCACCATCAACATCCAGGCCGGTGAGCACACCCTCACCGCCGTCGACCCGCTACCCGACGACCTCCGCGATGCCCTCACCCGCATCCACGACCGCGGTGCGCACTAATTTGAGCCAAGTCAGGTTACTCGGTCATCGCTGGCAGGCGGTCGAAGCTCGGCACAGCCGGTTGGAAAACTATCAACGTGAAGATCGCTATCGCCTGCACCAAGAGCGCCGCGCAGCATATGCCGACTTTCACCTGGCCGTAGGTCACGCTCGTTCCACGATCAGGAGGGGCGAGAGAACCGATAGCGATAACGAGGACGGAACCACGCAGATCAGGGAGAGAAGGAACGAAGTCTGGGCTGCACTCGTGCCTCTGTGGCATGTCGGCTCAGAGGAGGTGGTCAGTATCGCGGGAAGGCTACTGCGTCTAATTGATACCGTCATGGACGAGGGTGAACGACTGGACCTGGACCAGTGGAAAGCACTTATCCAGGAGTACACGTCCGCAGTGCGGCGTGACCTTCTGGAAGGCGCGTCAGAATCCAGGGCACGGCTACCTTCCTAACAATCTTGATGCCAGAGACGAGGAACGAGGCGCTGACCTTCCGCTTTTCAGCTATAGCAACACTCCTGGCGCGCGAGCATCGCCCGAGGCTGACCGGCTGCCAGCGTGCGCCTGTGGCTGGCGCTGGTGCCTGCTGTTGCTGTCACTGTCACCCGTGGCGATCCTGCCTTCGGCTTCGCAGTCGCCGGACATGCCGCTCGTGCTGGCCTGCCCGGCGGCGTTGGGCGCGGTCGATGAAAACGACCTGTGGGTCGGAAGCGGTCTCGTACAACTCCACTTCGAACGGATCGGCGTCGTACTCGATGAGAGGAGCTAAGGCCGCCTGGTCCTGCTCAGTGGTGATCCGCCGGCGCACACCATCGCGCCAGGCATGGCCGCTCACCTCAGCCTCGTCCACGCCCTGAAGATAGCTCAGGCGAAGCATGATGTGGGCTCCGACCCAAGGGAGCCAGGTTGGCGCAGGCCCCTGGTTCAGGCTCGCCTGGCCCATCTGTTTACAAGCGAGATCAGACCCGTCCAGGCATGTCCCCACGTGCCCGTTGACCAGCGCCGCAACCGCCCGGACGTCCACACCCGTCCAAGATCATCCGACCCTGTTGTTAGCACAACCGTTAGCACCCACCCCCGTCCCGGAGGGTGCGCTCGCGCGAGCGACGAGACGGTGTGACAGACCGCTTCGCGCGGGCGTGCCCTCCGGCCCGCGGGGGGCTGGGGGCCGCGAGGCCCCCGCTTCGCGCACGTTCAACCGGTCTGGGGCTCGGGCCGTTGACCGTCTGCCTCTCAGAAATCGCCACCACCCTGCGGTGGCGTCTACCGAGGTAGGACGGTGCCTGAGGTGCGTCCGTGGCCCGTCGTTGCCGTCAATGTCGCCGTCACCAGTCGGCTCATCGACCGTCGCTGTTTCAACCGCCGAACATGTCGCTCGTGTTGGCCGGCGCGCCGTCACTGGGCGCGGGCGATGAGCAACGCCCGCGTGTCCGCCGCCTGCTAAGGGACGGCCGCTGGAGTAGGACCGAACACCACTCGATTCGTGGACAAGTCGGCCCGGAGCGGAGGGCTGGCTACGGCACCAGGCCCCGGAAGTGGCGTGTCAGCAGGGAGCCCCTCGCCCTCACCTCGTTTAGCCACGCACGGCGACCGCCTCAAAGCTCGATCACGGGACATGAGTCAAGCGTTCTGATACGGACGGATTCGCGCGGGAGTATCCTTCAGCTTGAAGGCTAGGGGCCGCGAGGCCCTCGCTTCGCTTACGCTCAACCGGTCTGAGGTCGCGGTCACCTTAATGTTCCGTTCTAGATAGACACAGCGCTCCAGGAAGACTTTGTGAAGGGTGAAATGATTTGAGCGATAATGAAGACGAGTTGCTCACCTCGAACAACTCCTTGAAGGCGCGCCCCATCAAGGATGTATTTGAAGAACGGCGGGCCAATGACCCACTACGCGACTTCTATGTTCCTTGGGATGATATCCGGCAGGGCGAGATTTCTGCTTTCGAGCAGATTCTTGAATCATCGGAGAGTGAACGTCCCCTACAAAGGTGGCTACAGGACCACCCCATCTTTCTCGTCCAACACCTTGGCGGCGGCCACGGCAGGTGGGTGATACCACAAAAGCGACTCGGTGCCGAGTTCATCCCCGATTTTGTTACCCTGGAGAGGTTCAGCGCCGGTTTCAGTTGGACACTGGTCGAACTCCAGAGCCCAAAAGTGAAGTTCTTCACTAATGTGCGGAGACCTAGCGAACAGCTAGACGAAGGAATCCGTCAGATTCTTGAGTGGCGCCGCTGGCTATCAGCAAACAGGGACTACGCTCGCAGAGATCGCACACAACATGGTCTTGGTCTCAGTGACATCGACGATAAGGCCACAGGGCTTTTGATAATCGGCAGAGAACAAGATCTAAGCACAGCAGACTCTGAGCAGATAAGGCAGCTCGGCTACGATCACAGGATCGAAATACATACTTATGATTGGCTTACACGTGAAGCCAAGCGTCGCCTCGAAGAGCTAGAGCGGAGCTTCAGAAGATTGCGCAATCGTCAAGATGAGAGCATCTAAGTCATGCTAAATTTCGGGTCCAGATCATTCGACTCCGCTGTTAGCCATTGCCCTAGTGTGCGCGCCACTCCCGGAGGATACGACCGCGCGAACGGCGAGACGGCCTGACAGACAGCTTTATGCGGGCATCTGCCACGTCTTGAGCACTGAAAGCTGAGGGCCGCAATAGAGACAGAGGATCGTATGCGGTACTACCAAGGACTTTCAGGCCGTGGCATCGCCTGGAGAAGCTTCGAGTCGCTCAACATCCATGATGATTGCACCTACGTCCAAATATCGCTGTGCGATATCATTAGTGGTGCACTTCAGAGTAATTTGACTTATAGGATCGGCGTCACTTGATAGCGACTCCTTATTCGTGAAGATATAGTGCAGTATCCAACCGATCGAGTACACTTCATTGGAAACGCTGTAATCTTTGAAGCTAGCAAGCATTGGGTCGAGTATTGTGCCGCGCATCCCGGTCTGCGTCCGAGTGAACTCTGATGCACGATCCTTGGCCAAGCCAAAATCAGAAAGCTTCACCAATACAGCATTGCTTGCGTAAACTTTCAGAAGAACGTTCTGAAGACTAAGATCGCGGTGTAGCAAGTTTTGGCTATGGATGTAATTAATGCCATAGAGGAACTGTAGAGCGATGCGCTTACGCGTAGCGAAGCTTAGTATGCTGTGCCGCTGGCGGATGTACTCTCGGAGCGTCTCGTCGCAGAACTCCATCTTGTACTGATTGCGACTTTCGTCATACTGATAAGCTTCCACAATGTACGGAAAGCTCAGCCTTTTTAGAATATTGAATTCTTCCTTAAAACGAAACAGATCTCGCTCACCTATGTCTTTTTGGCGCACTTCAAGGCGAATTTTATGCCGTAGTCTGGGTCTATGAAGGAGAAAACCTTGGCATAGGATCCTTCTCCGACTTTTTGGAGCTTCGCTGTCATGCTCTGCTTCTTGAGCATGATCATCGTTTCCGGACGAGTGAAGACTGGCTCGTATCTTATTATCTCGACTGACCTAAAGCCTTCCGGTACTTCACTTCCGTAAGTCATCGAAAGCCACGGCTTGCAACGCCGCACGCCTGTCTCGTAGCTCTTGGCGAAAGTGACATCCACTCCAGCTCGACGCAGTGTCGACATTGTTTCATTCAATTCATCTATAAGCGCAATGAATTCTCGACTGTTGGCGGCCCAGTAGTGGCGACTGGATCTAGCCCTGTCATTTATCGCAATGAAATGCTCATTCAATTGCTCATGAAGTTTCGCAAATATTCGGCCAAACTTTTCATCCTCGGTGTACAAGCGCAGAAAGGCTTCCGAGACGGATTCCTCTTCATACTTCTGTGTGAGGTCATTGAGCATTAGCTCCACTGGATCGGCCACGTCCTGACGGCCTCCTTGCCCCTGCTGTGCCGAGCGTTTCGCGATTCTAACAAGTGAGCAGCCGATCCACAGAAGGATTGTGGCTGGCCCGGTCTACCCGGTGCACCCGATATACCTTGCAGATCAGCTGATCTGTTAAGTGAGGCCGGTCGGCCGGGGCGGGTCGGCCCGAAGAGGCCGCATGCCCGGCCCGGACCGACCGGCGGCGGCCGCGAAGCGGGCGCCCTTGAAGACGTAGAGAAAGTTCTCATCCGGCGGGCGGTGCCCTCTGATGATCTTGGCTTCTGGACATGCGTCGGCCCCTGAGTTGCCTGGTCAGGAACCTTGGGGCGGCAGCTCAGGGGCCGGGTGCGGATCTAGAGCAGGTTGGTGTGGCGGACGTCGAAGCCTGTAGCGGTGAGGGCCTGGTGGACCTCTGCGAGGCTGCGGCGGCCGATGTTGCGGACCTCGGTCAGTTGGTCGGTTCGGATCATGCGGAGTAGAGCGCCGATGGTCCGCGGTGGGGTGTCGGCGTACTTCAGGGCGTTGATGACTCTGACGGACAGGTGAAGGCAGGACAGGGGGCAAGCCTCCGTGTGCCGGTCGTGCTGCCCGTCGTCAGGGTCGGTGATGTCTGGCCGAGCCATGCGGGCGGCTGCGCTGAGGAGGGCGACCATGTCGCCGACTGTGTGGACGCCGAGACAGGTCGTCGGGCATCTCGTGGTGATGCCTGGGTGGTGTGGGGAGTGGTCGGGGGCGTTCACCTCTGATGCCATGGCCACGCCTTCGTGAGGGTGATCTGCTCGCGCAGTTGGTGAACGTCGGGGGCCGAGAGTAGGCGGTCCCCGGTCGGTAGCGAGATCATCGCCCACCATTCCCCCGTCGCCTCGCCGTACCAGGCTTGGACCCCGGGGAACATCTCTGTGAGGACGCGGGCGGCCCGCCTGGTCTCAGCGTTGCCGCTCATGCCGTCGGGCCTTTCGGGGGCTCGGCTCGCGGAGCTGACCCCGAAGGATGCGCTCGACCTCGGTGACCGCCTGGTCCAGGTTGGCGCAGGGGATGGGTTGGGCGCTGCTGCGTGTGAGGTAGACCCAGCGGCCGAAGTGGGTGGCGCTGAGTTCCTCGGTGGCCGGCGCGTGTTTGGTGGGGCCGACGCGCAGTGTTGCCGGGGAGACGTGGAAGCGTCGTCTTGTGCGCCATCCATGGGCGGCGAGTGCTTCGGCGAGGCGGTCTAGGTGCCACATGGCCTTGCGGTCTTGGCGGTCTCTGGTGGCGAACCAGCGGACGAAGCGGCGGGCTCGGCGTCCCCATAGACGTAGGGTGACGGCGGATTCGTCGATCATGCGTCGCTCTCCTTGGTGAGGGCAAGGACGCGCCCGATGCGGTCGGCGGCCAGCTCGGTCTCCCACAGCGGGCACAACGGTTCCAGCTCTGGCTCGGATCCGCGGGTCGGGCCGGACCAGACCCAGTGCCACCACAGCTCGCAGTCGGGGGCGTGCGGGTGGCATCTGACTTCCTGGCGTAGGCCTGGGCTCAGCGCCTGGCCCAGGGCGTTGTCGGGTGCCGGCTCGCCAGCCAGGTTCACGGCCATCACCGCGGCGTGTCCCCATGGCTTGGCTGTTAAGCCGCGCTGATCCAGGGCGGCTATCAAGGCGAGTGCTGCGTCTCGCCATTCGCGTGGGTTGCCGCCTGGTGGACGTGGGTGGATGTCTGTCGCGTCCGGCGTCGGGGCGTCTGGGGGAACGGGCATAAGGGTTCCTTCGGACGGTCTACCGCGAGGTTGATCGGCCAGCTCATCGCGGTGATCTTGCTGGTCAGAGCCCCATCAACCTAGATTGGTATTCAAAGTACGGGTACAGTACTTCAAGTACAAGTCACTTCGCGTACTTGCGCCGCACAATAAGTACTGATCTCGTAGAGGCAACGAAGGAGGGTGCCGATGTTCGGCTTGATGGTCCGGTTCACCTGCAAGGACGTAGAGAGCGCCGGTAAGTTCGACCAGCTGGTGTCCGAGACGATCGGCAAGATCGAGACGGAAGAGCCGGGCACGCTGATCTACGCGGTGCACAAGGTCGACGGCCAGCCGCTGCAAAGGATCTTCTATGAGCTGTACCGGGACCGGGCGGCCTTCGACACGCACGAGGAGCAGGACCACGTCCGGCGGTTCCTCGGTGCCCGTGATGACCTGCTCGCCTCGGTAGAGGTCGACTGGTTGGGCCTACAGGTAGGCAAGGGAACGACAGGGTGAGCACTGAGTATCAAAGGGCGCTCGGACGACGGATCGCTCAGGAGCGCAAGCGGCGAGGGCTGTCTCAGCCTGAGCTGGCGCGGCTGATCGATCGGTCCGTTGCCTGGGTCTCCCAGGTGGAGCGCGGCGTGCGCAAGGTCGACCGCATGTCGGTCTTGGAGAAGGTCGCCGAGGTGCTGGAGCTTCCGCTCTCGGAGTTGGCGGCCGAAGCTCCGGTTGTCGCCGCGTCGAGTGAGGAAATGCCGGGGTCGGCCGGGCTGCGCCTGGTGTTGTCGGGTGCTCACTCGCTTCGGGCCATGCTGCACTCGGCTCCCGTCCCGCCGACGGCGGAGATCAAGCCGCGGGTGGATCGGGCTTGGGAACTGGCGCATGAAAGCCACTATGTAGAGCTGGCTGACCTGCTCCGGGGCCTGGTGCCTGCCCTGGAAACCGCGGTGCGTTCGGCGCCGGAGGAGCGGCGGGCAGAGCTGTTCAACCTGCTGGCGGCGACCTATCAAGCCTGCTCGGCTGCCCTGTCCAAGCTCAACGAACCGGAAGCCTCGTGGATCGCCGCTGACCGCGCCATCGTTGCGGCCGAGCGTGCGGGTGATCCGCTGATGATGGCCGCCGGCGCCTTCCGGCTCGGGTTCGTCTTCCTGGGAGCGCGGCACTTCGACCAGGCCGAGGAGAACGCCCGGACGGCTACTGATGCGCTGTGGTTCCTAGTCGACCAGGGCAAGCCGGAAGCCATGTCCCTATGGGGCGGGCTGACATTGCAGCGGGCTATGGCCGCGGCGCGGCTCAATCAGGCTGACGTGGCATATGCGCATCTAGCGAGGGCTCGTGAGGTCGCCGAACGTCTCGGAGGCGGTCGCAACGACTACAACACCGAGTTCGGCCCGGCGAACGTTGTCCTGCATGAGGTCACCGTGGCGGTAGAGCTGGGAGACGCCGGCCACGCTCTTCGGGCCGGGAGCGAAGTTGACACCTCGACGTTGTCCCGTGAGCGTCGGGCAAGGCTGCAAGTCGACCTCGCGCGTGCGCACGCCCAGCGGCGGCAGGTCGATGGTGCTGTTGCGGCCCTGCTGGAGGCGGAGTCGATCACGCCGGAGCAGGTACGGAATCATCGGGTCGTGCGTCAGGTCGTGTCCGACCTGCTGACCATGCAGGACCCGCCCTCCTCTGACCTGCGAGAACTCGCGGAGAGGGTGGGCGCGTAGAAAAAGTACGTCTACTAGTACTCCAAGTACTAGTAGAAACTCTGAGTACCGGGTAGCGTTCGTGTTGACGCTGAAGCACTCCTGATGGAGGTGAAGGCCCAACACGAACGCTCTTCGTGTTTCAGGGGCGGGAAGGCCGCTCTTGGACGGCGAAACAGGCCACTAATGAAAGTGGCCTGAGCGGGAGACCCGCCCAGGCCGGATGCGGTTAGCACCCTAGTTGGCGCTTCGATGCTACCTCGTTCGTCCTGATGGCGTGTGCTCCCTTCGGTCCGTAACGCCTGTTCAGCAGGCGGACGAGAGGTGTACTCAGCATGCGCAACATTCCTGTCGACGTCTCCACCCTCACCTTCGTGTGCGTGTCCGCGCCGCGTCCCAAGGTGCTCAACCAGGAGACCGGCGAGGTCAAGGTGGACCGCGACGGTCAGACGGTGTTCACGGTCGGGCTGTCGGCCGCCGACGCGATGGGGCGGGTCGACCTGCTCAACGTCGCGGTGACCGGCGACCAGTCGGTGACGATCGGGGAGGTCGTGACGCCGGTCGGGCTGGTCGCGTTCCCCTGGGAGGCGGTTCTCGGCGGTGAGAAGCGGTGGGGCGTCGCCTTCCGCGCTACTCGCGTCGTCCCCGTCTCCTCGGGGTCGGCTTCGGCTTCGTCGGACGTGGCCTGAACGGGGTCGCCGTCATGACTGATTTCGTCCTGGTGCTCGGGGTCCTGGCCGCTGCGGCGGCCGGGCTCTGGGCCTGGCGCCGGTTCCACCCGGTGTCGTTCTGGTACGGCGTCGGATTCCCGCTCCGAGCGGCGCTGGTCTACCTGACCTGGCATCACGTCGCCTCCGGGTGCAAGCTCACCCGCAACCGGCGCCGGTTCCGCCTCACCCTCGACGCCATCCCCGTGGTCGGGCCCGCCTCCCGGTCTGCTGCGACGGTAGTCGAGCACAAGCGGCGGGTGCGGCGGGTCGACGTCGAGCGCTCGCCCCGCCTCGGGCTGCTGCGGCCTACCCGGCTGGGGTGGCGGATGCGGCTGCGCCTGCACGACGGCCAAGTCCCCGCCGACTACGAGAAGGCCGCGGAGGGGATCGCGCACGCTTGGCGCGTCCACTCGGTGCGGGTGGTCGACGTCCGGCCTGGTCGCGTCACCTTGTGGGCGACGATGCGTGATCCGCTGGTCGAGGTGGTCACCGTGCCGGAAACCGGTGAGCTGCTGACCGTGCGTCCGGGGAAGCTGGAGAACGGCCGTGACTGGGTGATCGACTTCCGGACCGTGCCGCACTGGCTCAACGTGGGTGCGACTCAGTCGGGGAAGTCGAACCTGGCCAATGCTCTGCTCAAGGGGTTGGCGCCGCAACCGGTCGCCCTGGCGGGCTTCGACCTCAAGGGCGGGGTCGAGTTCACCCCGTACGCGCCCCGCCTCTCGGCACTGGCCACGACCCGCAAAGAGTCCGTCGACCTGCTGGCCGACCTGGTAGGCGAGGTCGAGAACCGCATGGCCACCTGCCGCGCCTTTGGTGCGCGCAACGTGTGGACGCTGCCGGAGGATCTTCGGCCTATGCCCATCGTGGTCCTGGTGGACGAGGTCGCCGAACTGTTCCTCATGGCCGACAAGAGCGAGAAGGACGAGGTGTCGCGGACGGCTACCGCCCTGCTGCGGGTGGCCCAGCTCGGGCGGGCGTTCGCGGTCTACCTGGTCGTGTGCGGGCAACGCGTCGGCTCCGACCTCGGCCCCGGCGTGACCGCGCTGCGGGCCCAGTTGTCGGGGCGGGTGTGCCACCGGGTCAACGACCCGGAGACGGCGAACATGGCGCTTGGCGACCTCGACCCGGCCGCGCTGGACGCCGCCCGCGCCATCGCGGCCGAGACTCCGGGCGTGTGCATCGTCGCCGGGCAAGACGGCTCGTGGCACCGGGCCCGCTCGGTCTACGTCCCCGAACACGAAGCCGAGCAAGCCGCGCGGGACTACGCGCACCTGACCCCGGCCTGGGAGACCCTCGTCGGCTCCACCCCGATCGTCCGCCCCGCCGCCTAGACCCCCTCCCCTCCCTCCTGGCTCGGCGTGAGCCCTGATCGCGCCACGTCCCTACCCGACCCATGTCCGAAACCGGTCCTGGAGGTTCTCGTGGCTACCCGCGTCCTCGCCGTTCGTCCTCGGCCCGTCCCCGTCCTGTCCGCCTCGGCCCCGGCATCGTCCCGGCCGTCCGCCCTCTCGTCCTCGTCGAGCCGCCGGCCGGTGCGCGTCGTGTGGGACGAGTTGTGGAGCCTGGACGTCGCGGTCTGTGGCTCCTGCACCGAGTCGTTCACCTCGTCGCGGTCCGGCGAGGTCGATACCTGGGCCGACGCGCACACCTGTGATGCCGAACTGGTCGCGCTGCTCGCCCTCGTCACTTCCCGGCGGGCGGCGTGATGCGGCGACTTGCCGGGGCGGTGGCCGACTCCGCGCCGGTCGTCGTCCTGGCCGGGATCGCGGCGGCCGGATCGTTCACCCACATCCGCGACACCGCCACCGAGCACGGACAGCGCGGATGGATGGCGTGGGCCATCGCGCATCGACCTCACCTGCGTCATGGCCGCCGCCGAACGCCAACGCGACAAGAACACCGGACGCGACACCGGACCGCTGACGTGGCCCACCGTGGTCCTGGTCGGCGGAATCTTGCTGTCGCTCGCCGCCAACCTGGCCCAAGCTGACCCGTCGGTGTGGGGGTGGATCACCGCGGGCACTCCGGCGGGCGCGTTTCTGGTTGCGGTGTCGATGCTGGAGCGCCGAAAGGCCGGCACCCCAGCGGCGGCTCACACCTCACCCGTCCCTGAGTCCTTCGGCCGTCCCGACCCGGCCCCGGCCCCGGCCGTCTCGTCCTCGTCCGACTCGTCCTCGTCGTCGTCCCCGTGGGTGGTCTGGGAGGACGAAAACCCCACCGTTCCTGCTGCCCAGGACGAACCCCGCGACCGCGACCGCGAGGAGCAGGACGGCCAGACCTCCGTCCTCGTCCCCGCCGACCAGTCCCCCGCGGCGCCGTCCGCCCCGCCGTCCGCCGCGGCTTCGTCGCCCGGTGCGGCGGGGCCGTTGGTCGACTTCGCGCGCCGCGTCGCCGCCGAGCACGAAAGCCGCCACGGGCGCCCGATCACCCGGGACGCGCTGCGCGCCCGGCTCGGCGTCTCCAACCAACTCGCCTCCGACCTGCTCCGCCAGCTCCGCACCGAACAGCCCCACGCAACCGCGTCCGTCTCCTAACCCGCCTGGAGGAACCCGCCATGACCACCCACACCGACGCGACCGGCCAGCCGTCCTCCGTCGTGCCCGGCGACCTGTTCGCCCGCCACCAGACCATCGCCGGCCTGCGCGCCCTGGCCGACTTCCTGGAGGCCAACCCCGCCGTCCCGGTCAACGAGTACGGCAGGGAGTACAACGTCTACGCCCGCGACGAGGACGCGGCCGCGGCGGTCGCCATGGTCGACAAGGTCGCCGCGCTGCTCGGCGCCGAAGTCATCGACAAGCGTGCCAACGGCGGCCACTACAGCGCCGAAAAGACCTTTGGCCGCATCACCTACGGCATCGTCCACGTCCCCAAGCGACGCCAGGACGAATACGAGGCCTACACCAGCTACCGCCACAACATCCGCCTCGACCCCGACCAGGACGGCGACGAGAGGCGTGCGGCCTGATGACCGCCGACCAGAACCCGGAGCCCTCCTTGCTCTCCCGGTCGGTCGTGGGCTGGGTGTGCGGGACGTGCGGCGGGGGCGGGATCGCCTCCGACGGGTCCACCTGCCCCGACTGCAACGGCCACGGCCACACCTGACAGAAGGGAGCCGCCCGATGTTCCTGCGCCGCTGCGCCTTCGCCTGCTTCTGGCTGGTCCTGGGCCTGTTCGCGGTCCGGCATCCCGAGCGCGCCGCCGCAACCGTCCGCGTCGTCGCACACGGCCTGGCGCTCGTTGCCGATGGGCTCGCCCGGCTCACTTCGGCCTTGTAGTTCCCGGCGTGGCCGCTGTCGCCGGCAAGCAAGTGCGGCCACGCCGGGCCCATCACCCGATCCATCCGCAGACGGATAGGAGACCCGTTCATCGTGCCCGATCCCGCCCCGGCCCCGCACATCACCGGTGTGGCCGCGCGTGACATGGCCAACCGGTACAACCGCGCCGACTTCCGCGCCTGGGCCCGCCGCGCACACACCACCGGCGGCTGTGCCCAACCCGTCCACCTCCGGGGCCGCGTCACCCACCTGGACCCACAGACCGGCGAGATCCTCCGGCACTACTCCACCGCCCAAGAGCCGGGCGGGACGCTGCGGGTAGCGTGCAAAACCCGGCGGGCGTCGCGGTGCCCGGCGTGCGCAGAGACCTACCGCGCTGACACCTACCAACTCGTCCGGGCGGGCCTGGTCGGCGGCAAGGGCGTACCGGACACCGTCACCCGACACCCGGCGGCCTTCGTCACCCTCACCGCGCCCTCGTTCGGGCCGGTCCACTCCCGCCGCACCGGCAAGGCCGGCGGCGTGGTCGCATGCCGTCCCCGGCGCGACAGCGGGACGTGTCCGCACGGGCGGCCCGTCTCCTGCACCATCCGGCACGGCGACGGTGACCCGCGCCTCGGTCAACCGATCTGCCCGGACTGCTTCGACTACGCCGGTGCGGTGCTCTGGAACGCGCACGCTCCTGAGCTGTGGCGCCGATTCGCGCTGGCCTTCCGGCGCTACGTCGCCCGGTCTGCGGGCCTGCGCGTGGCCGACCTGCGGGACGTGCTGACCGTGTCGTTCGCCAAGGTCGCCGAATACCAGCGGCGCGGCCTTGTCCACTTCCACGCCGTCATCCGCCTCGATGGACCCGGCGGCCCAGATGCCTCTCCGCCCGCTTGGGCCACCCTCGGCCTCCTCAAAGCGGCCGTCGACCATGCGGCGGGCGCGGTCACCGTCTCGACCCCCGCGGCCCGAGACGTCCCGGCCCTGACACACGCGTGGGGCTCACAGGTCGACGTCCGACCGATCACCACCTCCGGGGAACTCACCGATACCGCCGTGGCGGGCTACATCGCCAAATACGCCACCAAAGCCGCCGAATGCGTCGGAACCCTCGACCGCCGAATCCGACCCACCGACGACCTGGCCGACCTTCCTGTAAGCGGCCACGCGCGGCGGCTCATCGCCGAATGCCTCCGACTGGGCGTCATCGCGGAGTACGCGGGGCTGCGGCTGGCTGAGTTGGCTCACATGCTCGGCTTCCGCGGCCACTTCTCCACCAAGTCACGCCGGTACTCCACCACCCTCGGTGCGCTGCGCGCGGCACGTATCGAGCACAACCAGCACCAACACGACGAGATCACGACTGGCCGTCTGCCCTTCGATGACGACCAGGTCCTCGTCGTCGCGCACTGGCGCTACCTCGGCCAAGGGATGACACCCGGCGAAGCGCTCCTCACCGCTGCCCTGACCGGCAAGCCCATGCCGACCCTCACCACCGATGAACGGAGTTTCGCGTGCCCAAGCTCCTGCTGACCGTCCCCGAAGCGGCCAAAGCCCTCGCGATCTCGCGCAGCAAGCTCTACGAACTCCTCGCCTCCGGGGCCGTCCGCTCCGTCCGCATCGACGGTGCGCGGCGCATCCCGCCCAACGCCCTGAACGACTACGTCAACGCCTTGATGGAAGAGGCTGCCTGATGACCAAGACCGCCCTTGCCAACCCCGAAGAGCCGCGCAGGCCCGGCAAGTCCAAGCTCCGTGACGGAGTGATGAAGCGCGGCAAGACGTGGTCTTACGTCATCCGCGTCACGGACCCGGAAACAGGCATCTCGAAACCCAAATGGGTTGGTGGCTTCCCGACCGAAGACGCCGCCAAGGAAGCCCGCGACGAGGCACGCGTGAGGGCACGGCGGGGCGAGTACATCGACCGCAACGCCATCACCGTGGGCGAGTACCTGGACGAGTGGCTCGACGCCCACGCGGTCGAGATCAAGCCCAAGACGCTCGCCAACTACCGCTATCTGATCGACCGGCACGTCCGACCCAACATCGGCGGCCTGCGGCTTCAAGCCGTCCGACCCGGTCAGATCACCAAGCTCTACCGCGACCTCGTCACCGTGGGAGGCCGAAAGGGTGCGGGGCTCTCGCCTCGGACGGTCGCGCACGTGCACTCGGTGCTCCGGAAGGCATTCGGCGACGCTGTCCGGGTTGATGAGCTGATCGCGTCCAACCCCACGGAACGCGCGAAGCGGCCTCGGCTCCATCACGGTGAGCCGGGGAAGGTCTGGACGCCTGCGCAGCTTCGGGTCTTTCTCGCCTCCGCTGAGGGCCATCGGTTGTCGGCGTTCTTCCACCTGGCCGCCTACACCGGTGCTCGCCGCGGTGAGCTGCTCAACCTGCGGTGGCCGGACGTCGACCTCGACGGGGCCTCGATCCACATCAAGGGGTCGGTGGGGTTCGTCGCCGGCGAGCGCATCGAGGGGACGACCAAGAGCGGCCGGTCCCGCGTCGTGAGCCTCGACCCCGGCACGGTCGACGTCCTCAAGGCCCACCGCAAGCGCCAGCTCGCCGACAAGCTCAAAGCGGGCGAGTTCTGGAAAGGCACCGAGGACGGCCACGTGTTCACCACGGGATGGGGTGAGCCGGTCCACCCGGACACGGTCTCGTCCCTCATGGCAACGCTGATCAAAGAGCACAACGCGGCGGACGGCGTCGCCCCTCTCCCCCACGCAAGGCTCCACGACCTCCGCCACGTCCACGCGACGACTCTGCTCCTGGCGGGCGTTCCCGTACACGTCGTCGCCGCGAGGCTCGGGCACGCTGACCCGGCGATCACCCTCCGGGTCTACGCGCACGTCGTCAGCGAGCAGCTCGCCGAAGCGGCCACGATCTTCGCCGACAGGATCGGCGGCGCGGCGTAGTCGGCTGTTAGCAAGAGCGTTAGCAAAAGCCCCCTTCCAGCGCTGGGAAGGGGGCTTTGAGCTGGGAGCCGGCGAGGGGACTTGAACCCCTAACCTTCTGTTTACAAGGTCCCCAAACGATCACTGGCCCCGTCCAAATCAGTCCGCACGCTGGGACAATGACCTGCGCACCGTCCGAACTCGTTCACCCTGGTTCAAGATCATCCATTCGCGTGGCTCCCACCGTGGCTCCCGTGGATGCCCGACCGGTTGACCGTGTTCCAAGCGTTTCGATCACGGTCAAGGTGGCTGGCTCGCTACTCCGTGCTGACCTCGGGCTTGAGAGCTGATTACGTGTGGCGACGTTTGCAGGTGTTGCTGTCACTGCTGTGAGTGCTCGCCCCATCGCCTGTCAGACCGCTTCCCTATGATCCCCAACGTGGCTGATCTCTTGGATTCGGTAGTCGAACCTTATGGCGCAGCGGATCACCAGATGTTCGGCATCTGCGATGCACGGGCCTTCGTCGAGCGTGACCTCGCTGCACCGGTGCCTGGGCATGGCTGGCTCGGCGTGGGGAGATCTGCCGTGCTGGTCCGAGTAGTGATGGACTTTCTCGGGCTTCACGTCGGTGTCGAACGTTGGAACGGCGAGCCGCCGGAGCCACAAGACCCTGAGGTCACCGACACCGCATTCCTGCACTTCCCAACAGGCTCACTGACGTACGACGCGGTTGCAGCCGGCGGCAGACGCGGCTTCTTCACCGTGCCTCCTGGGACGTACAAGGTCCGCATCTCGGGCTGGGGACGCGCAGATATCTGGGACAGGTGGAGTGAGATCAACGACGATCTCGACGGCGATGAAGCGGAGGAAGCCACTCGGGCACTTCGGGGCCACGAACGCTACCTCCTCCAACTCTGGCCCTCCACGCCCGAGCGCTGAGCGGTCTTCGATCACGCCCCGTCGCCCGAAAGACTAGGCCGGATGCAGGCTCTTGAGGATCTGCCTGAGCACCATCGACCGTCACAGACGCACCAGCCTGTCCGGAGGGTGCTCTCGCGCGAATGGCGCGCGCCCCGTGACAGACAGATTCGCGCGGGAGTGCCCTCCGGCTCCAGGAGGGGTCTGGGGAACCACGGGGTTCCCCAGTAGCGCCCGCCCAGCCGATATTCCGGCAATCTCCCCCGCGGCTCCAATAGTGCTTGACCACTGGTACGCCCTGGGGCTCGTCGCCGAACGGTCTCAGAGGCTCCAGCGTCGACTCCTCGGGGCGGTGGCGCGCCCCTGCGGGGAGCGGTCGGGGCGGGGCCGGAGGGTGTGGTGCGTCGCGCGGCCCGGCGCGGCCGGCCGGTGACCGGCGCCCACGCCGCACGCTCCGGGCGGCCTGGCGCGGGGCCGCGCAGCGGCCTGAGCGCCGCCGCCCCTTGATCCCAAACAGCCAAATTCGGCAAAGGACGCCGCACTACCCCTCGCGATGCATGGGTAGTCCGCTTTGCTAACCCCGCCGGGGCCAGGTGTGGCCAGTGTGTCACCGACGATGCATGAAGTTCTCTCTTTTGCGAGCGCCCACCGAGAGTTACCATCACGGCATGACAGATCCACAACTGAAGGAAGCGCCGAAGCGTGAGGTGATTAGAGGATATCCGAACCGCTATACCAAGATGATGGAACAGTTTCAAGAGAGCTATATACGTGCTGTCGCAGCTTCCGCCGGTTGCATTATTGCTCGATTCGAAATAGATGATGGCATCGACCTATTGCTAACCCATAAGTCGGACCGCCATATGGGCGACAAGGTTGCGCGACTTGAAGTGCAACTAAAAGCCACTTCGGATTACGTTGGCAGAGATACAGATTTCTTGACTGCAACAATGAGGCGTGACCGGTGGGAATACTATCGAACCAAGGATTGCACGATCAATAAGATTGTGGTAATCATGTCTATGCCTGCACTGCAAGATGACTGGATACTTGCCGGACATAAGGCGCTGTCCATGCACCATTGCGCTTACTGGGTGAATCTACATGGGGCGAAGTTCACAAACGCGGAAAATCCAACCGTTAGGGCGTCAAAAGACCACATATTTGACGACATTGCGCTATGTGAAATGATGGTACGCATAGGTCAAGGGGGTCGACCGTGAGCTCGCCCAGCCCGCCAGAAGTAGAGACCGAAACCCTAACAGCTCTCTTGAGATATTTCGACTGGGCTCCGCGTTCGAAAGTTCCAGGACGTTACGAAGTCTGGAGCGCCGATGAGTCAGACGATAAAGAATTGATTATCCCCTTAAACCCCAGTATGGGTGATTATAATGAACTCCTGATTCGCGCTCACAGATTTGTGATCTCCCAATACGGTCGCGCTGCCCGTGAACTATCGCGTACCCTCAACCTGCGCTTCCGAGCAGGGCTGAACTCAACGCAATGGAAGAAGGAGACTAATCTTGAAGGCGGGATAATTGGCTGGGAAGAGGGGGAGGACCTTTATGAAGCTGCCCGCGCGCAACTGGTTGCCTCCGCAAAAGCAACCAGAGAGAGACGCCGCTACCATGGAAATTCCAGTGCCTACGTAGCGAAGAAATTTCTAGAGAACAGCTTTATGGGCCAAACCGAAGTGGGCAGCTTTATCATCACTGCGTACACTCCATCAAATCAGCGCTTCCATGTCTCCAAGCATTCCGAGGAGATTCATCTAATTAAGCCGAGAGAAGCTGAGACGCTTCCCGGTAGTGCAGTTACTGAAACTTTCGAACGTGCACTCAAGGCAATACGGGTTGGCTTGGAGGAGTACAAGAAGCGACCACGGCCTGAACTATTCCTCGAAACCGTGCAAGAGGGTGTCTCATATGAGTTCACAAAGGCACTGAGTCAGATCACTCACGGCGGTGACTCGGAAATAGAAATTCTCCATCACTCGCACTCCTCCGACCGCGATTACAAGGTGCAAGTAGCATTTGAGGCAGTTGAATCCCCGATTCTATCGCAAGTGGCTAACGTATTTGCTCTAGATCCAGAGCCGCAGGACGTCACACTTATCGGAGAGGTCACCCTGCTAAGCAGATCAACAGATTCATCGGATAGAGTAATTCGTTTGAACGTAGCCGACGGCGCAGATGTCCGTAAGGCTCGGGTACGACTGAATGCCGATCAATACGACGTTGCGATGGAAGCTCACAGACTTGAAGCTAACCTAAAGATCAGCGGAAGTCTCGAAAAAGAGGGCAGGCTATATTGGCTCTACCATCCGCGTGACCTTTCCATCGTGCGTGACGAAGAACTGGAGGATCTTACCGCTCCTCCGAATTGGCAAACAACCATGTTTGATCCACCTAGCTAGCAAGTAAATTGGACTCAGCGCGTAGAGGTCACGCTAATGGCAACCAAGGGCGACGGTCCCGATTGGGCGCCAGTCCCAAAGGCGTTCAGGACCTTGTTGTGCCACTAGGGTCACGGTGTTGATATTAAACTCGGCGGCCTGAACCTTTCGGCCGAGTGCGGCGATTATCGGGTCGGCGGGTTGGTCAGACTCGCTATAGGCAAGAGTCATGTGTGGCGTCCACTGAGCGGAACCTTCGGTGTGCCCTTCGTGGCCGGTAACATTGAGCGTGGCTGTCTGGACAGCGGCGCGGATCTGTCTCAAGGGGTCTGATGGGTGGGCTGCGACAGCGATCGCCTCGGGGTGGTAGAGAACGCGGCTGAGTGTCACGGTGACGGGTGGGAGTGCGGCCAGCAGTTGGGATGCGGCGGTGAGCATCGTGCGCTGCTGCTCGGTGGTGGTCTCCCCGGTAGGGCCGACTACGAGAGTGGTGATGTGGAGCCACTCAATCGGCGTCATGTGGAGCCCACGGAATCCTGCAAGTCGCTTCTGAGCAGTGTGGGCGAGGTCGCGTGCCTCGGGTTGGTCGCCTACGAGGATGTGCCAGTAGAGCGTGCCTTGGCCGGGGCCGGGTTCCTGGCGGTTCTGCCAGCGGTTGACCATGCGGGTGGGCAGGGGGCTCATGAGCGCTCCATGTCGGGGTCGTCGGTCAGGGCGGCGGCATTGAAGTCGCGGATTTGCGCTCTGAGTTGGACGGCTAGCGAGGTGTCTCGGTAGCGGGGGTGGCTGAGTCGGCGGTCGAGGTCGGCGACGTACCGCGTGACGGTGGTCAGGCGCATGCCCGGGTCGAGTGTGAGTAGCTGGGCGAGTTGTTCGGCGGTGCCTTCAAGGTCGCCTTTGAGTAGGTGGGCTACTCCGGTGCCGACGCGGATTTGGGCCCAGATCGCTGGGGCGACGGGTGCGCCTGCTGCCCATGCGGTGTCGGCCATTTCGGCGGCTTGGAGAGCTCCGTCCGGGTCGCCTGTTCGGGTGGCCACCGCTAGCGCGAAGAGGGCGCGGCGCTCGGTGGGGAATGACCAGACGGAGCGGTCGGTGGGGCTGTCGTGGATGGTCTCGGCGGTCTGCTCGGCTCGTTTGACGGCCTGGCGGGCTCTGGTCTGGTCTCCGAGGAGGGCGGCGGCGTTGGCCTCGTACCAGGCGAGTTGCGTCTTCATCGGTGTGTGCGGGCTGGCTTCGTAGCCTTGCCGGGCGAAGTCGGCGGCTTCGATGAGGCGGTCTTGCCATCGGGCCGTTTTGGCTTGGGCGTACCAGGCGAACGCCTCGTTGGTGCCGGCTTCTCGGGCGAGCATGAGGGCGGCGGCTGCGTACTGCTCGGCGTGGTGGTCGAGGTTGACGTCACCGAAGATCACGGCTGCGTGTGCGAGGAGATCGGCGTCAATGCGTAGTAGTTCGCGGGTGTGGCGGGGGCGGGGCCGGCTGCTTTCCAAGAGGTCTTGCGTGCGGCGGTGAAGGCGAAGCACCTGGGACAGCAGGCTTTTCGCAGGGACCTGGGTGTGTGCGCTGGAGAGTGACGTGGTCGAGCGGGCAAGGCTCTCGATCGTCTCGTCTGCCGTGTCGCTGGTCGTCAGCCATCGCGTCAGCCGGGAGAGGTCCGTTGTGGTGGCCGGGTCGGACGGGTCGGCTCCGGTCGGTCTGGGGTCGGTGCGCACGATCCCCGTGCGGGCCTGGGGTTCGGGGGATCTGGGGGCCGGTACGCCGGGGTGGGTTCCTGGTGCGAGACCGAGGGCCATGCGGGCGTTGTCGGGCATCTGGAGGCCGTCGGCGATGCGCTCGAACACGTGCAGCTCGGTGACGCGGCGCCCGTTTTCCTTCATGTGCTCGCTGACTCTGCCTTGGGTCAGGGTGCAAGCGATCGCCATCTGAGTCTGAGTCACGCCTGCGTACTGGTTCAGGAGATGGAAGACAGTCCCGATTTCGCGGGCATTCAGTGCCTGGATCATCTGCGGGCGTTCCCACAGTTCATCGGGGATGACGATCGGGTCTGAGGCCCGTCGCGGCATGGGTTCTCCCTCCGTGTGACCAGACGTTGCCGAGCGTATATCCCACTGTGAGATACCGCCTGGGGATGGGCAGGGGCCGGGGCTGGGGCGGATCGTGTGCGGCATGACGCAGCAGCAAGATGCGGGCAAGCCGGACTGCGGGTCCTGTGGTGGTCGGGGGTGGAAGTTCGTTCACCCTCGGCGGGCGGTCCTGGTGGGGCTGCCGGGTGGTTCGGGGCCGCCGGTCGACCGCAAGCCGTGTTGGTGGTGTGTGCCGGTGCGTGAGGAGCGCGCGGCGTAGTCCAGAAAGCTGCGGGGCCGGCGTAGGCGGTCAGGCGGATAAGGGTGTGATCGTCCGGCGCGGTGCGGTCATGCCTGCCGGGGGTGGTGGTGCGCCCCTGGGCCGTCGTTCGTCGGTCCCGCTCTCTTCTTCCCTATGGAGGTGGTGGCTGTGGGTGATGAGGTGAGGACGTGGGCGGCTGACGTAGTGCGGCAGTCGGCTGCTGTGGCGCTGGTGGCCGATCTGGAGCGGCGGGGTCTGGCGGCCGAGGTGATCGACCATGGCGCGGTGCGGGCGCGCAACCCGGTCGGTGAACCGGACGTCGGGGATCCGCGGGCGCGGGCGCTGAGTCCGGGACTGCGGCAGGAGGTGGTGTGCCGCACTCACCGGGGCGCGTTGTGGTGGTGGTGGGTCTGGTCGGGGCCGGACCGCCGTGCGCTCTCGGAGTTGGAGCCGCTGTGCCCGGCGGCCAACACCGCGTTCGCGGGTGAGCGGATCGCGCGGGTGCTGGCCGTCCCCTTCGCGAGCTCGCCGGATGCGGCGTCGGGCGAGTGCGAGTGATGGGCGTGTCATGGGCGGCAGCGGCGTCGATGTCGCCGGAGATCAGTCGGCGGCCGGTGGCGGCGCAGATCGAACGGGAGTTCTCTGGGGTGGTGGCCTGGTACGGCACCGTCACCCAAGCATGGTGGGCCATGGTCCGGGTCCGCGGTAAGCACCTCCTGGTGGAGGCCAAGGGTCCGAGCGAGCTGCGGGAGGCGATCGTCACCGCGCGGGGCTGGACATGGCCGGCATGACGAGCGGGCCGAGCAGGGGCGGGCCGCACGCGGTGGGACACGACCGGATCGGGCTTGAATGCCCGGTCACGTGTCTCGGGGTGTGGACGGTCGGTGACTTGCTGGCCCTGCTTGTGGAGGCGGGGCGGGTGTCCGGGCTGCCTGCTGCTCCTGCCGATGCGGGCCTTGGTGCGCACAGGCATGAAGGCGGGCGCCTGTCTCGGGCGTGTCCGCTGGCGTGTTTGCAGTTGTCGACCAGGGTCCGCAACGCCTTGCGCAACGATCGGAACTGCACCGCGAAGACGGTGGGTGACCTGCTGGATCTGCTCTGGTCGCGTGATCTGCATGAGGTGCGGTTGATGGGTACGCGGGGAGTCGGCGAGGTGCATGCGGTGTTGCTGGCGGCAGGGTTCTCGGTGCCACGGCTGGGGTGAGCTTCGCGGCGGTCGGCGTCCCTTGCTGCTGCGGGGGTGGTGGCGCGATAAGTGTGGGTCGGAGCGGTCCGGTAGCCGTGACGTAGGCGCGCATGGGCGCTACTGTGCGGTGAAGTGCGCTTATGCGGTCAAGCGCCAGAGTCGTCAGGTGGTCGTCATGTCGGGTTTGGAGTTCGAGCCCCCCAAGTACGCGCGGGTGGTGCTGGAGTTGCGCCGCCGGATCGAGAACGGGGACTACGCGCCCGGCACCATGCTGCCCTCGGAATCTCAGCTTCTGCGGGAGTTCGCGGTGGGGCGTACCACGGTGGTCCGGGCGCTTCAGATGCTCCAGCAGGACGGATGGATCACTCGCGAGCACGGGCGCGGCTCGTTCGTCAAAGGCCGGCCCGCCTCGTCGGCGCTGCCATCTCGTCCGGGCCTGGCGGTGCTGGACCAACCCGAAACCGCGGCCGGGGTCTCACTGGTCGACGTCGGATCTGTGCATGCGCCCGCTGCGGTCGCCAGCCTGCTGGGCGGGGACCCCGGGCGTGTGGTGGCGCGGCGTTGGGTGACCGTCCGGGACGGTGTCGCCTCGGAGGTGGTGACGTGCTGGTTCCCGCAAGAGCTGGTGTACGGCACCGACCTGGACAAGGATGCGCGACTTCCGGTGGGGCTTCGAGCGCACCTGCGCACGGTCAAGGGCCTGCGCATCGATCACATCTCTGAGCGCATGACCGCGCGACTTCCCGTCGGCGACGAACCCCGCCTTTTGCAGATCAAGAAGTCGGAGCCGGTGCTGTCGGTGCTGGCCGGGCTGCATGATGCCTCTGACGCAGTGCGGTTCGTCGCCGAGATCGTGATGCCGGGGTCACTGCATGAGTTGGAAGACGTCTACAGCGTCCCCGAATGACTCAACCCTCCTGACCTGCCGATACTTCGGATGTGACATAGGTCACTCTTCTCAGAAGTTGTCCGGTCGAGTGGCTGAGGTACTTTCTAGGCATGCACTCGTCCGGACAAGCGGACGGGTGAACGTCTGGAGGTAGCCCCAATGGCGGTAAAGGGTCCGTTCAAGGTCGCGTTCGGGGACATGTTCCCCCACGGCGCGTTCGTCAAGGGCGGTGTGGAGGCGGTGCGCGACTTCGACGCGTCGACCAAGGAGAACTTCGTTCAGGCGCGGGACAAGGACACCGGCGAACTGGTGTGGGCCGTGGAAGTGGTCGACGGCGACCCCGAGTCCAAGGGGACCTTCAAGGTGAAGCTGACCGCGCCGGTTCAGCCGATCGTTCCGACGGCTCCGGCGGAGTTCCCGTTCGTGCCGGTGGAGTTCGAGGGCCTGGCGGTCACGCCGTACGTCAACTCCGGTACCGGGCGGCTGGCCTACAGCCTCAAGGCGTCGGCGGTCCTTCCGGCCAACTTCAAGGGCGGGGGCCGCACCGCGAGCAAGGACAGCGGCGCGGCTGCGAAGGATGCGGCCTGATGGCGGGCGGGCGGATGTCGGCGCTGTCGCTGCCGATCGATGCCGGGGCGTCGGTGGAGTTCAAGCCGTTCCGGGCGCGTACGCCGCTGTTCACGGTCTCGGCCGGTCGGGTGCTGGTCACCCTGACCCTTCCCGAGCGTGTGAGCGCGGGTGATGTGGAGTTCGCGCGGGGCCTGGCCTCTCAGGCTGCGGCGTATGCGTTGGAGGTGGAGCGGCTGTACCGGTCGGGGCGTCGCCCCTGTTCGGGCCGTTCCTTGGGCAAGGGAAAGGCGGCGTGATGGAGACCTCGTACAGCTTCACGACGGTGAGGGTGGACCCGGACGGCACCTCGGCCATCTCGGTCCACCTGATCCCGGACCGGCAGATGTCGGTCTACTGCTCGGACGGCGGTCACCGCGCGCAGATCGCGTTCATTCACGCTGGCGCGAACGTGACCATCACGCCGACCAACCCCGAGGCCCCGACCGCCGAAGACCTGGTGACCGCGCGCCGTCTGGCGGAGTTGTTCGGGCGGTACGCGGCCGAGGTGGAGCGGCTCCACGTCCTCAACGGCGCTTCGATGCCGGGCGAGTCGGCGGCCTGAAAAGCAGGTGGGGCGGCTGGAGCTGGAACCTCCGGCCGCCCCGCTTTCCCCTCCCCGCTGAACAGCGCATAGAAGAGGTGAGACCCATCATGGCATGGGAGTTCCGCAAGCTCGGTCCCGGTGAGAACGTCGCCGTAGAGGCCCAACGTGATCCGTTCGCCGCCCCGAAGTGGGCGCCCCCGGTGTGGCACATGCCGGAAGGGCTCGTGCTCTTGGTCAACCTCGTCCGGGTCATCGTCCGGACGGTTGTGTTCCTGGTCCGCAACATCGTCCCCGTCTCGGTCCTGTCCGGCTTGGCGTGGCTCGGCTACCGGTTCGGGTGGACGGTCCCCGTCGTGGTCCTGGCCCTCGTCGTATTGGGCCTGTCCGGGTGGGTGCTGGTGGACCGTCCGTCGTTCGTGCGGTGGGTGGGTCGTCCGGCCCTGGCCCGGTGGCGGCTGGTCACGGTGTACCGGCGGAACTGGCAACCGGTCCTCGTCACGGCGGGCCTGACCCAGGTTCACAAGGGCCGCGAGTACCTTCCATCGCTGGTCCGGGTCCGCTGCGGCCCGACGTCCGATCGCGTCCTGGTGAAGATGCTCAAAGGGCAGGCGCCCGACGCGTGGGAGGACGTCACTCCCAACCTGGCGCACGGGTTCGGCGCTGCCCTGGTCCGGGTCCGGGTCGGGGACCGTCCGGGGCGCGTGTGGCTGGAGTTCGTCCGCCGTGACGCCCTCGCCGTCCCGATCCCCGCGCTGCCCGTCCCTGACGCGTCGGCGGTGGACCTGTCTGGGGTGGAGATCGGACGGCAAGAGGACGGCTCGCCCTGGCGGCTGCGGCTCCTGGGGACGCACGTGCTGATCGCGGGCGCGACAGGTGCCGGCAAGGGGTCGGTCATCTGGTCGACCATCCGCGCTTTGCTGCCGCTCATGCTCGCGGGCCTGGTGGAGGTCTGGGCCGTCGACCCCAAACGCATGGAGCTGTCCTTCGGGCGGCCGTTGTTCGAGCGGTACGGGCGGTACTCCTCCGACCCGTCCGGCGGCATGGTCGCGCTCCTGGAGGACGCTGCGGCGGACATGAATGCTCGCGCGGAACGGTTCGCGGGCGTTACCCGGTCGTTCACGGCCACGCGTGAGCACCCCTTCCGGGTCATCGTGGTGGATGAGCTGGCCTTCCTGACCGCCTACTGCCCGGAGCGTGATCTGCGCAAGCGGGCCGAGTCGGCGCTTGCCGTGCTCACCAGTCAGGGCCGGTCGGTCGGTTACTGCGTGATCGGCGCCCAGCAGGACGCGCGCAAAGAGGTAAACAACCTCCGCAACCTATTCCCCGACCGCATCGCCCTGCGCCTCGACGAAGACGAGCAGGTCGACATGGTCCTCGGTGACGGTGCCCGCGACCGTGGCGCCCTCGCAGACCAGATCTCGTCCATCCCTGAGATCGGGGCTGGGGTCGGGTTCATCCGGCTGGAGACCACCCCCGACCCTGTCCGGGTGCGGGCGGCCTTCGTCTCCGATGACGACATCCGGGAGATGGTGGCGCTCGGCTTCCCTGATGTGGAGGCGGCGTGACGGTGCAACTGACCCTCGACGGTTCGCCTTCGGAGTCGGCTCCGGCTGGCGCGGGCTCGGAGGCGGGCGCGGTGGTCAAGACGCTTCCTCCCCTGGCGCGGGGCGTGCTGGAAGCGGTCGCGGTCGAACACGGCGTGTGCATCCGGCCCGTGCCGATGCGGCGGGTGGACCTCAACACCGGTGCGGCCGAGGTCGTCTATGTGCCGTGCGGTCACACGCTGGCCTCGGTGTGCCCGTCGTGCGCTGAGCGGAAGCGCAAGCTGCGGGCCGTGCAGTGCTCCCAGGGCTGGCACCTGACCGAGGAACCGGTCATCACGCGCGCCGACCCGAACGACGAGCAACGCGCCTGGATGGAACTGCGGGCGCAAGCGGCGGCGGCCCGTGACAAGGCGGCCGAGGAGGGTTCGGCGGACGGGGAAGACGTCGGGTTCTGGGACGCGGTCGTGCGTGACCTCGACAACGAACTCGAACGCACTGGAGTCCGTGGTGGCCTCAAGTCGGGTGAGGAGAGCAAAGGCCGGCGGACTCGTTCCACGCGGCGGCGGCAGGATGCCCCTGACCTTCCTCGGCGTCCGGTCGACTCCCGCACCCTCGGCAAGGTCTACCGTGGCCGCGACGGCAAGACGTTCCGGCCCTCGATCTTCCTGACGCTCACGCTGGACTCTTACGGGCGGGTGCGCTCGGACGGGACACCGGTCGACCCGAACGGCTACGACTACACGCGGGCCGCTCGGGATGCTCTGCACTTCTCCAAGCTGGTCGACCGGTTCGTGCAGAACCTGCGCCGGTTCGTCGGCTACGACGTCCAGTACTTCGCCACCGTCGAACCCCAACGGCGGCACGCGCCCCACCTGCACATGGCCATCCGCGGAACCATCTCCCGCGCCGAACTGCGCCAGGTCGTGGCGGCGACCTATCACCAGGTGTGGTGGCCCTCGATCGGTCGCGTGGTCTTCGAGGGGGATCACCTGCCGGTCTGGGATGACGTCGCGGGTGAGGACGGCGGCGGCTACCTCGATCCCGCTACCGGGGAAGTCCTTCCGACCTGGGATGACGCGCTGGACGCGCTCGGCCTGGACGACGACGCCGAACCGCTCCACGTGGTGAAGTTCGGGCGGCAGATCGACGCGCAAGGCGTCATGCCCGACTCGCCCCAGTCCCGCAAGCTGATCGGCTACCTGACCAAGTACCTGGTCAAGGGCGTGGCCGAATGCCACCAGGCCGAGACTGCGGCGCAGCGTGAGCACGTGGACCGGATGGCTGAGGCGCTCCGGTATGAGCCGTGTTCGCCCACGTGCGCGAACTGGCTGCGCTACGGCATCCAGCCCAAGAATCCGCGGGAAGGCATGGCCCCGGGCTTCTGCAAGGGCAAAGCACACCGACGCGAACACCTCGGCTACGGCGGACGTCGCGTCCTGGTCTCCCGCAAGTGGTCCGGCAAGACCCTCGCCGATCACAAAGCCGACCGCAAAGCGTGGGTCCTGGCACGGCTCGCTGAGGCTGGCATCCCCGTGCTCAACCCGGCTGACCCGAACGCCGTCCACGTCTGGGAACGCGCAGGCCCGGCCGATCCCGACGTCAAGCCGACCGAAGCGCGGCTCCTGCACCTGATCAACGAACGCATCCAACGGCGCCGCCAACTCGACGCCGCCACACAGAACAACACCCCCCAACTCTCGGCAACTGCGGAGGCAGCGTGAGCACTGCGGCGAACGGAGTGGACGAACCGCTCCTGTGGAAGCCGGAACAGGCGGCCGTGAAGCTCGGCATCGGACGAACCAAGGTCTATGACCTGATGCGCGCCGGGGCGCTGCGGTCAGTCCGGCTCGGTGGCTCTCGACGGATTCCGGCAAAGGCGCTGGCGGAGTTCGTTGCCCAGCTCGAAGAGGAAGCGGACGCAGCATGACCAAGCGACGGGGCAACGGCGAGGATTCGATCTACAAGGACGGCGACCGTTGGCGGGGCGCGGTCTCCGTGGGCTACGACGACAAGGGACGGCGCATCCGTAAGAAGGTCTCGGGCCGGACGCGTGCGGAGGTCGCTCGCAAGCTCAAAGAGGTCCGCGAGGCAGTCGATACGGGCACGGTGCCGGACGACCGGATCACGGTGAAGGCGTTCCTTGAACGCTGGGTTTCGGTGAACCTACCGGGCACCGTGGCAGAGTCCACGGAAGACGACTACGCCGACATGGTTCGTCTGCACCTGGTCCCGGCCTTGGGCCGCAAGAAGCTCAACAAGCTCACGGTGGCAGAGGTCGATCGGCTCTGGAACGCCAAGCGAGAGGCCGGCTACGCCGCGAACTCCCGCAAGAACATGCGCAACGTCCTGCGTCGCGCACTCGCACAAGCAGAGCGGGAAGGGCTCGTAACACGCAACGTCGCCGCGCTTTCGGCAGCTCCCCGCGCAGCCCAGCGGGAGGGCCGGACGCTCACGCTCGACCAGGCGAAGAACCTTCTGAGGTCGGTGGAAAGCCACCGCTACGGAGGTGCGATCACCATCGCCTTGGCGTACGGCCTTCGCCGCGGCGAGGTGCTCGGGCTCCTCTGGAGGAACCTCGACTGGGAAGCCGGGACGCTGCGGCTCACGCACGCGGTGAAGCGAATCAAGGATCGTGACAAGAACAGCGGTCGCAAGACGCGCATCGTGCTCAGCGAGTTGAAGACGGCCAAGTCACGGCGGACTCTCGTGCTTACGCCAGAGATCGTGAGCAAGCTCCGCACGCTGCATGCCGACCAGGCGAAGGCACGGCTCGCGCTCGGCGAAGCCTGGCAGAATCACGGGCTGATCTTCCCGTCCGAGGTGGGCACGCCTACCGACCCGGACAACTTCTCGCACACGTTCTCCAAGCTGGCCCAGCGAGCGGGCCTGGGTCACTGGCATCCGCATGAGCTGCGGCACTCGGGGGCCTCGCTGATGCTGGCGCAAGGCACGCCGCTGCATGTGGTCTCGGAGATCCTCGGGCACGCGGGCATCGCCATCACGAAGGACACATACGGTCACCTGATCGTGGACGACAAGCGCGCAGCGGCCGAAGCCATGAGCGGCGCACTGTTCGGCGGCTGATTCCCGTGGCTCCCACGGTGGCTCCCACGGTGTTAGCAAAAGCCCCCTTCCAGCACTGGGAAGGGGGCTTTGAGCTGGGAGCCGGCGAGGGGACTTGAACCCCTAACCTTCTGTTTACAAGACAGATGCTCTGCCAATTGAGCTACGCCGGCGGGCTCGTCCCGCATCGTAGTCGACTTGGGGGCTCGGGGGGATACGGGGAGTTCTTCTGGGGTGGGTGTCGATCTGGCGGGGGGCCGTTCGTCTGGGGGTGGGGGCGCCTTGGTCGTGTTGGGGGTGCGCACGGGCGGGCATCGCGGGGAAGGAGAGGGGCAGGGGTTCGTGGAGGAGGAGAGATGAAGTCCTACGTGCTCAACATCATCCAGCCGGTGGGGGAGGTGCCGCCGCCGGAGGTGTTGGAGCCGATCATGGCGCGGCTCGCGGAGGTTCGGCGGGATCTGGAGCGGCAGGAGTGCTGGGTGTTCGGGCGGGGGCTGGAGCAGCCGGAGGCGAGCACCGTGGTGTCCACGCGGGGGGACGAGGTGATCGCGACGGACGGGCCGTGGACGGAGGGCAAGGAGCACATCGGCGGCCTCGCCGTCATCAGGGTGGCGGACCTGGACGCGGCGCTCAAGGTGGCGGCCAGGTTCACGCAGGTGACCGGGTTGCCGATCGAGGTGCGGCCGTTCCAGGGCGAGGGGTGATCGAGCAGGTCTTCCGGGAGGAGCACGGGCGCGCGGTGGCCGTGCTGGTCCGGGTGTTCGGCGATGTGGACGTCGCCGAGGAGGCGGTGCAGGAGGCGTTCGCGGAGGCGGTGCGCCGGTGGCCGGGCGAGGGGACGCCGGCCAGTCCGGCGGGCTGGATCATCACGACGGCGCGGAACAAGGCGATCGACCGGCTTCGGCGGGAGGCCGCGCGGGCCGGGAAGTACGCGCAGGCCGTGCTGGTCAACGCGGCGGAGCCGGTCGAGGCGTCCGTCGTGGAGGACGATCGGCTGCGGCTCATCTTCACGTGCTGCCATCCGGCGCTGCGGATGGAGGCGCGGGTCGCCCTGACGCTGCGGCTGCTCGGAGGGCTGTCGACCGCGGAGATCGCGCGGGCCTTCCTGGTGCCGGAGAAGACGATGGCGCAGCGGCTGGTGCGGGCGAAGGCGAAGATCCGGGACGCCGGGATTCCGTACCGGGTGCCCGAGAAGGAGGAGCTGCCCGGGCGGCTCGCCGGCGTGCTGGCGGTCGTCTACCTGGTGTTCAACCAGGGGTACGGGGGGCGCGAGGAGTCGGGGGCCGAGGCGATCCGGCTGGGGCGGGTGCTGCGGGAGCTGATGCCGGACGAGCCCGAGGTGCTGGGGTTGCTGGCGTTGATGCTGCTCGTCGAGTCCCGCAAGGACGCCCGGCGGCGGGACGGGGAGCTGGTGCTGCTGGCCGAGCAGGATCGCGGGCTCTGGGATCGGGAGCTCGTGGAGGAGGGGCAGGCGCTCGTCCGGCGGTGCCTTCGGATCGGACGGCCGGGGCCGTACCAGATCCAGGCGGCCGTCAACGCGGTGCACGGTGATGCGGCGGACGCCGAGGACACTCGGTGGGATCAGGTGCTCCAGTTGTACGACCAGTTGATGGTCGTGGCGCCGAGTCCTGTGGTGGCGCTCAATCGGGCTGTGGCGGTCGGTGAGGTTCAGGGGGCCGGGGCCGCGCTGGAGCTGGTCGAGCGGCTCCAGCTGGGCCGGTACTACCTGTTCCACGCGGTGCGTGCTGATCTGCTGCGGCGGCTGGGGCGGGACGCGGAGGCGGCCGAGGCCTATGGCGAGGCGATGAGGCGTACGGAGGACGAGGCCGAGCTCGCGTTCCTCAGGAGGCGGCGGGCTTCGGTCTCCGGTTGAGGGTCTGGCCGGCGACGAGGGCGCCCAGGGCGATGGTGAAGCCGGTGACCTGCCACGGGGTGAGGGTCTGGCCGAGGATCGCCAGGCCCGCGAGGGTGGCGACCATCGGGTTGGTGAGGCCGAGGAGCGAGACGGACGTCGGGGGCAGGCGGTCGATGCCGCGGAACCACAGGGCGTAGGCGATCGCGGTGCCGACGATGCCGAGGTAGGTGAAGCCGAGGAGGTTCTCGCCGGTCAGGGAGGACGGGGCGCCTTCGAGCACCAGGGTGAGCGGCAGGAGGACGATGCCGCCGACGGTGAGCTGCCAGCCGGTCATGACCAGGGGCGATTCGGGGCGTCCCCACTTCTTCGCCAGGACGATCGCGGTGGCCATGAGGGACGTCGCGGTGAGCATGGCGGCGATGCCGAGGGGGTCGAGGCGGGCGTCGGCGCCGAGGGTCAGCAGCGCGACGCCGCCGGTGCCGGCGAGGGCCGAGTACAGGACGGCGCGGGCCGGGCGGATCCGCAGGACGCCGATCGACAGCAGCGCCACGACCAGGGGCTGGACGGAGCCGATCGTCGCGGCGACGCCGCCGGGGAGGCGGTAGGCGGCGAAGAAGATCAGCGGGAAGAAGGCGCCGAAGTTCAGCAGGCCGAGGACGATCGACTTCCACCACCAGTCGCCGCGCGGGAGGCGGCGGGTGGCGGCGAGCAGCACCAGCCCGGCGGGCAGGGCCCGCATCGTGGCGGCGAGCAGGGGGCGGCCGTCGGGCAGGAGGGTGGTGGTGACCACGTAGGTGGTGCCCCAGCTCGCGGGGGCGAGGGCGGCGAGGACGAGGTCGGAGGCGTAGCGGGTGCGCAGGGCCGGTGCCGGGAGGGCTGTCGTCTGGTTCACCTCAACGTCAATTATCTGAACGTTGAGATTATTTCCGATCTCAGGCGCGCAGGCGGCTGATCTCGTACAGGGCGATGCCCGCGGCGACTCCGGCGTTCAGCGACTCGGCCCTGCCCGGCATCGGGATCGTGACGAGCATGTCGCAGGTGTCGGCGACGAGACGTCCGAGACCCTTGCCCTCCGAGCCCACGACCAGCACGAACGGCCCCGAAGCGAGTTCCAGGTCGGCGACGGTCACACCGCCGGCGGCGTCCAGGCCGGCGACGAAGCAGCCGGCCTTCTGGTAGGCCTTGAGCTGGCGGGAGAGGTTCGTGGCCTGCGCGACCGGGATGTTCGCGAGGGTGCCGGCGGACGACTTCCAGGCGCCGGCCGTGACCCCCGCCGCGCGACGCTCCGGGACGACCACGCCGGTCGCGCCGAACGCGGAGGCGGACCGCACGATCGCGCCGAGGTTGCGGGGGTCGGTGATGCCGTCCACCGCGACGACCAGGGGGGCCTTGCCCTTGAGCAGGTCGTCCGGGTGCGCGTACCGGTAGGGCTTGACCTGCAGCGCGATGCCCTGGTGGACGGAGCCGTCGGTCAGCCGGTCCAGCTCGTTCTTGCCGGTCTCCAGCAGCGGGATGCGGCGGTCGGCGGCGATCTGGATCGCCTCGCGCACCCGCTCGTCGGTGCCGGACATGACGTACAGGGCCGTGCCGGGGACGCCCGCGCGCAGCGCCTCGACGACCGGGTTGCGGCCCGTGACCAGCTCGGGGACCTCGCCGGTCGCGCGGCGCGCGCCCGCGGGACGCCCGGCCGGACGGTTCTCGGCCTGGCTCTGGGCGCGCGCGCCCGGCCCCAGCGTCGGGGTGCCGGTGCGCTTGGAGCTCTTGACGGCGCGGGCCTTCTGGCGCTTGCCGTGCCAGTGCCGGTCCTCGGCCTTGGGGGTGGGACCCTTGCCCTTGTTCTTGGCCATTGTCGGTTACGCCCCTCGCGACGATTGCGTGCTCGCCCCTGCCGGGCGGCTCAAGATCTCAGCGGACGGCGACGAACCCCCGCGAACGCTCGATTTTATCCGCCGCGCGGGTGCGCCATGCACGGTCAGCCGCGCTTCAGCTCCCAGCGGGGACCCTGCGGGGTGTCCTCGACGAGGACGCCGGCCTCCGACAGGCCGTCGCGGATCGCGTCGGCCGCCGGGTAGTCCTTGCGGGCGCGGGCCGCCTGCCGCTGCTCCAGCGCCACCTTGACCAGGGCGTCCACGACGGGGCGCAGGTCGTCCTCGCCCGCGGTCCGCCACTGCGGCGAGAGCGGGTCGATGCCGAGGGCGTCCGCCATCGCACGGACGGCCGCCAGGCGCTCCCGCACCGCGTCGCGGTCGCCGGACGCCAGGGCGCTGTTGCCCTCCCGGACGTTCTCGTGGAGCGTCGCGAGCGCCTGCGGGACGCCCAGGTCGTCGTTCATCGCGGAGGCGAACGCCGCCGGGACGGAGGCCGGCGACCCGGCCCCCACCAGTTCCGATGCCCGCGTCACGAAGCCCTCGATGCGCTGGTAGGCGGAGACCGCCTCGGCGAGGGCGTCGTCGGTGTAGTCCATCAGCGACCGGTAGTGCGCCGAGGCGAGGTAGTAGCGCACCTCGACCGGACGGGCCTTGCCCAGCAGGTCGGGCAGCAGGACGACGTTGCCCACCGACTTGCTCATCTTCTCGCCGTCCACGGTGAGCAGGCCGTTGTGCAGCCAGTAGCGCGCGAAGCCGTCGCCCGCGGCACGGGACTGCGCGATCTCGTTCTCGTGGTGCGGGAAGATCAGGTCGACGCCGCCGCCGTGGATGTCGAACACCGGGCCGAGGTAGCGGGTCGCCATGGCCGAGCACTCCAGGTGCCAGCCGGGGCGCCCGTCCCCCCAGGGCGTCTCCCAGGACGGCTCCCCCGGCTTCGCGCCCTTCCAGAGCGCGAAGTCGCGCGGGTCGCGCTTGAGCTCCTCGTTGGGGGTGTCGCCGGCGGAGCGCATGTTCTCCAGCCGCTGGTTCGACAGGGCGCCGTACTCGTCCGCCCAGGACTTGACGTCGAAGTACACGTCGCCGCCCGCGGCGTACGCGTGGCCCTTGTCGATCAGCCGGCGCATCAGGACGATCATCTCCGGGACGTGCCCGGTGGCGCGCGGCTCGATCGTCGGCGGCAGGCAGCCGAGCAGGTCGTAGCCCTGGGTGAAGGTGCGCTGGTTGCCCTCGGCGACCGCGAACCACGGCACCCCCCGCTCCGCCGACACCGCGATGATCTTGTCGTCGATGTCGGTCACGTTGCGCGCGAACGTCACCTCGTAGCCGGACGCGCGCAGCCAGCGCAGCAGGACGTCGTAGATGACGCCCGAGCGCAGGTGCCCGATGTGGGGGGCCGCCTGCGGGGTCGCACCGCACACGTACATCCCCACGCGGCCCTCTTCCAGGGGCTCGAACGTGCGGACGCTACGGGTACCGGTGTCGTAAAGGCGCAGGCTCACGGGTTCAGGTTATTGGATCGGCGTCCGGCTACGTGGCGCATCGCACAGGCCGGACTCTGCCATCCGGCCGTGCCGCGGGGTCACTCCACCGGGAACGTCTCCGCCAGCCGGGCGGCGAACGCGGCGGCGTGCGGGCCGAAGCCGCCGTGGTCGCCGGGATAGATGTCGGCGGACGTTCCGAGCCGCTCCGCCAGCTCCAGCGCGGCCCGATGAGGCGGCTCGCCCGCGGACTCCGCCCCCGCCGCCGGGACGATCCGGACGGACGACCCGCGCAGCGCCTCCACATCGGGCTCGTACCGCCCGAAGCCCGGCACCTCGTACCCGACGAAGAAGTCGGTGTTCTTCTCGAAGCGGGCGAACATCTCCCGCATCTCCGGGCTCGGCGGCTCCTGCTCCGCGGGCCCCTCCTCCTCGCCGCCGCCCATGCCCAGCGCGGCGCCGAACGTCCCCATGGCGGGGCCGACACCACCGTCGCGGTAGGCGCGTTCCACGTCCGCCATGACGGTCTCCCAGTGGTCCGCGTCCGGCAGGAGCGTCAGCAGAGGCGGTTCGTGGGCGACCACCGCGCGCACCTGCCCGGGATGGCGCGCGGCGAGCTCCAGCCCGATCTGCGCGCCCGAGCTGTTGCCGAACACGAAGGCGGGGCCTCCGGCGACCTCGGCGAGCAGCCGGGACGCGTCGTCCGCGTGCGTCTCGACGCGCTGCCGCTCCGGCGGCCCGTCGATCGGGCTGCGCGAGTTGCCGCGCCGGTCGTACGTCACGACCGTGTACCGGTCGGCGAGCGGCCCGGCGAGGCCGGCGAAGCCCGCCGCGTCGTAGATCCCGCCGCAGATCAGCAGCAGGACGGGCCCGGAGCCGCGCACCTCGTAGTAGAGGGTCGCGCCGGGGACCTCAAGCTTTCCCATCGCAGTCTCCTTCGTTGAGCCGGGCGGCGCGGGACTCGAGGTAGCGCCGCTCGGGCAGGCTCGTGGTGCCGCGGGCGGCGTCCCGGTACGCCTCCCGCGCGGCCGGCGCGTCGCCGGCGGCCTCCAGCAGGTGGGCCCGGACGGCCGCCAGCCGGTGATGCCCCTCCATCCGGGTGTCGCCGTCCAGCGCGCGCAGCAGGTCGAGGCCGGCGGACGGCCCGTCCACCATGGCCAGCGCGACGGCCTCGTTCAGCGTGACCATCGGGTTCGGCGCCAGGTGGGCCAGCACCCGGTACAGCGCGAGGATCTGCGGCCAGTCGGTGTCCTGCGGCCGGGCGGCCTCGGCGTGCACGGCGGCGATCGCGGCCTGCACCTGGTACGGGCCGGGCGGCGACCAGGTGAGCGCGTCGGTGATCAGCTCGGCGCCCTCCCGGATCTGCTCGGGGTCCCAGAGCGTCCGGTCCTGCTCGGTGAGCGGGACCAGGAGCCCGCCGCCCGCCGTGCGGGCCGCGCGGCGGGCGTCGGTGAGCAGCATCAGCGCGAGCAGCCCGGTCGCCTCCCCGTCGCCGGGCAGCAGCCGGTGCAGCGCCCGGGCGAGCCTGATGGCCTCGGCGGTGAGGTCCGCGCGTCGCAGGTCGGGCCCGCTGGAGGCGGTGTACCCCTCGTTGAAGATCAGGTACAGCGTGTGCAGGACGGCCCGCAGCCGCTCGTCCCGCTCGTCCGGCGGCGGGGCCGCGAACCGCGCCCCCGCCGCCTTGATCTTCTGCTTGGCGCGGCTGATCCGCTGCGCCATCGTCGCCTCCGGGACGAGGAACGCGCGGGCGACCTGCGCCGTCGTCAGGCCGCCGACGGCCCGCAGCGTCAGCGCGACCTGCGAGGACGGCGTCAGCGCCGGATGGCAGCACAGGAACAGCAGCGTCAGCGTGTCGTCGCGGTCGGCCGCACGGTGTTCATCCGGGCCGGGCTCGGCGGGCTCCTCCGCGGCCACCGCCGCCTCGCGGTCGCGGCGGGCCCGCTCGCTGCGCCACTGGTCGGTGAGCCGCCGGGTCGCGACGGTCAGCAGCCAGCCGCGCGGGTTCTCCGGAACGCCTTCCCCCGGCCACTGGACGGCGGCGGCGAGCAGCGCCTCCTGGACGGCGTCCTCGCACGCGTCGAAGGCGCCGTGCCGCCGCACGAGCGTGCCGAGCACCTGCGGCGCGAGCTCGCGCAGCAGGTCCTCGACGGCCGGGGGCGTCCTCACATCTCCGTCCCGGAGTCCTGCATGATCGCCCGGACCTCCAGGTAGCCGCCGTACTTGACGTCCGGCCAGCGGGCGGCGATCTCCAGGGCCCGCTCCTCGGTGTCGCAGTCCACGCTGACGTAGCCGGCGAAGTGCTCCTTGGCCTCCAGGAACGGGCCGTCCGTCACGGCCGGCCGCCCGTCCCTGACCGCCACGGTCCTGGTCAGGGACGGGTCGGCCAGCGCCGCCCCGCCGACCAGCTCGCCCGACTCCGACAGCTCGGTCATGATCGCCTCGACCTCGCCGAACAGCGCGGTCCGCTCCTGCTCGGTCAGCTCCTCCAGGAAGCCGGGACGGTTGTAGATCATCAGCATGTACTTCACGGTCGTCTCCTCGTCGTCGTGCGGCCCCGTCTCCGGGCCCGTTCGCAACACGATCGGAGCGGCCGGCCGGTTCTCGACATCCCCGCCGAAAAAATCTTCAGAAATCTTCGACCAGGTCTCTGACCTGGTGACACAGGACATTGAACGCTAGCGCGTCCGGCATCCGGGAGGCGACCGTCGCCAGATCCGCCCGGCCCGGGCGGGCGTGCACGGTCACCATCCCGCTCCCGATCACCACGTCCCGGACGGCGCTCCACGGCAGCCGCTCGCCGTCCTTCTCGACGCCCTCCAGGTCGACCGCGAAGGGGCCGATCCGGACGGACTCCCCCGCCTCCACCGACGTCAGGAGGCGCGGGACGATCCGGGCGGTCACCTCCTGGGCGACGGCCACGCCGAGCGTCCGGACGTCGGGGATATCGTCGCCGAGCCGCAGCACGCTCCCGTCGTCGGCGACGACCGTGAAGCACCACCGGACGCGCCCGCCGGGCCCGCCCGGAACGCCGGCGACCGTCACCGAGACGAACTCGTCCCACGTGCGGGCCCCGCCGCCCGGCCCGGTGACCGCAAGGCCCCCGGTGTGGAGGGCGGCGACGCGGCCCCGGAAGCGCGGACGGTCGCGCCCCGCGATCCATCCGGCGGCGGCCGCGTACCCCATCGACAGGAGCAGCGCCGGGACGCCCACCCACCACACGCGGGCGTGCAGGTACACGACGGCCGCCGGGACGAGCGCCGCGGCGGCCAGGCACAGCAGAGCCAGCCACGCCCAGGTCCGGCGGGCGGCGGCCCGCCCGTCGAAGATCCGGACCGGTTCGCCGAGCCGGTCCCGAGGGGACGCCACGACGCCGCTACCCGGCCGCGCGGGCCCGCGTGACACGCACGAACCTGCCGCACGCCATCACTGCCTCCCTTGCCCTGTCATCACCAATACCGTACGTCTCCCCACTTATAGTGCGCAGCGTCACAGTGATCACGAAGAACTTGCGGTTCGGCGGCGTCCCGGCTGGTTAATCTCGGCGGAGGACCCCTCCCATCCGGAACGAGAGACATGCCGACTGACCCGACCCGGCCCTCCTACACGCCCGTGCAGCGGCGGCTGCTCACCGCCGTCGCCGGTCTCGTCGTCGCCGCGCTCGCGGGCGGCGCGTTCGCGCTGACCTACGACGTGCTGCGCGAGCTCGCCGTCGCCGGCGGGGTGAGCCGCCGGTGGGCGCCGCTGTACCCGGCGATGGCCGACACCCTCACCGCCGTGACGATCCTGTCGCTCGTCGTGACCCGCAACGCCCGCTGGTGGACGCGGCTGCCGCGCTGGACGCTGCTGGTCCTGCTGCTCGCCGGGGGCGCCGCGGTCTCCGTCCAGCACTCGGTCCGCGGGTTCGGCCCGCTGCCGGACGACGCGGTCCGCACGGGCGTGGCGGTGGCGCCGCACGCCATGCTCGTGATCGCCGTCTGGCTGTGGCTGACGATGGTCAAGCAGATCCGGGTGGCGCGGCCCGCCGCCGGGGACGAGGCGCCGGTCGAGGCGCAGCGCGGCCACGTCAAGGTCCTCGGG
Source organism: Actinomadura sp. NPDC048955 (assembly GCF_040649435.1). Lineage (NCBI taxonomy): Bacteria > Bacillati > Actinomycetota > Actinomycetes > Streptosporangiales > Thermomonosporaceae > Actinomadura > Actinomadura sp. NPDC048955. The sequence continues at coordinate 90,870 of NZ_JBEZJI010000028.1, forward strand.
CCCGCGGCGCCGCCGCTCGCGCTGGAGGCGCCCGCCGAGCCGGAACCAGAGCCGGAACCGGAACCGGAGCCGGAACCGGAGAGCGAGCCCGAGCCCGAAATGCGGCGCGGGCCGATCCTGCCGTTCAAGGACGAGCCCGAGTGGCCCGCCGCCGAGAAGCCCGCACCCGTGCCGGAGGAGTTCACCCCCTTCGCCGCCGACGAGAGCCTGTCGTCGGAGCCGGCGCCGCCGCTGGACCCGCTGCCGCAGCCGCGCCCGCCGCTTGACGCGGTACCGGACCTGCTGCCGACGGACGTCGAGCTCGTCCGGGGCCGCGACCGCTCCGCCGAGGAGCCCCCGGCCGCCGCGACCACCCGCCCCGACCTCGTGATGCCCCCGCCCCGGGACGCCGACGAGGACGCCGACGAGGACGCCGACGAGGACGAGCACGACGGCCCGCCCGCCGACCGCGCCGAAGACCCCGACGCCGGAGACTCAGGCGCGGACGACCGCGCGGGCAGGGACGACTGGAACCCGCCGCCGTCCGGCAACTTCCGCAGCGGCCCCGTCCCACCCGCCGACTAAGGCTGTGTTGAATTCAGTCCCGGCCCACTTCGCTCGCCTGGCGACTCGCTACGTGACCTGGCCTGGGCGAACGCGGCATCGCTTCGCGATCTGCCCGGTTCCGCTCGCCTCCGGCTTCGCTCCACCGGGCAGGTCACGCGTTCGCGCGCAACCTAGGCCCGCCGAGACCGGCTCTCTCCGGGGCCTTTGCCCTGATCTGGAAGTCTTCTTTTCCTTCCGCGGGGGCTGATCAGGTCGCACCGGGTGAAAGGGAGGCGGCGGGGGAAGGTATGGGTCCATGACGACCGTTTCGTGGGTCGAGAGCGGCCAGGGCGGCGGCTTCGGCATCGAGAACCTGCCGTACGGGGTCTTCTCGCGCCCGGGGGAACTGCCGCGCGTCGGCGTGGCCATCGGCGACCGCGTCCTCGACCTGGCGGAGATGTCGGCCGCGGGGCTGGTGGAGGACCGGCGGTACTTCGCCTCCGGGTCGCTGAACGCCTTCATGGTCGCGGGACGCGCCGCCTGGCAGGCGAACCGGGAGCGGGTGACCGAGCTCCTCACCGACGAGGCGTACCGCGGCCGGGTCGAGCCGCACCTGATCCCGGTCGCGGACGTGGAGATGCAGAGGCCGTTCGAGGTGGCCGACTACGTCGACTTCTACTCCTCGGAGCACCACGCGACGAACGCGGGACGGATCCTGCGGCCGAAGGGCGAGCCGCTGCCGCCGAACTGGAAGCACATGCCGGTCGCCTACCACGGCCGCTCCGGGACCGTGTACCCGACGGGAACGCCGATCATCCGGCCGTCCGGGCAGCGGCGGGCCGCAGACGCCCCGGAGCCGGCCTACGGCCCGTCACGGCGCCTGGACTTCGAGGCGGAGGTCGGCTTCGTCGTCGGCGTCCCCTCCCCCGCCGGACGCGGCGTCCCGGCCTCCGCGTTCCGCGACCACGTGTTCGGGTTCGTGCTGGTGAACGACTGGAGCGCGCGCGACCTGCAGATGTGGGAGTCGCAGCCGCTCGGCCCGTTCCTCGGCAAGTCGTTCGCGACGTCGGTCTCGTCGTGGGTGGTGCCGGTCGCGGCGCTGGAGCCCGCACGCGTCCCGCCGCCCGTCCAGGACCCGGCGCCGCTGCCCTACCTGCGCTGCGACGAGCCGTGGGGCCTGGACCTGCACCTGGAGGTCCTGATCAACAGCCGGACGGCGGCGCGGCCGAAGTTCGCGTCGATGTACTGGACGCCGCCGCAGCAGCTCGCGCACGCCACGGTGAACGGCGCCCCGCTCCGCACGGGCGACCTGTTCGCGTCGGGCACGGTCTCGGGCCCCGAGCGCGGGGAGCGCGGCTGCATGCTGGAACTCAGCTGGAACGGCCAGGAACCCCTGCTGCTGGACGACGGTACGGAGCGCACGTTCCTGGAGGACGGCGACACCGTGACGCTCCGAGCGCAGGCTCCGGGCGCCTCCGGTTCCCGCATCGCCCTGGGCGAGGTGACGGGCACCGTCCTCCCGGCCCTGGCGTAGGCGCCCGTTACGGGGGAGGGAGGACGAGAGCGTTGGCGATGGCGGCGAGGCCCTCGCCCCGCCCCGTCAGGCCCAGGCCGTCGGTGGTGGTGGCGGAGACGGTCACCGGGGCGCCGGACAGGGCCTCGGTGAGGGTCTTCTCCGCCTCGGCGCGCCGTTTGCCGATCTTGGGACGGTTGCCGATGACCTGGACGGCGACGTTGCCGATGGTGAAGCCCGCCTCGTCGACGAGGCGGGCGACCTCGCGCAGGAGGACGACGCCGGAGGCGCCGGACCAGCGCGGGTCGGAAGTGCCGAAGACGGCGCCGAGGTCGCCGAGACCGCAGGCCGACAGGAGCGCGTCGCAGGCGGCGTGCGCGGCGACGTCGCCGTCGGAGTGCCCGGCGAGACCGTGGCCCTCACCGGGCCATTCGAGCCCGGCGACCCACAGGGGCCGGGGCTCGGACGAGAACGGGTGGACGTCGGTACCGACGCCCACCCGAGGGAGCCGTTGGTTCAACGCGGTCGGCCGCTCAGCTGGCCAGGACCTCGTCGAGCAGGGCCTCTGCCTTGTCCTCGTTGGTCTTCTCGGCGAGCGCGAGCTCGCTGACCAGGATCTGGCGCGCCTTGGCGAGCATCCGCTTCTCACCCGCGGACAGCCCGCGCTCCTTGTCGCGCCGCCAGAGGTCGCGAACGACCTCCGCGACCTTGTTGACATCGCCGGAGGCGAGCTTCTCAAGATTCGCCTTGTACCGGCGCGACCAGTTGGTGGGCTCCTCGGTGTAGGGTGCGCGAAGCACCTCGAACACCTTCTCCAGCCCGTCCTGGCCGACGACGTCCCGGACGCCCACGTCCTCGACGTTCTCGACCGGGACCCGTACCGTCAGGTCACCCTTGTCAACCTTCAGGACCAGGTAGGTCCTGTCCTCACCCTTGATGGTGCGAGTCTCGATGGCCTCGATCCGAGCAGCCCCATGGTGGGGGTAGACGACGGTGTCGCCGACCTGGAAAGTCATGTGACAAGTACCCCTTCCGCTAGAACCAGGGTAGCACGGAAACGAGCGTGCCCGAACCCGCCTTCCCGACAAATGCGCAGGTCAAGCCACATATTGAGGTATTGACAAACCCCTTTATTGGTGCATCGCCGACCAGTTCTCCCCACCGAGCGTAGCCGGAAGAACACCGCGATCTCGCCCCCGCGCCTTTACCGGTAAGCGGCCCCCGGTTACAAGCATCGTTCCGCCGGCGGTGCGGACGGGTTCCATACTGGGATGTGAGCACCCTGGGCCGCGCGGGTACGAAGCGCCCGGAAGAGTCTTAATAGGACACGGCATGGGGACGCGCGTCCCGCGGGAACACCGGATCGGCGAGGGAGGTGCCGCGTGAGGCCGGACGGCGGCGACCCGGAGCCCGACGACTACGGGCTCCCACGCGTTGACGTCGTCGTGCCCGATGACGCCCGCGAGCTGGAGCGCGACGTCGCCGCCTACCACCGGGAGAGGCGCCGGCGGCGCCGCAGGGCCCGGGTGCGGCGGCTGTACCGTCCACTGACCCGGTTCGGGGTCGCCGTCCCGATCATCGCGGGCGCGCTGCTGGTCGCGCTGCTGAGCGGCGTCCTGATGACGGCGTTCGGCCCCCGTCCCGCGCCCCGGCCGACGACCGCCCAGCTGGCCCCGCGCCCCACCGCGAGCCCCGGAAGGGTCGGCGGGCTGCTGCCCGACCGCCGGGTCGACCTCGTGACCGCCGGCCGCGCCTCCAGGCCCCTGCGGGACCTGCGCCCCGGCGTGATCGCCGTCGTCCCGCCCGGGTACCGGTGCGAGGGCCTGGTGGCGGAGCTGGCCGGACGGACGCAGGAGTACACCCTCACCTTCTGGCTCGTCGCCGACCCGCGCCCGGCGGGCGACAGGAAGCCCATGCCGCTCAAGGACCTCAAGGCGTGCGCGGGCACCGCCCACAACGGGACGCCGCAGATCCTGGAGGACCGCGCCGGCGTCCTGGCCGGCGCCTACTCGCCCGCCCCCGGCACGCCCGGCCCGACGGGCACCGGCATCACCGCCGTCTTCGTGCAGCCGGACGGCCTGGTCACCGAGGTCGTCCGCGCGCCCCGGCCCGGCCCCGAGCTCACCGGGAAGATCAAGAGTCTCGGCTCCGGTTAGGCATCTCGCGCCAGGCGTGTCGGCCACCCCGGGGAGGGGTCACCGGCAGGACCTCGCTACGCTTCCCCTGGCGTATCTCACGCCAGCCTCACAACTTCCTGAAGCCACCTCTTCATCTGATATTTCGCGAGGAGACCGCCGCCGTGATCCGAAACAGCCGTCGAATGGTCGTGCTCGCCGTCGCGGGCGCCGTCGCCATCGCGCCGGTGGTCTCCGGCTGCGGCGCCGGCGAGAAGCCCCAGTCCGCCGCCCCCACCCAGCTCACCGAGGGCGTCAACGTGTCGGTGCCGAAGGACAAGCCGGGCGCGGCGCAGATCGACCTGCGCCACATGTTCCTGCTGGCTCCCGAGGCGGGACGCCCCGTCCCCGCGGGCACGTCCCTGGCCCTCTACGGTGTGGTCATCAACCAGGTGAAGGGCCGGCAGGACCGCCTGGTCTCGGTCAGCAGCCCGGCGTTCGGCGCCGAGGCGAAGATCCAGGGCGGCGCGCTCACGCTGCCGCCCGCCGCCCCGGACGGGACGGGCAGCTTCACCAAGCTGCTGGGCAAGCCTTCCGCGACCCCCACCCCGCAACAGCAGCAGGGCGGCAAGAAGAAGACGCAGCAGCCGGGCGCCACCCCGACCGGCGGCACCCCCTCCGGCCCGGCCGCGCCTTCCGGCGGCGCCACCCCCGAGCCGACCGGTCAGGGCGCGACGCCGAACGTGTCCGAGACCCCCACCTCGCAGAACACGACCGGCCCGCAGGGCGGCGGTCCGTCGGCCACGCCGGGCACCGGCGGGGAGCAGCCGCTGATCGTGCTGCCCCAGCTCGGCAAGGAGCTGCTCGCCGGGGCCACGGTCCCGCTGACGATGCGGTTCGAGCGCGCCGGGTCCGTCGAGTTCCAGGTGCCCGTCGTCGCGCGGCAGGACGAGTTCAGCGGCTACCCGCTGCCCATGACCCCCGCCACGCCGCAGTCCCCCGGCGGCCAGCAGTCCCCCGGCGGCCAGCAGTCCCCTGGCGGCCAGACGCCCGGCCAGACCCCCGGCGGTGAGGCGAGCACGTCGCCGTCCCCGGGCGCCGAGCAGGGCGGGCCCGAGTCGTCGCCGACCCCGGCCACCACGGAGACCCCGGCCGCCGGCTGACCCCGCCGCCCCGGCACTCACATACAAGAGAACGGCCCGTCCCACCCGGGACGGGCCGTTCCTCATTTCCGCCGCCGATCGAACTTCGACATCGGGACGTGGCCGGAGTCATGGATGCGCGATCCCCTCGCCTTGGGACGGTAGATGCCGGATCGAGTCGCGCGCACCTGCGCGTGCCACAAACCGGGAGTCATCCAATGACGAAATTCATGATCGTCCGCAGCGCCGTCTTCATCCGCGGCGCTGTCATCGGCGCCGTCCTCGTCATCGCGGCCGCCATCATCACCGGCGTCTGCGCCGCCGTCATGAGCAACGGCGACCAGCACAGCGTCCTCGGCACCAGCGGCGTCGTCGCCATCGCCGTCAGCGCTGTCGCGGGCGCCGTCATCCTCGTCGTCGTCAACGGCATCGTCAACGTCGTCGATGGCGTCGGCTTCACCTGGCCCAACGCGCTCCTCCCCAGGGAGATCCGCGTCGCGGTGGTCCTCAACCTCGCCGTCGGGGCCGTCGTCGGGGCCGTCTGCGGGGTCGCGTTCTTCGACCGCGTCCTCGCCGACGATCTCCTCTTCAACGCCTACGCCGGCGGCTGGCTCGGCCTCGGTTGTGCCTGCGCCATGGGCATCGGCGGCCTCGCGGCCATGACCTGGACCAACCGCTAGACCCACCTGCGGGGACCCGGCGGCACGCCGCCGGGTCCCCGTCCTCGTCTCCAGGCTCGAACTCGTGGTGCGCGCCGGCCGCCTCGCTCGCCGATGGCGCTGGCCTCCGCCGTCCGACCGGCCCACCGTGCCGGTCGAGATGGCTCTTGCTTCTACTCACCGGCCTCGTCGCCCACAACGCTCGGGTCGAGCGTCGGCAGCACCGCAACTGCACCGAAGCCTGCTGGTGTCAGACGCGCATCGGTCGTCATGCGGTCCGCAAGACCATCGGAGTCCCGGAGACGCCTGAGGACGGGATGCACGTCCTTCGCCGCACGGCAGCCTCGGCGTGGCTCGCTGCGGGTGTCGACGTCCGCACCGTGGCCGCGTCCCCCGGGGCACGCTGACCCTGAGGACGTACGCGCATCCGATGCCCGATGCGGCCGACCGTGCCCGCCTGGCCATGGATCAGTTCTTCGACCAGGCGGGCAAGATCGAAACCGCAGGTGCCCTGAATGTGCCCTCACGGCCATGCCCGCGGCAGAGAACGCAGGTCACGGCGTTCGGCTAGGGCTCGAACTTGTAGCCGAGGCCTCGGACGGTGACGATGAAGCGGGGGGTGGACGGCACTTCCTCGACCTTGGCGCGGAGCCGCTTGATGTGGACGTCCAGTGTCTTGGTGTCGCCCACGTAGTCGGCGCCCCACACGCGGTCGATCAGCTGCATCCGGGTGAGGACGCGCCCGGCGTTGCGCAGCAGCACCTCCAGCAGCTCGAACTCCTTGAGCGGGAGCTGGACGGCCTCGCCGCCCACGCTGACCACGTGGCGTTCCACGTCCATCCGGACCGGGCCGGCCTCCAGCGTCGCCGGGGCCGGCTCCTCGACCTCGCCCTGGCGGCGCAGCACGGCCCGCATCCGGGCGATCAGCTCCCGGGTGGAGAACGGCTTGGTGACGTAGTCGTCGGCGCCGAGCTCCAGGCCGACGACCTTGTCGACCTCGCTGTCCTTGGCGGTCAGCATGATGACCGGGACGCTGGAGCGGGCGCGCAGCTCGCGGCACACCTCGGTGCCGGGCAGCCCGGGCAGCATCAGGTCGAGCAGCACGAGGTCGGCACCGTTGCGCTCGAAGATGTCCAGCGCGTCGGGGCCCGTGGCGGCGACGGCCACCTCGAAGCCCTCCTTGCGCAGGTTGTACGACAGTGCGTCGCTGAAGGACTCCTCGTCTTCCACGACGAGCACGCGGGTCACGGTGTTGCCTCCCGGGCGGTGTTCTCTGGGGCTTGATAGGCGGTCGCGCCGGCCGTCCGGCGGCGGGGCGTGTCGATCAGGGGGAGCCGGATCGTGAACGTCGACCCGTGCCCCTCCTTGCTCCACACCGTGACGTCGCCGCCGTGCTTGCTGGTGACGTGCTTGACGATGGCGAGGCCGAGGCCGGTGCCGCCGGTCTGGCGGGAGCGGGCGGGGTCGACCCGGTAGAACCTCTCGAAGATCCGCTCGATCTCGGCCTCCGGGATGCCGATGCCCTGGTCGGTCACGTTGATCTCGACGTGCGTCTCGTCGCACCGGCGGGTCGACACGACCACCCGGGTGTGCTCGGGGCTGTAGGCGACGGCGTTGTCGACGAGGTTGCGCAGCGCGGTGACCAGCAGCTCCTGGTCGGCGCGGACCCGCAGCCCGTCCTCGCCGCCGGACGCGAGCTGGATGTCCTTGGCGACCGCCTTGATCTGGCAGCGGTCGAGCGCCTCGGCCATCACCTCGTCGAGGGTGATGGGGGTCAGTTCGGGCAGCGGCTCGTCGCCCTGGACGCGCGACAGCGTCATCAGGTCCTGGACGAGGTTGTTCAGCCGCACCGACTCGTACTGCATCCGGCCGGCGAACCGGCGGACGGCCTCGGGGTCGTCGGCGGCTCCCTCGACGGTCTCGGCCAGCAGGGACAGGGCACCCACCGGGGTCTTCAGCTCGTGGCTGACGTTCGCCACGAAGTCGCGGCGGATCGCCTCGGTGCGGCGCATGTCGGTGAGGTCCTCGGCGAGCACGAGGACGAGCCCGTGCGAGCCGAGGGGCGCGACGCGGACCGCGAACCAGCGCCCTTCGGCCCGGCGGCGGCCGCCGCTCGGGCCGACCTGTATCTCGATCTCGCGGATCTCCCCGTCGCGGCGGACGAGCCGGGTCATCGCGATCACCTCGTCCACCACCAGGTGGTCGCCGCTGACCAGGCCGTACGCCCGCGCCGCCGAGCTGGCCCGCAGCACCCGGTCCTCGCCGTCCACCACGACGGCAGAGGACCGCAGGACGCTCAGCACCGAGGCGACGCCCGGCGGCAGGCTGCCCACCGGGTTCGTCGCAACCGCCGTCCGCTGGGCACGCTCGCTCACCCGCACCGCCAATCCAGTCGCGAGCCCGATCGCGAGCCCGGCGAGCCCGGTGAGGCTCGCGACAATCTCGACCTCCACACCTCGGATCGTAAGCGGCGTTCGGAGCGACGCTTCCCGCCTGGCCTGGTCAGCGCCTTCTCGTTACCCGAAAGTTCACCTTTCCCTCCGGATGCGTTCACGCCCGTGGGGCAAAGTGTGGCGTGGGCGAGTCCGCCCTGCCCGCCCGTTCACATCGAAGGATTCTCAAGTGCGCGACGCCTACCACGAGGAACTCGACTCCCTCACCGACAGCCTGGTGGAGATGACCCGCCTCGTCCGGTCCGCGATGGCCCGCGCGGTGACCGCCCTCCTGGACGCCGACCTGCGGCTGTCGGAGGAGGTCATCAGCGGGGACGAGCACGTCAACAAGATCGACGCCGCCATCGAGGCGACGGTGTTCGACCTGATGGCCCGCCAGCAGCCGGTCGCCGGCGACCTGCGGACCCTGATCACGGCGCTGCGGATGAGCGGTGACCTGGAGCGCATGGGCGACCTCGCCGTGCACATCGCCAAGACGGCCCGCCGCCGCCACCCCGAGTCGGCCGTCCCGCCCGAGCTGCAGGCGATCGTCCTGGAGATGGGGCAGATCGCCGAGCGGATGATCGCCAAGACGGGCAGCGTGATCGCGTCCCAGGACGTCGAGATGGGCCTGGAGCTGGACGCCGACGACGACCAGATGGACCGCCTGCACCGCCGCCTGTTCGACATGCTGCTGTCCCCGAAGTGGCGGCACGGCGTCGAGCCGGCCGTCGACATCACGCTCGCCGGGCGCTACTTCGAGCGCTTCGCCGACCACGCCGTGCACGTCGCGGAGAACGTCGTCTACCTGGTGACCGGCCAGCGGCCCGAGGAGATCATCGACTCGGCCTGACCCGGCCGGCGCGGCCCGGCCCCCGTGGGTCTGGACGGCTTGATCAACGTTCGTTAGCTTGCGCGTCATGGGACCGATGCGGGCGCTGGGCCGGGCGATCACGGTGGCCGGGGTGTGCGGGGCGGTGACGGCGGCCGCCCTCGGGGTGCCGGGCGCCGCGTCGGAGCGGCCGTCGCCGGGGGCCCGCGGGCCCGCCTGGCGGCTCACGCCGACCGGGAGCGAGGCGCGGTTCCGCGGCCTCGCGGCGGTCGGCCGCGAGACCGCGTGGCTGGCGGGCAGCGGCGGGACCGTGCTGCGGACGACGGACGGCGGCCGCACGTGGCGCGACGTCGCCCCGGCTGGCGCGGGGGGCCTGGAGTTCCGCGACGTCGAGGCGTTCGACGCGCGGCGGGCGGTCGTGCTGGCCATCGGCGAGGGCGACGCGTCCCGCGTCTACCGGACCTCGGACGGCGGCGCCACCTGGACGCTCGGCTTCGAGAACGACGATCCGAGGGCGTTCTACGACTGCGTCACGTTCTTCGACTCCCGGCACGGGCTGGCCGTCAGCGACCCCGTGGACGGCCGGTTCCGGATCATCTCCACCGGCGACGCGGGCCGCAGCTGGCGGGTCCTGCCGTCCGAGGGCATGCCCCCGGCGCTGGAGGGCGAGGCCGGGTTCGCCGCCAGCGGGCAGTGCCTGGTGAGCCACGGGTCGCGGGACGTGTGGCTGGCGACGGGCGGGGCGTCGCGGTCGCGCGTGTTCCACTCCGGGGACCGCGGCCTCACCTGGACCGTCGCCGGCACGCCGCTGCCGTCCAGCGCGTCCCAGGGCGTGTTCGCGGTGGCGTTCCGCGACTCCCGGCACGGCGTCGCCGTCGGCGGCGACTACCGGCCGGGGCAGCCGTCCCCGGCGGCCGCGGCGACGACCAGCGACGGGGGCCGCACGTGGCGGGCGGCGCGCCGCCCGCCGGCCGAGTACCGGTCGGGTGCGGTGTGGCCTGCGTATGCGGGCCCGGCCGCGCTGGCGGTGGGCCCCACGGGCAGCGACGGCACCCTCGACGGAGGCCGCACGTGGACCCGGTTCGACACCGGGAGCTTCGACACCGTCGACTGCGCGCCCGACGGTGGCTGCTGGGCGGCGGGCGAGAAGGGCCGCGCCGCCCGCCTCACCTTCACCCGCTAGCCGGGTCGCCGGCTAGGCGGACTCTCCCAGGAGCGACCGGAGGAGGTCGCGTAGGGACTCCTGCTGGGCCGGGGCGAGCGCGGTCAGCGGCGAGTCGGCGTCGAGCCGTTCGAGGACGTCGGCGCGGCAGCGTTCGCCGTCCGGCGTGAGGACGATCTGCTTGGCGCGGCGGTCGGTGGGGTGGGGGCGGCGCTCGACGAGGCCCTGCCCTTCGAGGCGGTCGACCAGGAAGGTCGCGTTCGACGCCTCGCACGCCATGCGGTGGGCGAGCTCGCGCGCCGTGATCGGCTCGGACAGCTCGCGGAGCGCGACGACCTGGGCCGCGGTCATGCCCACCTCGTCGGCGACCCGCCGGGCGTGGACGTCGAGCCGCTGCGCGAACCGGTGGACCAGCTTGCACACGTCCCGTTCCATCTGCTCGCGCATGCCCCGAGTGTAGCGCCTGTACTTCGAATCATGATATTGCTAATTCGCATCATCCGAGTTCGAAGTAAATGGAGCCGCGCGTGCCCCCTTCTCTCCTGTCCCTCATGCTGGTCGTCTTCGGCCTGACCACCGGCGAGTTCGTCATCGCCGGCATCCTGCCGGACGTGGCGGCGGACCTCGGCGTCTCGGTGCCCGCCGCCGGACGCCTGGTGAGCGCCTACGCGCTCGGCATGATCGTCGGCGGTCCGGTCGTCACCGTGCTGACCGCGCGGGTACCGCGCAAACCGCTCGTCACCGGCCTCATCGCCGTGTCGGTCCTCGGGAACCTCGGCTCCGCCCTGGCGCCGAACTACCCGGTGCTGCTCGCGGCGCGGTTCGCCGCGGGGCTGGTCGTGGCCACGTTCTTCGCCGTCGCCATCGCCACCGCCGCCTCCATGGCCCCCGCGGGCCGGGAGTCCTCGACCATCGCGAAGGTGGCGCTCGGGCTGAACCTCGGCATCGTCCTCGGCGCCCCGCTGGGCACCGTGATCGGCCAGACCCTCGGCTGGCGGGCGACCTTCGGCTCGGTCGCCGCGCTGACCACCTTGGGCCTGCTCATGGTGCTGCGGTTCGTGCCCGCCCTTCCCGCCGCCGCGACCGGTCCGCTCTGGGGCGAGTTGCGCGTGTTCGCGGGACGGGACGTCCGCCTGGCCATCGCGCTCACCGCCCTGGGCAACGTGGGCGTGGTGACCGTCTTCACCTACATAGCCCCGCTGCTCACCGAGGTCGGCGGGTTCCCCGAGGGCGCCGTCCCGGTGCTGCTCCTGGTGTACGGCGCCGGCGCGGTCGCCGGCAACTTCCTCGGCGGCAGGCTCTCGGACCGGGCCCTGATGCCCTCACTGGCCTGGCTCCTCGGCGCGCTGGCCGCCGCGCTGGCGCTGTTCTGGGCGGTCGGCGGGGCCCGGCCGCCGGCCGCCGTGATGACGTTCGCGCTCGGACTGCTGGCCTTCGCGATCCTCCCGGGCATGCAGACCCGCGTCCTGACCTCGGCGGGCGCGGCCCCGACGCTGGCGGTGGCCGTGAACGCCTCCGCGTTCCAGGTCGCCGCCGCGTTCGCCGGCTGGCTCGGCGGGACGCTGATCGACGGGCCGGGCCCGCGCTCTCTCCTGCCCGTCGCGGCCGCGCTCACCGTCGCCGGGCTCGCCGTTGCCGTGCACATTCACCGCGGCGACCGCGCGGCCGTTCCCGCGAGCACCGGCTCCGGATGACCTCGCCGGTCCGCGTCCGGCATGCGAGGGGCCGCCGGGGGCGGCCCCTCCGTGGCTACTTGCGCTTGCCGCGCCTGGACTTGCGCTCGTCCTTCGGCTCGGGGGCCTTCGCGGCGGGCTTGGCGGCGCTCCCGCCCTTGGCGGCGCCCTGGTTCTTGACGGCCTCGATGGCGGCCTTGGCGGCGGCCGGGTCGAGGTACTCGCCGCCGCGCTTGAGCGGGGAGAAGTCGTCGTCCAGCTCGTAGACGAGGGGGATGCCGGTGGGGATGTTCAGGCCGACGATCTTCTCGTCGGAGATGTCGTCCAGGTGCTTGACCAGGGCGCGCAGGGAGTTGCCGTGCGCGGCGACCATGACGGTCTTGCCGGCGGCCAGGTCGGGGACGACCGAGTCGTACCAGTACGGCAGCATGCGGTCGACGACGTCGGCGAGGCACTCCGAGCGCGGGATGAGCTCGGACGGCAGCTCGGCGTAGCGCAGGTCGTTGACCTGCGACAGGGGGTCGTCGTCCTTGATGGGCGGCGGCGGGGTGTCGTAGGAGCGGCGCCAGGTCATGAACTGCTCTTCGCCGAACTCCTCGCGCGTCTGCGCCTTGTTCTTGCCCTGGAGGGCGCCGTAGTGGCGCTCGTTGAGGCGCCAGGAGCGCTTCACCGGGATCCAGAGCAGGTCCGCCACGTCGAGAGCGATGTTGGCGGTGCGGATGGCCCGCTTCAGCAGGGAGGTGTGGAGCACGTCGGGGGTGATGTCGGCGTCGAGCAGCAGGTCGCCGCCCTTGGTCGCCTCGCTCTCGCCCTTCGCGGAGAGGTCGACGTCCACCCAGCCGGTGAACAGCCCTTCCGCGTTCCAGACGCTTTCGCCATGCCGGAGCAATACCAGGGTCGCCATGGCACCAGAGCCTAGCGGCCCCGCACGGGTCACTCGCGGTTGGCCGGGTCCGCGAAGGAGGCGAAGGCCTGGAGGTTGGCGAGGCTCTCGCCGCGCTTGACGCGCCAGTCCCACTCGCGCTGGATGGACGACTTGAACCCGCGCTCCAGCGCCTTGTCGAAGTTCTCGTCGGAGTAGGTGAGGACGCAGCCGAGGAGGCGGTCGATCTCCTCCGGGGACACCGATTCGAGCGGGACCTTCCCGACGAGGTGAACGTCGCCGACGTCGTCCAGCGCGAAGGCGACCCCGTACATGCGGCCGTTCTTCTCCAGGAGGAACCGGTAGAACTCGGCGTGGTTCTCGTCGGGGCGGCGGCAGAAGAACGCCTCGACGTGCAGCGAGTGGTCGCCGGCGATGAGCCACGTCATGGTGGCGAGCTTGTGCTGCCCGGGGAGCCTGACGAAGAACGCGTCCTCGCGCGGCTCCTCGAACTCCAGCTCGTTGGACCTCAGCGTCTCGCGGATGGTCTCGGCGATGGTCATGTGCGCTCCCCCCTCTGGGGGGCGGCTCCCCCGCGCCCCCGGTCGGCTCGGCTCATACGGTGGCCCGCACGGCCGCGGCCGGCGCCGGCATGGCACCGGTATACACGTCGAGCAGCCGGTCGACGGTGGCGTCCCAGCCGAAGTCGCGCGCGTGGCGGACGGCGCCGCGGGCGAGGCGGGCGTGCAGGCCGGGCTCGGCGTGCAGGCGCCGCAGGACGGCGGCGTAGTCGGCGGGGTCGTGGCCGGGGATCAGCACGCCGGACTCGCCGTCGGCGACCGCCGTGCACAGGCCGCCGACGCGGGACGCCACGACGGGGGTCCCGCAGGCCTGGGACTCGACGGCGACGAGCCCGAACGACTCGCTGTGGGACGGGACGACGGTGACGTCCGCGGCGCGGTACCAGTCGGCCAGCTCGTGCTGCGGCGACGGCGGCTCGAAGCGCATGACGTCGGAGATGCCGAGTTCGGCGGCGAGCAGTTGCAGGCCCGCGGGGCGGCACAGCCCGGAGCCGCTCGGGCCGCCGACGACGGCGACGACGAGCCGCGAGCGCAGCGCCGGGTCGTCGGCGAGCATGCGGGCGACGGCGCGCAGCAGCACGTCGGGGGCCTTCAGCGGCTGGATGCGGCCGACGAACAGCAGCACGTAGGCGTCGCGGGGCAGGCCGAGGCGGCGGCGGGCGGGGCCGGTCCGGTGCGGCAGGAGGCCGGCGCCGCGCGCGATGAGGGGCGATTCGGGGCGGAACAGCGAGAGGTCGACGCCGGGGCTGACGGTCGCGACGCGGGCGGGGTCGGCCCCGTAGAGGCCGACGAGTTCCCCGGCCTCCTTGGCGGTGTTGGCGACGAGGTGGTCGGCCGACGCCACGACCTGCTCCTCGCCGAGGACGCGTTCGGCCGGCTCGGGCTTGTCGTCGTCCGCGAGGGCCGCGTTCTTGACCTTGGCCATCGTGTGCATGGAGTGGACGAGCGGGACGCCCCACCGTTCCTTGGCCGCCCAGCCGGCCTGGCCGGAGAGCCAGTAGTGCGTGTGGAGGAGGTCGTAGTGGCCGGGTTCGTGGGCCGCCTCGGCGCGCAGCACCCCGGAGGTGAAGCCGCACAGGTGGCGGGGGAGCTCGGCCTTGTCGAGCTCCTCGAACGGCCCGGCGACCACGTTGCGGACGAGGACGCCCGGCGCGAGTTCCACGGCGGGTGGGAGGGCCCGCGAGGTCGCGCGGGTGAAGATGTCCACCTCGACGCCCCTGGCGGCGAGCCGCTTGGCCACCTCGACGACGTAGACGTTCAGGCCGCCCGCGTCGCCGGTGCCCGGTTGGTCCAGAGGGGACGTATGCACACTCACTGTCGCAACCCGGCTGATACGACGCGACACCCGACACCACCTCCGACAGTGCAACCTATCGACCGGGTTCCGTGTTCCCTCAGCTAGGGCGGCAAGCGCGGCCGCCCGCCACAGTGACGCACCTCACCCGTGCCCGGCGCGCGGATAGGCTGCCGTTCTGGCTTACTCTGCCGATCCACGCTCACCCACCCGGAAGACTGGACGCATGCGCAAGACGGCGATTGTGACCGGAGCAAGCAGCGGTATCGGGGCGGCCACGGCGAGGCGCCTGGCGGCCGAGGGGTTCAACGTCGTGCTCGCCGCGCGGCGCCGCGACCGGCTCGACGCCCTCGCCGGCGAGATCGCCGAGAGCGTGCCGGGCGCGGGGCGGATCGCGGCGTTCACCCTGGACGTGACCTCGCAGGAGTCGGTGGACGCGCTCGCGGCGGCCGTCGGCGCCTGCCACGTCCTCGTCAACAACGCCGGCGGCGCGCTCGGCCTTGACAGCGTCGCGACCGCCGACCTGGACGACTGGAGGTCGATGTACGAGAGCAACGTCATCGGCCTCGCCCGCGTCACCAAGGCGGTCCTGCCGAAGCTGGTCGAGAGCGGCGCGGGCCACATCGTCAACATCACCTCGCTGGCCGGGCACGCCCCCTACGAGGGCGGCGGCGGGTACAACGCCGCCAAGTACGCCGCCTACGCGATCAACGAGGTGCTGCGCCTGGAACTGGTCGCCGAACCGGTCCGGGTCACCGAGATCGCGCCGGGCCTGGTGAAGACAGAGGAGTTCTCGCTGGTCCGCTTCCGCGGGGACGAGGAGAAGGCCGCCAAGCCCTACGAGGGCGTCCCCGAGCCGCTGGTCGCCGACGACGTCGCGGACTGCGTCGCCTGGGCCGTCACCCGTCCGCCGCACGTCAACATCGACCGGATCGACGTCCAGCCGCGCGTCCAGGCCGCGCCGCACAAGCTTCACCGCGAGTAGGGCGCGACGGCGCTCCAGGGAAGCGTGACCTCACCGAGGCGCCACCGGTTCCGGCCGCCGTACGGGGGCCGCGCCAGGACGGGATGTGTCCGCGCCAGCAGCGACGCGGCCTCGACCCAGCGCGCGCGGGGACCGAACACCGAGTGGGGCGCCGCGGTGTCCCAGCAGCGGTCGAACGCGGTCAGCAACTCGTGGACGGGCTCGCCCGGCACGTTCCGGTGGATGAGCGTCTTGGGCAGCCGTTCGGCCAGCGCGGTCGGCCGTTCGAGCGAGCGCACGTGGGCCGCGAACGTGATGGTCCGCGGGCCGTCCTTGGTGAGCGTCACCCAGACGGCGCGGCGCCCGATCTCGTCGCAGGTCCCTTCGACCAGGACGCCGGTGGGGGCGAGGCGCGCGCGCAGGTCGTCCCAGGCGCGCCAGGCCGCCGCCTCGTCGTACTGCCGCAGGACGTTGAGCGCCCGGACCAGCACCGGCGGGCGCGGCACCGGCAGTTCGAAACCGCCGCGCCGGAACGACAGCCCTTCGTGGGGGCCGGTCGCGGCGGCGAAGGCGACCCCGGCGGCGACCCGGGCCGGCTCGATCTCGATGCCGACGACCTCCAGGCGCGGCGACACCGGGCGGAGCCGCGAGTACAGCTCGAAGGTGGTGACCGGGGACGCGCCGTAGCCGAGGTCGACGGCCAGCGGCCGCGCGTCCGAGCGCAGCGCGGCGGTCTGGGTGGCGGCGATCCAGCGGTCGATCCGGCGCAGCCGGTTGGGGGCCGTGGTGCCGCGGGTCACCTCCCCCCGCGGCCTCGGAACAGGGGGCACGGGGTAATTGTCGGGGGTCCCGCCCTATGCCTCGTACGTCAGTTCACTTCGTGAGATCCCACCCGCTGAACCGGATTCGGTAAGTCATCGGTTACGGTGCTGCCGACGCCCGTCCCCCGGAGGAGTGCCGATGCTCGACCTGGCGACCCTGCACGAGGCCATCGCCGCCGCGATCCCCGACCGCGAGTGCCTGGTGTGGCGCGAGCGCCGGATGACCTGGCGCGAGGTCGCCGACCGGACGCGGCGGCTGGCGAACGTCCTGCACGACCGCGGCCTCGGCGTGCACGGCGGCGGCGCGGCCCGCGAGCCGTGGGAGTCGCCCCACGACCATCTCGCGCTCTACCTGCACAACGGGCCCGAGTACCTGGAGGGCCTGGTCGGCGCGCACAAGGCACGGGTCGCGCCGTTCAACGTCAACTACCGGTACGTGGACGACGAGCTGGCCCAGCTGTTCGCCGACGCCCGGCCGGCCGCCGTCCTCTACCACGCGCGGTTCGCCGACGTGATCGGCCGGGTGGCCGGCAGGCTCGGCACCGGCGCGCTCCTGCTCCAGGTGGCCGACGACTCGGGCGCGGCCCTCCTGCCCGGCGCGCTCGACTACGAGGACGCGCTCGCCAAGGCGTCCCCCGAGCCGCTCCCCGTCCGTCCGGGCCCGGACGACCTGCACATCCTCTACACCGGCGGCACGACCGGGCTGCCGAAGGGCGTGCTGTGGCGGATCGGCGACCTGATGACCGGGCCGCTCGGCATGCGGCGCCGCGACGGCGCGCCCGTCACCGACCTCGGCGAGGCGGTCGAGCGGGCCGTCCGCGGCGACGTCCGCGTGCTGGTCGGCCCGCCGCTCATGCACGGCGGGGGCACGTGGTCGGCGCTCGGCGGCTGGTGCGGCGGCGGCTGCGTGGTGTTCCCCGACCGGGTGGACGGCCTGGACGCCGCCGACCTGATGGCCACCGCCGAGCGCGAGCGCGCCACCCGGATGCCGCTGGTCGGGGACGCGTTCGCCCGCCCGATCGTCGCGGCCCTGGAGGCGCGCCCGCACGACCTGGGCTCGCTGCGAACCCTGATCAACTCCGCCGCCGGCATCAGCCCCGGCGTGAAGGCGCGGCTCCTGGAACTCCTCCCGCACGCCCGGCTCGTGGACGTCCTCGGCTCCTCGGAGAGCGGATTCCAGGTCACCCGGCACGGCCCGGAGGCGCGGACGTTCCGCGCGGCCGCGGGCACGGCCGTGCTCAGCGCGGACCGGACCCGGCGGCTCGCGCCCGGCGAGGACGAGCTCGGCTGGCTGGCGAAGGGCGGCGACGCGATCCCGCTCGGCTACCTCGGCGACCCGGCGAAGACGGCGGCCACGTTCCTCACCGTGGACGGCGAGCGGCTCGTCGTCGCGGGCGACCGGGCCCGGCTCCTCGCCGACGGCACCGTGGAGGTGCACGGGCGCGAGGCCACCACGATCAACACCGGTGGCGAGAAGGTGTTCGCGGAGGAGGTCGAGACGGTCCTGCGCGGCCTGCCCGGCGTCGCCGACGCGCTGGTGGTCGGCCGCCCGAGCGAGCGCTGGGGCACCGAGATCGTCGCGGTGGTCGGCCCGTCCGGCGCCCCGTCCGACGAGGAGCTGCGCGCCGGGTGCGCCGCCCGTCTCGCCCGCTACAAGATCCCGAAGGCGTTCGTCCGCACCGACCGCGGGCTGCGGCTGCCGAACGGCAAGGCCGACTACGCCGCCGCCCGCGCGCTCCTCGGCTGAACGGTTTCCCGCGCGGCCCTGTACCCCGGGCCCCGCGACGCGGGATCATGGCGGGATGCCGGACCTGACGCTCCTGCTCGCCGACCTCGCCGCCGAGGGCGACTCCGTCGACGCCCTGGTCGCACCGCTGGCCGCCGGCCGCTGGGCGGACCCGACCCCGGCCGAGGGCTGGACGATCGCGCACCAGATCGCGCACCTGGCCTGGACGGACGCGCAGGCGGTCGTGGCGGCCACCGACGCCGCCGCGTTCGCGGGGATCGTCGAGCAGGCCATGGCCGACCCCGGCGGCTTCGTCGAGACCGGCGCGCGGGAAGGCGCCGTGGAAGAGCCCGCCCCCCTGCTCGCCCGCTGGCGGGAGGGCCGGCGCCGGATGGTCGAGGCCCTCGCCGCCGTCCCGCCGGGCACGCGCCTGCCCTGGTTCGGCCCGCCGATGAGCGCCGCGTCCATGGCGACCGCGCGGCTCATGGAGACCTGGGCGCACGGCGAGGACGTCGCCGACGCGCTCGGCGAGCGCCGCGCGCCCACGTCCCGCCTCCGGCACGTCGCGCACATCGGCGTCCGCACCCGCGACTTCGCGTTCCGCAACCGGGGCCTGGAGCCACCCGCCGAGGAGTTCCGCGTCGTCCTGCGCGGACCGGACGGCGACGAGTGGACGTGGGGCCCGCCGGACGCCCGCCAGTCGGTCACCGGCCCCGCCCTCGACTTCTGCCAGGCGGTGACCCAGCGCCGCCACCGCGCCGACCTGGCCCTCACCGCGACCGGCCCCGACGCCGACCGCTGGCTGGACGTCGCGCAGGCCTTCGCGGGCCCGCCCGGGACCGGCCGCGCCCCGTCCCGCGCCTGAGAGATTCGCCACTGACCTCCGCGTTCGCGTTCGCGGCGCGCGGGGGTGGAGAAGTTGATCGTATGACAGTTCTCATCGCATACGACGGTTCTGACGACGCGCGGGCGGCGGTCGAGTACGTCGCGCGGCACCTGCGCGCCGGGCCGACCGTGATCATGACGGTGTGGGAGCCGCTGCTCACCCAGATCTCCTGGGCGCCCCTGGCCGCCGCGGTGCCGGTGGCGGGCAGGATCGACGAGGGCGAGCAGTACGAGGAGGAGAAGCAGGCCGAACGGCTCGCCCAGCAGGGCGCCGACATCGCCGCCAAGGCGGGGCTGACCGACGTGGCGGTCCGCGCCGAGCGCGGCGGCGGGCCGGTGTGGGCCGCGATCGTGGACGTCGCGGAGGAGCTGAACGCCTCCCTCGTCGTCACCGGCTCGCGCGGCCTGGCGGGGGCCCGGTCGGTGATCCTGGGCAGCGTGTCCACCCGCGTGCTGCACCACGCCCACCGCCCGGTCCTGGTGGTGCCTCCGCCGAAGGAGGACGACGACGAGGGCTGAGCGCTCCCCCGGACGACGCTAGAGCGCTCCCACGGCGCGCTCGAAGGCGTCGTAGGCGGCCTCGGTGAAAAGGACGAAGCGGGCGTCCATCACCTGGCTCGGGGTGCCCTGGACGGTGCCGACCGCGATGCGGGCGGCGTCGTCCATGGGCCAGCCGTAGATGCCGGCCGACACGGCGGGGAAGGCGATCGAGTCGACGCCCAGCTCGTCGGCGATGCGGAGGGACTCGCGGTAGCAGGAGGCGAGCTGGTGGGAGCGGTCCTCGGAGGAGGAGTACACGGGGCCGACGGTGTGGATCACCCATCCGGCGGGCAGCAGCCCGGCCGTCGTCGCCACCGCCTGGCCGGTCGGCAGGCCGCCGCCGTAATGGGAGGAGCGGAGCTTGCGGCACTCCTCCAGGATCTCCGGGCCGCCCCTGCGGTGGATCGCGCCGTCCACCCCGCCACCGCCCAGCAGCGACGAGTTCGCCGCGTTCACGACCGCGCCGACCTTCTGCTCGGTGATGTCGCCCTGGACAAGAGTGATCTTCATGTGCCGCCGATCCTTCGCAGTGCCGAATCCCGTCAGAGAACAAGAATTCTCGCCCGCGGCGCACGCGAAACGCGTTCGGGCGCTTCCCGGCGGTACGCTCATGGCGGACGAGCCGCCGGGGGGCGGTGTGGCCCGTCCGACTTAGTCCGGCCGGACGCAGGGGGGTGTCCATGCGGAACGCCGGGCGTGACCAGTGCTGGCAGACCCACATCAGACGATGCACGATGGCGTGACAGTCGCGGAGGTACCCCCTTGAAGATTCTCCTCGCCGGAGCGACCGGAGTAGTCGGCCGCCGGCTGATCCCGCTGCTCGTCCGGGCGGGCCACGAGGTCGCGGGGACGACGCGCCGACCCGAACGCACCGCCATGATCCGCGACCTCGGCGCCGCGCCGGTCCTGCTGGACGTGCTCGACGCCGCCGCGGTGCGCGACGTCATGGCCGCCGAGCGCCCCGACGCGGTGGTCCACCAGCTCACCGATCTCAGCGCCGAGGACTTCGAGGCCAACTCGCGCCTGCGGATCGTGGGCACCCGCAACCTGGTCGACGCGGCGAAGGGCGCGGGCGTGCGGACCATGGTCGCGCAGAGCATCGCCTGGCTGTACGTGCCGGGCGACGCGCCCGCCGTCGAGACCGACCCGCTCGACCCGCACCTGCCGCCTTACGCGGGCATCGCGGCGCTGGAGAGCGCGGTCGCCGAGATGCCGCACGGCGTCGTCCTGCGCTACGGCGCGCTCTACGGCCCCGGGACCTGGTACGCGCCCGACGGCGCGATCGCCAAGCGGGTGCGGGCGGGCGTGCTGCGCGAGGCGCCGTCCTGGACGTCGTTCGTGCACGCCGACGACGCGGCGTCGGCGGCGCTCGCCGCCCTGGACTGGCCCGCGGGGGTCGTCAACATCGTCGACGACGAGCCGGCGACCACGGCCGACTGGCTGCCCGTCTACAGCGCGGCGCTCGGCGCGCCCTCCCCCGGCAGCGCCGGCAAGCACGCGGCCGCGACGGGACGTCCGGCGTCCAACGCCAGGGCGCTGAGCCTCGGGTGGAAGCCGCGGGTCGCGTCCTGGCGCACCGGTTTCGCGCGGATGGACGTGCCCGTCCGGACCGACTGACCCCCGGTCAGCCGAACTGGAACGAGCGTTTCGCCAGTCCGAGCCAGTAGCCGTCGATGACCGAGCGCCGCCGCGAGGCGGCGTCGGCGTCGGCGCCGAGCGCCACGAACAGCGGCGCGAAGTGCTCCGTGCGCGGGTGCGCGATGCGCGCGGCCGGGGCCTTGGCGCGGAAGTCGAGCAGGGCGTCGACGTCTCCGCCCCGCACGGCCCGGTCCGTCCACTCGTCGAACTCCGCCGACCACGCGGGCGGCGCCGCGTCCGGGTCCGGGCGCATCTCGCGCAGGTTGTGCGTGGTGAACCCGCTCCCGACGATGAGGACGCCCTTGTCGCGCAGCGGCGCGAGGCTCCGCCCGACCTCGAAGAGGCGCTCGGGCTCCAGGGTGGGCATCGACATCTGCAGGACGGGCACGTCGGCGTCCGGATACATCTCCACGAGCGGGACGTACGCGCCGTGGTCCAGACCGCGCTCCTCGTCCTGGTGGACGCCGGGGATGAGCCCGCGCACGTCGTCGGCGAGGGCGGGCGCGCCGGGCGCGTCGTACCGGACGGTGTAGTAGTGCTCGGGGAAGCCCCAGAAGTCGTAGACGAGCGGCACCGGCCGGGTGGCGCCGATGCTCAGCGGCGCCTCCTCCCAGTGCGCCGACACCATGAGGATCGCCTCCGGCTTCGGCAGCTCCGCCGACCAGCGGGCCAGCTCGGCGGTCCACCGGGCGTCGTCGGCCAGCGGCGGCGCGCCGTGGCTGAGGTAGAGCACCGGCATCCTGGTCATGAGCGTCCTCCCCTTACTTGAGAGTTCAACCATACTCGATTTCGTTGAACATTCAAGTCTTGAGGGTTCAAGTGCCGGGTAGCATGGGGGCATGGCCGAGACGATGACCGGCGACACCACCGGCGAGACGACGACCGGGCCGCGCTGGCTCGACGACGACGAGCAGGAGACCTGGCGCGCCTTCCTGTGGACGTCCCGGCTGCTCGGCGAGGCCCTCGACCGGCAGCTCCAGCGCGACTCGGGCCTGCCGCACACCTACTACATGATCCTCGCGATGCTGTCGGAGGCGCCCGGCCGCGCGCTGACGATGACCGAGCTCGCCGAGATCGTCCACTCGTCCCCGAGCCGCCTGTCGCACGCCGTGAACCGGCTGGAGGAGGCCGGCTGGGTGAGCAGGTGCAAGCCCGCCGCCGACCGGCGCACCACGATCGCCCGGCTGACCGACGAGGGCTTCGCCGTCCTCGCCGAGGCGGCGCCGGGGCACGTCGCCGAGGTCAGGCGGCACCTGTTCGACCCGCTGACCCGCGAGCAGATGCTGGAGTTCCGCGAGATCCTGCACGCGCTGCTGGGCTCGCTCGACCCCGACCGCGAGGCGCCGTGCGCCCGCGAGGGCTAGCTGTGATGTCCAGGGAGGTTGGTCAGCCGGGTGATCGGTGGCTGGTCTCCGATGGCGGAGTGGGCGCGGTGGTGATTGTAGAAGTGGAGCCAGGAC
>NZ_JBEZJI010000029.1:0-107886 GCF_040649435.1 Actinomadura sp. NPDC048955
CACCTCGGCATACGTCCACGACACACCCTCGGACGACACCGCCACGGCGTCCGGACGCGCCGCCGCCTGCGCCTCGAACAGCGCCGGGATCGTCGCCCGCTCCGCCGGGGCCTCGGCCCGCCCGGCCCACTCGCCGAGGACCAGCGACCGCTCCTCGGGCGCGAGGACGTCCGCGGCGCCGATGGGCGAGTCCGGGTCCGCGAGCAGCGCGGACAGGTACCGCTCGAACCGCTCGACGAGCCGCCGCGCGGTGGCCGGGTCGTAGAGGTCGAGCGCGTACTCCAGCTCGCCGTCGAACCCCTCGGCGCGCTCGGTGAGGATCACGAGCAGGTCGAACCGGGACGCGCCGCCGGCCAGCGGCTCCAGCTCGGCGCTGAAGCCGGGCATCTCCAGCCGTGCCTCCGGGTTGTTCTGGAACGTCAGGCCGACCTGGAACAGCGGGTGCCGCGCCAGGTGGCGCGGCGGGTTCAGCACCTCGACGAGCCGCTCGAAGGGGACGTCCTGGTGGGCGTAGGCGGCGAGGTCGGTCTCCTTCACCCGCCCCACCAGCTCCCGGAACGACGGGTCGCCGGACGTGTCGGTCCGGAACACGAGCATGTTCACGAACATGCCGACGAGGTCGTCCAGCGCCTCGTCCGTCCGGCCCGCGATCGGCGACCCGATCGGCACGTCCGTCCCCGCCCCGAGCCGCGTCAGCAGCGCGGCGAACGCGGCCTGGGCGACCATGAACGGGCTCGCGCCGGTCTCGCGGGCGATCTTCATGAGTCCGGCGCGGGCATCGGCGCCGAGCCGGAACCGCTCCGTCCCGCCCCGGTAGGACGCCTGCGCCGGGCGCGGCCGGTCGGCCGGCAGCGGCAGCTCCTCCGGCAACCCGGCCAGAGCGTCCCGCCAGTACGCGATCTGCTTGGACACCAGGCTCTCCGGATCCTCCTCGGAACCGAACAGCTCACGCTGCCACAGCGTGTAATCCGTGTACTGGACGCGCAGCGGCGCCCAGTCCGGCGCCGTCCCGGCGGCCCGCGCCGCGTACGCGGTGACGAAGTCGCGAGCGAGCGGCGCCATGGACCAGCCGTCGCCGCCGACGTGGTGCAGGAGCAGCAGCACGACGTGCTCGTCCGGGCCGACCCGGAACAGGTGGGTGCGCAGCGGCGGCTCGGCGGTGATGTCGAACGCGTATCCGGCGGCCATGGCGAGCCGGACCGGCAGTTCCGCCTCGGTCGTCTCGGAGACTTCGAGCTCGGGGCGGGCGGCGGCCGGGGCCAGGACGAGACGGCGCGGCACTCCCCCGGCGTCCGGCAGGATCGTGCGGAGCGTCTCGTGCCGTTCGACCAGGTCGCCGATCGAGGCGCGGAGCGCGTCCGCGTCCAGGGGTCCGCGGATGCGCAGCGCGACCGGCATGTTGTAGGTCGCCGACGGGCCCTCCAGCCGGTTCAGGAACCACAGGCGCTGCTGCGCGTAGGAGGGCGGGACCACGTCGGGGTGCTCGCGGGGCTCCAGCGGCGGGCGGCCGGACGCCGCGCCCTCCAGCGCGGCGACCCGAGCGGCGAGGCCGGCGACGGTGGGCGCCTCGAACAGGGCCCGGACGGGCAGCTCGGCTCCGAGGGCCCGGCGGATCCGGGTCGCCACCCGCATGGCGACGAGCGAGTCGCCGCCGAGGTCGAAGAAGTCGTCGTCGATGCCGGGCGCTTCGATCCCGAGCAGGCCGGCGACGATGTCCGCGATCGCGGCCTCGCGGGCGTCGCGGGGCGCCCGGTAGGGAGTGCCGGCGCCGGTGAGCTCCGGCTTGGGCAGCGCCTTGGTGTCGACCTTCCCGTTGGGCGTGAGCGGCAGCTCGTCCATGACCACCACGACGGCGGGCACCATCGACTCGGGGAGGTTCTCCCGGACGTGGGCGCGCAGCTCCTCGGGGTCCACGTGGGCGCCCGGCGCGGCGACGACGTAGGCGACCAGCCGGCTGCCGCCGGGCGCGGCGCCCCGCCCCGCCGGGGCGCCGGGCGCGGCCAGCTCGGCCCGCGCGTCGTCGGCGCCGGGCAGCGTGATGGCGCCGACGGGGCGGTCCGGCTCCGCCACGAGGGTCTGGACGAGGCCGTCCAGCAGCGCGGTCAGCCGCTCCGCGGTGGCGCGGCCGACGACGTCCGGCCGGTACTCCAGCCGGAGCCGGAGCCGTTCGCCCGGGACGGCGAGCAGGGTCAGCGGGTAGTGGGTGGCGTCGACCAGGTCGGCGTCCACCAGCCGGACGCCGCCGAACTCCGCCTCCAGCAGCCCGGCGTCGAGGGGGTAGTTCTCGAACACCGTCATGGTGTCGAAGAGCGGTCCGGTCCCGGCCGCCCGCTGGATCTCGCCCAGCCCGAGGTGGTGGTGGGCGAACAGCGCCGACTGCTCGTCCTGGAGGCGGCCGAGGCTCTCCACGAGGGTCTCGGCGTCGCGCAGCCGGACCCGGACCGGCAGCGTGTTGATGAACAGCCCGACCATCTGCTCGGACCCGGCCAGTTCGGGCGGGCGCCCGGACACCGTGGCGCCGAACACCACGTCGTCGCGGCCGGTGAGGCGTGCCAGCAGCAGCCCCCACAGCCCCTGCACGACGGTGTTGACGGTGAGGCCGTGGCGCCGCGCCCGGGCGGTCAGCCCGTCGGACAGTTCCGCGCTCAGGTCGAGGACGACGTGCTCGGGGAGCACCGGCGGGCGGCCGGCGGCCGCGGGGGCCAGGAGCGTCGGCCCGGAGATCCCGTCCAGCGCCGCGCGCCACGCGTCCCGGGCGGCGTCGCCGTCCTGGGCGGCCAGCCAGGCCAGGTGCTCCCGGTACGGCGCGGTGGGCGGCGGCCGCTCCCCGGCGTACAGGGTCAGGAGTTCGCCGGCCAGCACCGGGATCGACCAGCCGTCGAGCACGATGTGGTGCGCGGTGAGCAGCAGGCGGTGGCGGCCGGGGCCCAGCCGGAGCAGCGCGAAGCGCAGCAGCGGCGGACGCTCCAGGTCGAAGGGGCGGGCCCGCTCGGCCGCCATGGCCTCCCGGACCCGCGCGGCGGGGGCGCCGTCGAAGTCGGTCTCCTCCCAGGGCGCTTCGGCCTCGCCGAGCACGATCTGCACGGGGTCGCCGCCGCCGGTCTGCGCGAACGCGGCCCGCAGGCCCGGGTGCCGGTCGACCAGCCCCTGCCCGGCGGCGCGCAGGGCGGCGGCGTCGAGGGGGCCCTCGAAGTCCAGGACGAGCTGGGCGGTGTAGACGTCGGAGCCGGAGTCGAGCAGCGCGTGGAAGAAGAATCCCTGCTGGAGCGGGGACAGGGGCCAGACGTCCCCCAGCCCCGGGTGCGCCGCCTCCGCCTCGGCGACCTCCGGCCGCGTCAGCGGGACCAGCGGGAAGTCGGACGGCGTGTGCCCGCCGCCGCCCGCCGCGACGTGCGCGGCGATGCCGCGCAGGGCCTCGAACCAGGCGGTGGCCAGCTCGCGGACGTCCGCGCCGTCCAGGATCCGGGCCGCCCACGTCCAGGTGGCCGACAGGCGCGGCCCGGCGGCCGAGTCGCGGGCGATCGCGTCGATCTCCACGGTGTGGGCGAGCGGCATGGCGGCGTCCCCGCCGCCGTCCAGGGCCCCCGCCTCGGCGGCGATGCTCCAGTCGCCGTCCGCGGTCTCGACCCGGCCGAGGTAGTTGACGACGATCTGCGGCGCCGGGGACGCGGCGAGCTCCGGTCCGGTCGCGGCGTTCAGGTGGCGCAGCAGGCCGTAGCCGACGCCGTTGTCCGGCAGCGACCGGAGCCGCTCCTTGACGTTCCGGACGGCCTCCCCGGCCGCCGCGCCGCCGGCGCGGACGTCGTCCCACGCCGCGTCGCCCGCGTCGAGCCGGACGGGGAACATGCTGGTGAACCAGCCCACCGTGCGCGAGAGGTCGAGCGCGGAACCGTCGCCGAGGTCTTCGCGCCCGTGGCCTTCCAGGTCCACCAGCACGGCGGAGTCGCGCGTGCCGGTCCCCCGGCGGCGGCGCCACTCGGCCACGGCGAGGGCCAGCCCGGCGAGCAGGACGTCGTTCACCCGGCCGTGGAAGGCGGCGGGCACGCCGGTCAGCAGCGCCGACGTGGTGGCCTCGTCCAGTTCGAGGGTCAGGCTCCCGGCCGTGCCGCGGGTGTCCTCGGCCGGGTCCAGGGGGCGTCCGCCGAGCAGCGGGTCCTCCGTCCGCAGCATCTCGGTCCACAGGCCGAGTTCGGCGACCCGGCGATCGGTGACCGCCTCCGCGGCCAGCCGCCGGGCCCACCGGCGGAAGGACGTGCCGACCGGGTCCAGCCGGACGGGCGCCCCGGTGGCGCTCGCCGCCCAGGCGGCGACGAGGTCGGGCAGCAGGATCCGCCAGGACACGCCGTCGACGACGAGGTGGTGCAGCACCGCCAGCAGGCGGCCCGGCGCGTCCGCGCCGGCGTCCAGCCACACGAGCCGCACCATCGCCCCGGAGGCGGGGTCCAGCTGCCCGCGGGCGAGCGCGGCCTGCGCCCTCGCGGTCTCCGCCAGGGCCGCGTCGTCGGCTCCGGCGACGTCGACCCGGAGGACGCACGCGGCCGCGTCGACCGTCCCCGGCGGGGCGATCCGCGGCTCGCCGCCATCGGGAAGGCTCATCCGGAGGGCATCGTGGTGGTCGAGCACGGCCTGCAGCGCACGGGTCAGATGCTCCGCGCCCAGTCCCGGCGGGGTGCGCAGCAGGACGCTCTGGCTGAACCCGGCGGCCGGACCGTCCAGGTCCCGCAGCCACCGCATGATCGGGGTCGCCGGGAACCCGCCCACGCCGGCCCCGGGCTCCTCGGCCGCGCCGCCCGCGCCGTCCCGCGCCGCGTCCTCCGCCGGCCGCGCGACCCGCGCGAGGGACTCCACCGTCGGGTGCCGGAACACCTCCCGCGGCGACAGCAGCAGCCCGGCCCCCCGGGCCCGCGACACCAGCCGCATGGCGATGATCGAGTCGCCGCCGAGGTCGAAGAAGCCGTCGTCGATCCCGACCCGCGCGACGCCCAGCACCTCGGCGAACAGATCCGCCAGCAGCTTCTCCGCGGGGGTGCGCGGCTCGCGGCCGGACGCCCGCGCCGCGAAGTCGGGGGCGGGCAGCGCCGCGCGGTCGAGCTTGCCGCTGGGGTTCAGCGGCAGTGCCTCCAGGGGCACCACCGCCGCCGGGACCATGTACGCGGGCAGCGCCTCGCCGACGAAGCGGCGCAGCTCGCCGGGGTCGGCGGAGCCGCCGGGCGCCGGGACCACGTAGGCGACCAGCCGCGGGTTCCCCGGCTGGTCCTCGCGGTGCACCACCGCGACCTGGCCCACCGCGGGGTGCCGGGCGAGCGCGGACTCGATCTCGCCCGGCTCGATGCGGAAGCCGCGGATCTTCACCTGGTGGTCCAGGCGGCCGAGGTACTCCAGCCGCCCCGCGCCGTCCCAGCGAGCCAGGTCGCCCGTGCGGTACATGCGCTCGCCGGGCGTCCCGAACGGGCAGGCGACGAACCGCTCGGCGGTGAGAGCGGACCGGTCCAGGTAGCCGCGGGCCAGGCCCTCGCCCGCCAGGTACAGCTCTCCGGGCGCCCCCACCGGTACGGGTTCGAGCGACGCGTCCAGCACGTAGGCGCGGGTGCCCGCGATCGGGCCGCCGATCGGGGCGCGGCCGGCGGGGTCGCCGTCGTCGAACCAGGCCGTCGCGTAGACGGTCGCCTCGGTGGGGCCGTAGATGTTGGAGATGCGGGCCTTCGGCATGAGCGCCCGCAGGTCCCGGACGAGCTTCGCGGGCAGCGCCTCCCCGGCGAGCACGACGTCGCCCGCCTCCAGCGCCGGGGCCCCCGTCGCGAGCAGGGCGGACACCGCCGACGGCACGCCGCTGACCAGCGTCCCGGACCAGCCGCCCCGCTCGGCGACCTCCAGCAGGTCCCGGACGACCTCGATGCCGCCGCCCATCGTGAGCGGCGCCAGCCACTCGAACACCGACACGTCGAAGTTCAGCGACGTGGAGAACAGCACGCGGGCGAGGCGGCCGGGGCCGAAGTCCTCCCGCGCCCACGCGCACAGGTCGACGACGCCGGCGTGCGAGACGACGACGCCCTTCGGCCGTCCGGTCGACCCCGAGGTGTAGATGACGTAGGCGGCGTTGCCGGGACGGAGCGGGCGGACCCTCTCCGCGTCGGTCACGGCGGCGGGCGCGCCGCCGCCGGGCGGGCCGCCGAGGGCGAGCGCGTCCAGCTCGACCCGGGGCGTCCCGCCGGGCAGGACGGCGTCCGAGGTCGTGACGACGCAGACCGGGGACGCGTCGTCCAGCATGAACGCGATGCGGTCCGCCGGGTAGGCCAGGTCGACCGGGACGTAGGCCGCGCCCGCCTTCAGCACGGCGAGCGCCGCGACGACCAGGTTCTCGTCGCGCGGGAGGGCGAGGGCGACGAAGTCCTCCGCGCCGACGCCGCGGCCGATCAGCAGGCGGGCGAGGCGGGTCGCGCGCTCGTCCAGCTCCCGGTAGGTGAGGGTCGCGCCGGCGTGCGTCACGGCGGGCGCGTCCGGCGTGCGGCCGGCCTGCGCCTCGAACAGCTCCGGGACGACGGCGGGCGCGACCGGCCGCGCCGTGTCGTTCCACTCCTCCAGCACGCGGGACCGCTCGGCGGCGTCCAGCAGCTCCACGTCGCGCAGCGGCGTGGCCGGGTCCACCGTCCCCAGCCGGCGCATGAACCGCAGGTAGCGGTCCAGGTGCGCGGCGACCTGGTCCTCGGTGTAAAGGTCCGGGTGCGCCTCGAAGTCGACGCGCATCCCGGCACCGTCGAAGTTGTCGTAGACGTTGATCGACAGGTCGTCGACCGGGCCGGTGGTGACCGCGTGCATCCGCGCCGGCAGGCCCGCGAAGTCCAGCCGGTAGTCGAAGGCCATGACGTTGATGACCGGGCCGTACAGCCGGTGCCGCTCGCCCAGCAGCCTCAGGTCGCGCACCAGGTCGTCGCGCCGGTAGCGCTGGTGCCGCAGCGCCCGCGCGGTCGCCCGCGTCACGGCGCGGACCAGGCCGTCCACCGTCATGTCCGGGCGGACCCGGACCCGCAGCGGCAGGATCGTCGACAGCATCGCCGGCGTCTCCAGCGCCAGCCGGGACGTGCGGCCGGAGACGGCGAGGCCGAGGACGACGTCCTCGGCGCCGGTCATCCGCGCCACGTACGCGGCGGCCGCCGCGATCGCGAGGCCCGGCGTCGCCGTGCGCAGCAGCCGCGCCCCGGCGGCGAGGGCGGCGCTCTCCTCCGGCGGGACGACGCCGGTCAGGCTCCGGTGGTCGGCGGTGGGCTCGGCCGTCGCGTCCGACAGCGACACCGCCACCGGGCGGTCGGCGAACCGCTCGGTCCAGTAGGCGCGGTCCCGCTCGAACCGCTCCGACGCCCGGTACTCCTCCTCGTCGGCGAGCAGCGCCCGGTAGTCGCCGAGCTCCGCCGGGACGTACCCGCCGCCGGCCGCCAGCGACGTGTAGATCTCCGCGGCCCGGTGGGCGATCAGCGAGCCGCAGTAGCCGTCCTGGATGATGTGGTGGGCGCGGATGAACCAGCGGTGCAGGTCCGGCGACAGCCGCAGCAGGGCCGTGGTGAAGAGCCGCTCGCCGTCCAGCGGCAGGGGCTCGGCCATCCGCTCCCGCGTCCACGCCCGCGCGGCGGCGTCCGGGTCGGGCTCGCCGGACAGGTCCACCAGCGGGATCGACACGGAGGCGTCCGGGTCGAGGATCTGGTGGACGGTCCCGTCCTCCTCCACCAGCCGCGCGTTCAGCGCGAGCACCTCGTGCGCGCCGATCCGCGCCACCCGGTCGAACAGCTCGTGGTCGAGCGGTCCCTGAATCTCGATGTACTGCGCGATGTGGATCGGCGTTCGCGGCGCCAGCTGCTGCGCGTACCAGACGCTGCGCTGAGCGGCCGAAAGGGGAACGTACTCGATGGACATCAGGCGGTGCTTTCCCGGTCGCAGGGGGTTTGCTTCACGCCCGGATTCGGGTCCGGCAAGACGCCGGCGGGCAGAAATTCAAAGAGAATGACCACAGAACTGATCGGGTTTCCCCGTCCCCTTTCACCCGAGTTTCCTCCGGGGACGCACATCGCCCGCACGATCCCGGAGTCAACGCCCCGTGTTCCGGCCAATACGGAGCGCCGTCGCTTTCCGCCCTCGCCCGTCTTCCGCTCGCGTCCCACGATCTACTCAGGAGTAGCGGGGTCACAGTCAACCAGCCGGTCACATGCCTCGCAATCCCCTCAAAAGCAGAACTTGCCCGGCCCCATTGCTAACAGGAGTGACAAAATCATCGGCCGCCAGGTCCGTTCCGGACAGGCGGGACGCTCGACGGGTGACAAAGGTTGGCAACCCAATCCGGCCAGCCCGGTCACGCTCGGTGAAGGGCAGGCCGGCTACCTGCCCGGGTACTCGTGCACCACCACCGCGGCGGCCCGCACCGCCGGATGGCGCTGCAGCACCGCCTCGATCTCGCCCAGCTCCATCCGCACCCCGGCGATCTTGACCTGGCGGTCGACGCGCCCCAGGTACTGCAGCGTGGGACGGTCCTCGCCGCCCGCGCCGGGCGGCAGCAGCCGCACCGCGTCGCCCGTCCGGTAGAGGCGCCCGGTCGGGGACGCCCCGAAGGGGTCCCGGTAGAACGCCTCGCGGGTGCGCTCGTCGTCGCCGAGGTAGCCCCGGCCGACCACCACGCCGCCGACGAACAGCTCCCCGGTCTCGCCGACATCGCACGCCGACCAGGTGCCGTCGTCCTCCTGCCGCAGCACGTACAGGCGCGCGTTGACGATCGGCGTGCCGATCGGCAGGCGGAGAAGCCCCAGGTCACCGGCCGTCACGGTGTGGTGGGTGACGTCGTCGGAGCACTCGGTCGGGCCGTAGGCGTTCAGCAGCCGGGCGTGCGGCACGGCCTCCAGCCAGCGGCGGGACAGCTCGGCCGGCAGCTCCTCGCCCGTGGCGATCATCCAGCGCAGGCCCGCCAGCGGGCGGGCCCCGGCGCCGCCGGCCGGGGAGGCGCCGGCCGCCAGGTCGTCCAGCAGGTGCCTGACCATGGTCGGGACGAGCTCGACGACCGTGACGCCCTGCGCGTCCACCGCCCGGGCGAGCGCGACCGGGTCGTGGCCCACCTCGTCGCCGACCACGTCCACCCGGCCGCCGACGAGCAGCGGGCAGAGCATCTGCCAGATCGAGATGTCGAAGCCCAGCGGGGCGGTGAACGCGACCACGTCGTCGCCGGTCAGCTCCAGGTCGGCGACCTTCGCCCAGAGGTGGTTGAGCATGCCCTGGTGCTCGACGACCGCGCCCTTGGGACGGCCCGTCGACCCCGAGGTGAACAGCACGTACCGGGGCTGGTCGAGCGTGCTCAGGCGCGGCTCCCCCGCCCACGGGGCCAGGCCGTCCGCCCGGGACGCGCCGACGACCCGGCACCCCGCCTCCGCCGCACCCTCCAGCAGCGCGGGCGCGACCCTCTGGGCGTCCATCGTGATCAGCAACGACGCGCCCGCCTGGTCGAGGACGTCACGGACGCGGGCGGCGGGCCAGGTCTCGTCGGCCGGGACGTACAGGGCGCCGACCAGCTCGATCGCGAGGAACGCGGCGATGACGCCCGCGCACCGGGCGCCGCCCACGCCGACGACCGTGCCGGGACGGACCCCCTCGTCCTCCAGCAGCGCGGCGATCCGGCGCGCCTCGGCGGCCAGCCCGGCGTAGGAGAGCGTCCGGTGCTCGTCGGCGACGGCGGGGCGGTCGCGCTCGGCGGCGATCCGCTCCACCCGCGCGATGACCGGGCCGGCGAGGTCGACGTCACGCTCGCGGAGCATTCCGAGCCGCGCGGCCAGCTCGCGGGCCCGCTCCGCCTGCGCCGCGGGCACGTCCAGGGCGGGCAGCCCGGCCAGGGGGAGCAGCCGGTCCACGGCGGGTCCGCGAGCACTCATCTTAACTCTCCGTGTTGTAGGACTTCTCCGCTGTAACAAGCAAAACAAGCGGCCGCCATAGCCTAAGTCCGGCCCGGCAGAAGTACCACGCATTCTGCCCTACCGGCGGGTAATCAGGGGGTTGCGGCGGCAAGATGCCCGAAGGTACCGTGATGCCTCGCCATGGCTCTGGCGTGAAGCCCGCGGCGAACTTCGGGGGAAGACGAGGGAATTGCTTCTTCATTTCAGGGTGGCAGCGTGCCGATCATAACCTCGCCGCAGGAATTCAATGTCGACGACCTTTACGTCGATCTTCGGCATGTCATACAGCGCCCGCTCTACCTCAAATGCGAGGGCTTCAATTTCGCCGGTTCGGTGAAGCTGAAGGCGGCCGCGGCGATGGTGGAGGCGGCCGAGCGGGACGGCGCGCTCACCCCCGGCTCGATCATCGTGGAGTCGTCGTCGGGCAACCTCGGGATCGCGCTCAGCCTGATCGCCGCGAGCCGCGGCCTGCGGTTCGTGTGCGTCACCGACCCGCGCTGCAACCCGGCGTCGATGCGGGTCATGCGGGCCCTCGGCGCGGAGGTGCGCGTGGTGTCCGACCGGGACGCCAACGGCGGCTACCTCGGCGGGCGCATCGCCTACGTCCGGAACCTGTGCGCGTCCGGCGACGAGTACGTGTGGCTGAACCAGTACGCCAACCGCAACAACTGGCTGGCGCACTACCGCGGGACGGCCCCGGCGATCGACCGCGAGTTCCCCGACCTGGAGGTCCTGTTCGTCGGCGCCGGCACGACCGGCACGCTGATGGGCTGCGCCCGCTACTTCCGCGAGCACCGCCGGCCCGTCACGATCGTGGCGGTGGACGCGGTCGGCTCGGTCACCTTCGGGGGCCTCCCCGAGCGCCGGATGGTCCCCGGTCTCGGCACCAGCACCCGGCCGGCGCTGGTGGACGAGTCGTTCGTCGACGACGTCGTGCACGTCCCCGAGACCGACACGATCCGGACCGTCCACGCGCTGGCCTCGCGCGGGTTCCTGTTCGGCGGCTCCACCGGCACCGTCGTGTCGGGCGCCTCCCGCTGGCTGGAGGCCAAGTACCCCGGCGAGGACCCCGTGGCCGTCGCCATCGCCCCCGACCTCGGCGAACGCTACCTCGATTCCATCTACGAGGAGAACTGGCTGCGCGAACACTTCGGCGACCCGGCCGCTATCCTCGGCGACTGATCATCACAGCAGAACGGAGTTCCGCACATGACGCAGGCCCCAACGTTCGCCGTGGTCTCCGGCGCCCAGGTCCACCAGGCGGTCGCCGGGCGCGAGGCGGAGGTCACCCGGATGGTCGAGGCGGCCTACCGGCTGCACGGCGAGGGCCTGACGGTCAACCCCGACTCCTACTTCCTGCGCTTCCCCGACCGCCCGTCCGACCGGATCATCGCGCTGCCCGCCTCGGTCAAGGGCGGCGTCGGCGTGCACGGCATCAAGTGGATCTCCAGCTTCCCGGGCAACGTCGCCAACGGCGTCCCGCGCGCGTCGGCCGTGCTGGTCCTCAACGACGCCGAGACGGGCTACCCGTTCGCGTGCCTGGAGAGCTCCATCATCTCCGCCGCCCGCACCGCCGCGTCCGCCGCGCTGGCCGCCGCGGCCCTCGCCGACCGCCGCGGCCCCCGCCCCCGCCGGGCCGGCTTCGTCGGCACCGGCCTCATCGCCCGCTACATCCACACCTACCTGGCGGGCAACGGCTTCGCCTTCGACGAGCTCGGCGTCCACGACCTGTCGCGCGAGCACGCCGAAGGCTTCCGGGGCTACCTGGAGCGCGCCGGCAAGGGCGAGATCACGATCCACGACTCGGCCGAGTCGCTGATCCGCTCGTCCGATCTGATCGTCTTCGCGACCGTCGCGGGCGAGCCGCACGTCACCGACCCGGCCTGGTTCGCGCACGCACCCCTCGTCCTGCACGTGTCGCTGCGGGACCTCTCCCCCGAGATCATCCTGTCGTCGTACAACGTCGTGGACGACGTCGAGCACTGCATGAAGGCGAACACGTCCCCGCACCTGGCCGAGCAGCGGGTCGGCCACCGCGACTTCGTCGCCGGGACCCTGTACGACGTCCTGACGGGCGAGACGGCCCCGCCCGCCGACAAGCCGGTCGTCTTCTCACCGTTCGGCCTCGGCGTCCTGGACCTGGCCGTGGCGAAGTACGTCTACGACCAGGTCGCGTCGTCGGGCGAGCTGAACACCGTGCCCGGCTTCTTCCACGAGATGAAGCGCTACGGCTGACGCCCGGAGGCGTGCACCGCGGGCTTGAGGACCTCCTCGCACCACTGCCGGAAGGTGGTCGGGGTGTCGATCGCGTGCCGGGGGGTGCGGACGATCGCGTCGTCCAGGCCGTTCTCCTTGGCCGCCATCATGTCGAGCATGCTCTGGACCATGGCGCCGGACATGCCTCGGGCGGTGAGCCGGTCCGCGAGGGCCTGGGCGGGGATCCGCTCGTACCGGACGGAGGTTCCGAGCACCTCGGAGATGACGGCGGCGATGTCGTCGTAGGACAGGTTCTCGGGGCCCAGCAGGGGGATCTCTTCCTGGCCGGTCCACGTGGCGTCGAGCAGCAGGCGGGCGGCGACGGCCGCGATGTCCCGCGTGGCGACGAGGCGCAGCTCGCGGTCGGGAGAGATCACGTCGAAGAACCGGCCCAGCTCCTTGATCGTCTGGACCTGCCGGAGCACGTTCTCCATGAAGCCGGACGCGGCCAGCGCGCGGAAGGCGACCCCGGTGCTCGCGATCAGGTCGTCCATGGCCAGCGACGCGGTCACGTGCCCGGCCGTGCCCGCCTGCGGGGTGCCGCGGCCGAGGGCGCTGACGTCCACGACGCGCTTGACCCCGAGGCCGCGCATCGCCTCCGCCGCCGGCCTGGTGAAGCCCAGGAACGCCTCGTTCGCGTCGGCGGCCCGGGGATCGGACGGCAGCAGCCAGAACACGGCGTCGGCGCCGTCGAAGGCCTGGGCGACGACCCGCCCGTCGCCGTGCGACCCTTGGACGACCTCGACACGTTCCCGCACGTCGGCGCGCAGCCTGGCCGGATCGCGCGCGATGACGCGGACGGGCTCGCCGGCCGCGAGCACGGTGTCGACGACCTGGTGCCCGATGTTCCCGGTGGGGGCGGTAATGACGATCATGGCGTCCCTCCAATGACCTGCCGGGGATAAGTAAACTCAACCGTACCGTTTATTTTTGAGGACGCAACCCGATGAGTGCAGCAGGCGCATCCCCGGAGCGGGGCCGGCAGCGACGCGGTGAGGAGCTGCGCCGCCACATCCTGGCGGTGGCCAAGGACGTGTTCCTGGAGACCGGCTACGAACGGGCCTCGATGGACGCCGTCGCCGCGCGCGCCGGGACGTCGAAGCGGTCGCTGTACGCGCATTTCGAGAGCAAGGACCGCCTGTTCCTCGCCGTCATGGAGTGGGTCCGCGAGCTGTACCTGGGCAGGCTGAAGACCCCGGACGCGTACGCCGAAGACCCGGCGGAGGCGGTGACGCTGTTCTGCGGGCGCTTCCAGCAGCTGATGGCATGGGAACCGCAGGTGCGGACCTGCCGGCTCTGCATCGCCGAAGCCGAGCGCCTGCCCGGCAGCTCCAGCGCCTACTTCGACGCCATCTTCGCCAGCACCCGGGAGCGCCTCACCGGCTACCTGGCCGAGCACCACGTCGTGGACGCCGCGGCCCTGGCCGAGGACCTGCTCGCCCGGACGGTGCTCCCGCGCCTGTTCCGCACGCTCCTCAACGTCGAAGCCCCGAGCAAGGACGACCCAGACGAGCATGCCCTGTCCGAAGCCGTGGATCTTTCCGCGATCCGCCGCCTGGTGTCGGCGGCCCTGCGGGAGGGTTAGGCGGTGTTTCAAAGTCCCGGCCCACTTCGCTCGCCTGGCGGCTCGCTACGTGACCGGTACTGGGCGAACGCGGCATCGCTTCGCGATCTGCCCGGCTCCGCTCGCCTCCGGCCTCGCTCCACCGGCCAGGTCACGCGTTCGCGCGCGTGGCCGAGGCGAGAGTCGGCCGCCCCCAGGAGGTCGCCGAGACCGTCGCGTTCTTCGCGTCCGACGCGTCCAGTTTCATCACCGGCGCTCTCGTCGACGTGGACGGAGGCCGGACCGCCCAGTGATCAGGGGCCGATGCCGGCCTTGGCGCCCGTGGAGGAGGCCGGGGCATGCCCGAGGTTCGCCGGGGCCGTGGTGGTGCGGGACCGGCGCGATTCGAGCCGTTGCGAGAGGACGGCCAGCACCAGAGCGGCGGCGGCCAGGACGGCCCCGACGGCGCTGGGCGCCGTGTAGCCGAGGCCCGCGGAGATCACCAGGCCGCCGAGCCAGGCGGACAGGGCGTTGCCCAGGTTGAAGGCGCCGATGTTGGCCGCGGAGGCGAGCGTCGGCGCACCGTGGGCGTGGTCCAGGACGCGCTTCTGCAGCGGCGGGACGGTGGCGAAGCCGAGAAGGCCGATGAGGAAGACCGCCACGACGGACGCGGCCTTTCCGGAGGCCAGGAAGGTGAACAGCAGCAGGACCACCGCCAGGCCGCCCAGGGCGGTGTAGAGCATCGGCATGAGCCTGCGGTCCGCGAAGCGGCCGCCGATGAGGTTTCCGGCCACCATGCCCAGCCCGAAGACCACCAGCAGCCAGGTGACGGACGACTCCGCGAAGCCGCCGACCTCGGTCATCATCGGCGCGATGTAGGTGATCGCGGCGAACACCCCGCCGAAGCCGAGGACCGTCATGGCCATGGCCAGGACGACCTGGGCGTTCTTGAAGGCGGCCACCTCGTGCCGCAGCCGCACTCCCTCCGGCTTGGGCACGTCCGGGACCAGCCCGGCGACGCCCGCCAGGCCGAGCACGCCGAGGGCGGCGACGATCAGGAAGGTCACGCGCCAGCCGGCCGTCTGACCCACGAACGTGCCCAGGGGCACGCCGACGACGTTGGCCACGGTCAGGCCGGTGAACATCATGGAGATGGCGCCGGCCTTCCGCTCCGGCGCGACGAGTCCGGCGGCGACGACGGAGCCGATGCCGAAGAAGGCGCCGTGGGCCAGCGACGCCACCACCCGGCCGATCAGCATGACGGCGAAGACCGGGGCGGCCGCGGAGATGAGGTTGCCGAGGATGAACAGGCCCATGAGCAGCATGAGCATGGTCCTGCGAGAGATCCTGGTGCCGAGGACGGTCATGATCGGCGCACCGGCCACGACGCCGAGGGCGTAGCCGGTGACCAGGAGGCCGGCCGTCGGCACGGAGACGCCGAGGTCCGCGCCGACCTTGGGCAGCAGCCCCATGATCACGAATTCCGTGGTGCCGATTCCGAAGGCCCCGATGGCCAGGGCCAGCAGTGCGAGCGGCATGGTGGGCGGTCCTTCCGACGTTCCAGACGATGTTGCGTAAGCCTTCTATGAGCGTCGACAATAATTGCACACGCGGGCTAACGGCAAGCGCGGGTATAGTGAGGTCCGTGACACGGCGGTGGGCGCTCCGCCGGCGCGTCCGCTCGCACGGCCCGACCGAGGGAGCTGCTCATGACCGCCACCGACCCGGCGATGACCGCCCTGGCGCACGGCTGGTCGGCGCTCTCGCTGCTGCACGGCCGCATCGAGGGCAGAGTCGAACGCGCGCTCCAGGCCGGGCACCGGTTGAGCGCGCGCGAGTACTCGCTGCTGGACGTACTGAGCCGCCAGCACGACGGCGAGGGCGGGCACCTGCAGATGCGGCAGGTCGCCGACTCGGTCGTCCTCAGCCAGAGCGCCACCACCCGCCTGGTGACCCGGCTGGAGGACCGCGGGCTGCTCTCCCGCTACCTGTGCCCCACCGACCGCCGCGGCATCTACACCGACGTCACCGACGCCGGCCTGCGCCTACTGGAGGAGGCCCGCCCCACCCACAACACGGCTCTGCGCGAGGCCCTCGATCAGGCGGCCGCCGAGCCCACGCTCGCACCCCTGGTCGATGCCGTGCTCCAGTTGCAGGGCGCTGACCGGCCGGCATGACCTGCCGCATTCGACGGGCCGGGCCGGTCGGTGACCAGCGGCCCTGCTAGGGCTTCTTCGCGACGGCGGCGTACATGTTCGTGGCGGTGTCGGGCAGGAGCGCGGCGCCCGGCGTGGGCCGCCAGCGCGGCATCGGGACGACGCCCGGTTCGAGGAGTTCCAGCCCGGCGAACAGGCGCTCCACCTCGGCGTGGTCCCGCAGGTACATGGGGATGCCGCTGCTGGTGTAGTCGTCGGCGAGCCGCCGCGACTCCGGGGCGAGGTCGGCGGTGGGGATGGTGACGGCCACGTAGCTGCCGGGGGCGAGCGGAGCGACGAGCGCCTCCACCAGCCCCTGGGCGTCCTCCACGAACTGGAGCATGGCGATCACGGTCAGCGCGACCGGCCGGGAGAGGTCGAGGACGTCGCGCAGCGCGGGATCGGTGTGGAGCGCCTCGGGGGACCGCATGTCGGCCTCGATGTAGGCGGTGCGGCCCTCGGGGGTGCTGGTCAGCAGCGCACGCGCGTGGGCGAGGACGATCGGGTCGTTGTCGACGTAGACGATCCGCGCGTCCGGCGCCACCTCCTGGACCACCTCGTGCAGGTTCGGCGAGGACGGGATGCCGGTCCCGACGTCGATGAACTGCCGCACGCCCAGCTCGGCGAGGTGGCGGCCCATCCGCTGCATGCAGGCCCGGTTGGCGATCATCGAGGTGCGCAGCCCCGGCCAGTTCGCCAGCACCGCGGCCGCGGTCTCCCGGTCGGCGGCGTAGTTGTCCTTGCCGCCGATGATGTAGTCGTAGACCCGCGCCGAGTGCGGCCTGTCGGTCTGCAGATCCGCCTCGGCGGAGGGGTCCCGCGGAACGTCCGACATATCCGGTACCCGCCTTCGGTCGTGCCTCCAGATCCGTTGATCACTCTAGTTCCGGAACGCCCGCCCGGCCCCGCTTTCGCCACGTCCGCCCCTCGCGTTCGGGACTGAGAACGTGCGCCAGTGGGCACGGTGTGTCTATGGATGAGCGAGATGTTCCGCGTGGGGACGTGCAGGAGCTGTCGGACTTCGAGCTGGTCGTGTACGAGACGGTCGCGGAGATCGACAAGGAGCGCGGGGCGGCGGACTTCGAGACGATCGGGGCGCTCGTGGACGCGCCCGAGGAGGATCTGTGGGCCGCGCTCGGCCACCTCGTGTCGATCAACCATCTGCACTCGACGAGCAAGGGATACGTGCTCGGGCCGCACGACTGGGCGCCCTGACCGTCCCGGTGGATGGGAAGGGCCAGGAGGCGGGCGGCGGGCGCGCGGCACGATGACCCGGTAGGCCTGGGACACGTGTGGGAGGACGCCCGATGAAGCTCGTCGTCACCGAGGAACAGCGGGAGCTGCGGGACGCGCTGCGGCGCTTCTTCGCCGACCGGTCCCCCGGCGCCGAGGTGCGGCGGCTGATGGAGACGACCGAGGGCCACGACCCGAAGGTGTGGCGGCAGATGGCCGAGCAGCTCGGGCTGCAGGGCCTGGCGATCGCCGAGGAGCACGGCGGCGCCGGGTTCGGGATGCGGGAGCTGGCCGTGGTGTTCGAGGAGATGGGGCGGGCCGTGGTGTGCGCCCCGTTCCTCGCGACGATCACGGCCGCGGCGGCGCTGGAGGCCGGGGACGGCGGGCACGACCTGCTGCCGGGCCTCGCGGACGGGTCGGTGATCGGGACGCTTGCGGTGGCCGAGGACGGCGGGTCCTGGAACCCCGCCTCGGTGCGGGCGACGTTCGAGGACGGCGTGCTGCGCGGGACGAAGGACTTCGTCCTGGACGGGCACATCGCCGGCCTGGTCCTCGTGGCGGCGCGGGGCGAGGACGGGGTCGGGGTCTACGCCGTCGAGGACGCGGCGGGGCTCGTCCGGCACGCCCTCCCGACGCTCGACCAGACGCGGAAGCTGGCGCGGATCGAGCTGGACGGGGTCGCGGCGCGCAGGGTCGGGGGGCCGGAGGCGCTGGCGCGGGCCCTGGACGTCGCGGCCGTGGCGCTGGCCGCCGAGCAGCTCGGCGGGGCGCAGCGCACCCTGGACATGACGGTCGAGTACGCGAAGGTCCGGCACCAGTTCGGGCGGCCGATCGGGTCGTTCCAGGCGGTCAAGCACCGGTGCGCGGACATGTTCGTGCTGGTGGAGTCGGCACGGTCGGCCGTGCTGAACGCGGCGGCCGCCGCCGACGAGAGCCCGGACGAGCTGCCGGCCGCCGCCGCGCTCGCCCAGGCGTACTGCTCGGAGGCCTTCTTCCACACGGCGGGCGAGGCGATCCAGCTGCACGGCGGGATCGGGTTCACCTGGGAGCACGACGCGCACCTGTACTTCAAGCGGGCGCGGTCGTCGCGGGAGCTGTTCGGGTCGCCGGACCGGCACCGCGAGCGCCTGGCCGCCCTCGCCGGGCTCACGGGTGCAGCCGCAGCCCCTTGAGCACCTTGTCCACGCCGTTCTTAGGGCCGTGGACGGCGAATCCGACCAGGGGCATCTCCTCGGCGGTGACGGCCCGGACGGTCGCGCGGTTCGCCTCGTCGTGGCCCGTCTTGAACATGTCCTCGATGTAGACGGCGATGTCCATCTCGCGGGCGAGGGCGCGGGCGTGGGCCGTCGAGATCGCCTCGGCCCCGGCCTCGTAGACCAGGACGGGCTGGCGGAACATCGCCAGGTAGGTGTTGCCGGACGCGTCCTCGTACGGCTCTCCGATGACGCCGGGGACGCCGCCCGCGACGGCGCTGGCGAGGAACGCGGTGACGTTGAGCCGCTGCCACGCGGCGAGGTCGTCGCGGACCACGATCCCGATCTTGGTGTCGAAACGCATGCGGTCCAGCCTGCCCGCGGCCCGGGCGCGCCGTCTTGAACGCTCGTGCGCCAGACTGGGAGGCGTGGACTGGAGCAGGTACTGGCGGTCGCCCGACCGTCCGCTGGAGGCGATGCACGCCCACTTCGAGCGGCACGCCTACCACCGGCACAGCCACGAGACGTACTCGTTCGGCGTCACCGAGGACGGCCACCAGGCGTTCCGGTGCCGGGGCGGGGCCCACACGAGCGCGGCCGGGATGGTCATCGCGTTCAACCCCGACGACCCGCACGACGGCCACGCCGCCGACGAGCTCGGCTTCACCTACCGCATCGTCCACATCGGCGCCGGGCTGATCTCGGACGTGCTCGCCGACATCGCGGCGCGCCCGGTCGGGCTGCCGCTGTTCGACGCGCCCGTCGTGCCGGACCCCGCCCTGGCCCGGGCGCTGCGCGGGCTGCACGCGGCGCTGCTCGGCGGTGCGCCGGCCCTGAAGCGCGACGAGCTGCTGACCGCGGCCGTCGGGACGCTGGTCGACCGGGCCGCCACTCGCAGGGTGCACGCGGCGCCCGCCGGCGGCTTCGTCGAGCGGGCCAGGCGGCGCCTCCATGAGTGCTGCACCGACGACATCGGAGCCGACGCGCTGGCAGAGGCGGCGGGGTGCAGCCGGTTCGCGCTGTACCGGGCGTTCCGGCGGGAGTACGGGATGGCGCCGAGCGACTACCAGCGCCAGCTCCGCCTCCGCGCGGCGCGCCGCCTGCTCGCCCGGGGCGACGCGATCGGGGACGTGGCGGCCGGCACCGGTTTCGCCGACCAGAGCCATCTGACGCGCTGGTTCGTCCGCTGCTACGGCATGACCCCCGGCGGCTACCGCGACGCTTGTACGGATTAAGGAAGAATGCCGCCCATGAAACGGGCGAGCGGGGCGATGTTCGGGCTGGCGTACGGGGACGCGCTGGGCGCGCCCACCGAGTTCCTCACCATGAAGCAGATCCACAGGCGGTTCGGTGAGCACGGCCCCGCGCGGCCCGAAGGCGACCCGGCCCTCGTCACCGACGACACGCAGATGGCGATCGCGGTCGGGCTCGCGCTCCTCGACGCCCTGGCGAACCCGCCGTTCACCCCCGACCTGATCACGCCGATGTGGCGGCGGCGCTTCGTCGACTGGCTGAACAGCCCCGACAACGACCGCGCGCCCGGGAACACCTGCCTGCGCGCCTGCCGGAACCTGGCCGCCGGGAGGCCTTGGGTGGAGGCCACCGTGGCGGGCTCCAAGGGCTGCGGCGCCAACATGCGCGTCGCGCCGGTCGGCCTGGCCCCGGGCCTGTCGGACGAGACGCGGGCCGGGGCGTCGCAGCTCCAGGCCGCTCTCACGCACGGGCATCCGACCGGGCTCGCGGCGAGCGAGCTGACGGCGTTCGCCGTGCGGTGGCTGGCCGACGGGATGGCCCCGGCCGACCTGCCCGCCGCGCTCCGGGCCCGCTGCCACGACCAGCGCGCCGTCTACCACGAGCGCTGGCTCGGCACCCTGTGGCAGCAGCCCGGCATGGACACCCCGGAGACGTTCGCCGCCCGGGGCTGGGACGAGTG
Organism: Actinomadura sp. NPDC048955; assembly: GCF_040649435.1. NCBI lineage: Bacteria > Bacillati > Actinomycetota > Actinomycetes > Streptosporangiales > Thermomonosporaceae > Actinomadura > Actinomadura sp. NPDC048955. The sequence goes on from NZ_JBEZJI010000029.1 coordinate 20,274, forward strand.
CCTGGACGTCCTCGACCGCCTGGACGAGGCCGTCGCGCGCGGGGACCGGGCGTCCGACCCCTGCGCGGTCACGGGCGCGGGCTGGGTCGCCGAGGAGGCGCTCGCCACCGGCCTGCTGTGCTTCCTGCTGTTCCCGGACGAGCCGGTCGAGGCGATCCGGCGCGGCGCGGCCAGCTCGGGCGACTCCGACTCGATCGCGTGCCTGGCCGGCGCGTTCGCGGGCGCGCACCTCGGCATGGACGCATGGCCGGACGAGTGGGCGGCCCGCATCGAGTACGCCGCCGACCTCGCGAGGCTCGGCGAGGCCTGGGACTGATCCCGCGAGAGCACCGCTCTTGACGTGCGGCCACCCTAAAGCTAATATCCTTAGCTATAGAGCTACACAGTTTCAAGGAGTGCGTGATGAGCGAGACCCGTTTCCTCGACCTTCCCGGCGGACGGCTGGCCTACGACGACACCGGCGACGGCCCGCTCGTCGTGTGCCTGCCCTCGATGCTCGACCTGCGGTCGCAGTACCGGTTCCTCCGGCCGCTGCTCCTGGACGCCGGGTACCGCGTCGTGACCGTCGACCAGCGCGGGATGGGCGAGACCAGCGCGCACTGGCCCGAGTACGGCAGCACCCCGCTGGCCCACGACCTGCTGGCCCTGCTCCAGCACCTGGACGCGGGCCCGGCACTGATCTACGGGTGCTCCAACGGCGCGGCCGCCGCGGTGTGGGTCGCGGCCGAGGCGCCCGAACTGGTCAAGGGACTCGTGCTGGCGGCGCCGTTCGTCCGGGACGGCAAGGGCGGGTTCGCGCAGAAGCTGACCACCGCCCTCATGCGGGTCCCCGGCCTCGCCCTGCCGCTCTACATGTCCTACTACCCCAAGTGGGAGCCGAAGCCCCCGGCCGACTTCGCCGAGCACAAGGCCGAACTGAAGGCGAACTTCAAGGAGCAGGGCCGCGGCAAGGTCATCGCCGACTACCTGAGCATGTCCCACGCCGAGGCCGAGGCGCGGCTCGACCGCGTCCAGGCGCCCACGCTCGTCATCATGGGCACGGGCGACATCGACTGGCCCGACCCGGCCGCCGAGGCCGAATGGGTCGGCCGGCGGCTGAACGGCCAGGTCGTCCTGCTGGACGGCGCCGGCCACCACCCGCACGTGGAGTTCCCCGAGCGGGTCGCCGAGGCCGTCACGACCTTCCAGCGCTCCCTCTAGGACGCCGACCAGCCCGTCCAGGCCTCGATGGTGACGGCTATGACCGGGCCCTCGGGCGGGTGCTCGCGGTACTGGGGATAGCGCTCCGCCAGGAGCCGGACAGGTTCGGCCATGCGCGCGGGGTCGTCGACGACCGTCGCGTGGCCGTCCACGCGGACCCACCAGAGGCGTTCCCAGTCGTCCTCGTAGTGGTCCGCCAGGAGCGCGACGCGCGGATTGGCCCGGATGTTCGCGAGGCGCCGCAGATCCCGGCTGCTCTTGGGCTTGTGGTCGACGGCCGTGTAGACGGCGCCCCGGTGGACGGCGAACGTCACCGGGACGAGATGCGGGCGTGCGTCCTCCCCCACGGTCGCCAGGCGCGCGACCGGCACGGTGGTCAGCAGACGGCGCGCCTCGTCCGGCGCAAGCTTCGGCACCCCCTCACCCTGCCATGCCCTTCACCTGCCATGGCCCCCTGGCTTGCCATGCCCCCTCCCCCGCACGGGGTAGGGCGTTCGCCCCCCGGCGGGAGGCGCCGCGGCGGGGGTGCGGACAGGCTCGTCCCATGGAATCGGTCGGGAGGCTGTGGCCGCGCTGGGCGGGGTACGCGGCCGGGGTGTGGTCGGTGGGCGCGGTGGGGGCGGCCCTGTACTGGGCGGCCGGCGGGGAGACCGGGGCGCCGCCGGCCGGCGCGCGGGCGGCGGGATGGGTGATCGCCGCCCTCCTCGGCGTCGGCGGGATCATGGCGGTGTCGAGCGTGCGCGGCGTCGGGCGGCAGATGCCCCGGTGGTGGCCGCTCAGCGGGCTGTGGACGGCCTGCGTGCTGGCGGGGGCCGGAACGTTCGGCTTCGTGATGAACGTGCTGCAACTCGTCTTCGACGGGACGGTCGACGACTGGCCCAGGTTCGCCGTCGAGGCCCTGTGCGCGGTGGGCGCGGCCCTGCTCGCCGGGACAGCCCTGGCCTACCAGCGCAGCACGGCGGGACGGTGCGCACGGTGCGGCGGATTTCACGCCGTGACGGGCACCGGCACGACCTCGCCGCCCGTGTCCCCCGCGCCGCGCGCGGTGCGGTGGGCCGCCTACGGCGGGGCCCTGGGGTTCGCGCCCTACGCCGCCATGAAGACCACTTGGGCGTTCGGGGGCTCCTTCGCGGGGATCGAGGGCGAGCAGGTCGTCGCCGAGTTCGAGCGCAACGGCGCGTCCGGGCTGGTCCTCACGCTGGAGAGGTACGGACTGGACTTCACCACCCTGTCGGCGCTCGCCGGCGTCTTCCTGCTGATGGGGCTCACGCACGAATGGGGGCAGGTCTTCCCGCGGTGGGCGCCGCCGCTGGCCGGGCGCAGGGTGCCGCGCTGGCTGCCGCTCATCCCGGCCTGGCTCGGCGCCCTGACGCTCGGCCCGTACGGCGTCGTCGGCTCCATCGCCTACCTGCTGCCGCCCGTCCTCGGGCTGCGCGACCTCCCGCACGACGGGCTCATCAGCGGATGGTCCGGCTGGACGGTGGCGGCGTGCGGGATCGGCGCGTTCGCCGCCTACGGCCTGGCGCTGGGCGCGGCGGCGTGGTCGTACCAGCGGCGGACCAGGCCGGTGTGCGTCAGTCCTGGAAGTCCGGGGGGCGGTGCTCCCTCCGCGCCTTGATCGCCTCTTCGAAGTTGTGGGTGGTGAGGCGGACGTACAGCTGGGCGAGGCCCTCCTGCCCCATGTGGGCGTCCAGGCTCGCGGCGTCCAGGCTCGACCACAGCATCCGCTTGGTCAGCTCGGTGCCGGGACGGCTGAACCCGGCGATCCGCTCGGCCAGCTCGTAGCAGGCGTCGAGGAGCTTGTCGCCGGGGACGACGCGCGACAGCAGGCCGATCCGCTCGGCCTCGGCGGCCTCGACGTCGCGTCCGGACAGCATCAGCTCGAACGCGCGGGACGCGCCGATCGCGCGCGGCAGCAGGTAGCTGAGGCCGAGCTCGCTCGCGGTCAGCCCGTTGTTGATCCCGGCCGCGCGGAACAGGGCCGTGTCCGCGCCGAGCCGGATGTCGGCGGCGAGCGACAGGCACAGGCCGCCGCCGATCGCCGGGCCGTTGACCGCCGCGATGACCGGCTGGTGCACGCGCCGCATCGCCCGCACCACGTCGTCCAGCAGCTCCATCGAGCGCAGCGCGATCGTCGGGAGCGTCAGCCCGTCGATGCCCGGGATGCTCCCCGGGTTCTCCAGGTCGGCGCCGGAGCAGAACCCCCGCCCGGCGCCGGTGATCACGACGACGCGGGTCTCGTTGTCGCGGCTGACCTCTTCCAGGGCCTCCCGGAACGGCACCATCACGTCGAACGCCATCGCGTTCATGCGCTCGGGCCGGTTGAGGGTGATCAGGGTGACGTTCGGGCGCGGCCTGTCGACCAGGACGAAGGGCAAGGCGGGCCTCCCAGAGTGACCTAACAAGCGTTAGGTTACACGCGGGGGAAGTCGGGCGGCGCCAGCCCCCGCTCGACCACCTTCGCCAACTCCTCCTCCGTCAGGATCCGTGGCTCCCCGATCGCCTTGGCGCGGACGTACACGCCGCACAGCCACTCCAGAAGGCGCGCGTTCTCGTACGCCTCCTCCAGGTCGCGGCCGATCGTGACGCCCCCGTGGTTGGCCATCAGCGCGGCGCGCTTGCCGCCCGCCATGGCCGTCCGGACGTTCTCGGCCAGTTCGGGCGTCCCGTAGGTGGCGTACTCGGCGACCTTCACCACGCCGCCGAGCAGGAGCGTGTTGTAGTGGATCGGCGGCAGCTCGGGCATGGTCGTCGCCACGACGGCGCCGTAGGTGGAGTGCGTGTGCACGATGGCGGCGGCCGGGGTCGCCTCGTAGAGGGCGAGGTGCATCGGCGTCTCGGACGACGGCGCCTTGTCGCCGTCCACCCACCGGCCCTCGATGTTCACGACCGGGCAGTCGGCGGGCTCCATCCGGTCGAGCATCATCCCGCCCGGGGTGACCGCGACCAGGTCGCCCGACCGGACGCTGACGTTGCCGGACGCGCCGGTCACCAGCCCGGTCCCGGCGAGCCGCCGGCCGATCGCGCACAACGCGTCCCGCTCGTCCCTCAACAACATGCGAATACCTCTCACCTTTCGGAGCCTGCACCGCGTACGCTACGGCCCTGACGATCACTAAGGGGCCGGTCATGACCGTCGTCACTCTCGGCGCGCACATCCTGGACGTGCTCGCCCGCCCGGTGGAGGCCATCCCGGAGGGCCAGGACACCGTCGTCGTCGAGCAGATCCGGGTGACCGCGGCGGGCGCCGCCGCCGGGACCGCCGTCGCCCTGGCCCGGCTCGGCAACGAGGTCGTCTCGGTCGGCGCGATCGGCGACGACGACCTCGGCGACCTGCTGGTCACGATCATGACGCGCGAGGGCGTCGACGTGGGCGGGCTCGTCCGGCGGACGGCCGACCAGACCAGCGCGTCGATCCTGCCGATCCGGCCGGACGGCGGGCGGCCGAGCTTCCACGTCCCCGGCGCGAACCTGACCCTCACCGCCGGCGCGGTCGGGCCGGGCCTGCTGGGCGCGGCGAGCGCGGTGCACCTCGGCGGCCCCGACGTCACGTTCGGCCTCAACGACCCGGCCTTCTTCGCCATGCTCGACGCCGCCCGCGAGGCCGGCACCGTCGTGACGATGGACCTGCTGTCCACCATGCCCGACCTGCTGGACGGCGCCGCCGCGTTCCTCCCGCACGTCGACCACTTCCTGCCGAACGAGGAGCAGGCCGCCCTCATGACCGGCGAGGACGACCCGGAGAAGGCCGCCGCCGCGCTGCTCGCGCGGGGGCCCGGCACGGTCGTCGTCACGCTCGGCGGGGACGGCAGCCTCGTCGCCACCGCCGAGGGCGCGCACCGGCTGCCCGCGCTTCCCGTCGAGGTCGTCGACACGACCGGCTGCGGCGACGCCTACTGCGCCGGGTTCATCACCGGCCTCACCCGCGGCAGGGACGTCCTGGAGGCCGCGCGCTGGGGCACCGCCGCGGCGGCCACCGTCGCCCAGGGGCTCGGCTCCGACGCCGGCCTCACGGACCTGGACGCGGTCCTCGCCCTGCTGGACTGACACGGCGCCATGGCGACCGGCCGCTCAGAGCGGAGCCGCGCCGCGGTGCAGGACGGCGTTCGCGGCCCCGGCGAGCTGCTCCAGCCGGAACACCTCCGTCCGGTGGAACGGCGGCGCGTCCGTCCGGGCGACCACGAGCGCGACCCCGCCCGCGGCGAGCGGGCACACCGCGAACCGCGTGCCGTCCGGCGCCGTGAACGCGCGCGGCCGCAGCGGCCGCAGCTCCGGCAGGGCGGCGGCCGGCTCGCCGCCGGAACTGACGTGCACGAGGACCGGCTCGTCCTCCCCCTTCACCTCGGCGAGGCCCGCCCAGTCGGCGCTCAGAATGGCCGGGACGGCGTCGGCGAGGATCTCCAGGCCGCGCTCCGGGACGGCGGCGACCTGGCCGATCACGGCCGCGTCCGGGAAGGCGCCCTGCGGCTCGGCGGTCGGCCAGACCCCGACGACCTCCACCCCCGGCACCGTGCCGAGCCCCCCGGCCAGCCGCTCGAAGTCGGCCCCGGTGGGCCACGCGACGGTGAAGTCGTCCATCGCCCGCCCGTTGTCGCGCTCCAGCACCGCCATCTGGACGACGTCCGCGCCCGCCGCGCCCAAGGTGCGCGCGACCTGGCCGAGCGAACCAGGGCGGTCCGGCAGGCGCACCCTTATCCGCAGCAACATCGCCACCTCCCGTCTCCGTGCGAGGCCCCCAGCTTCGGCGACACCCGTTTCCCCTGTGTTACCCACACGTGTCATCCCAAGAAAACGGCACGGAAAGTCGGTGCTGGAACGGTGGGCACGGGTCAAACTAGAGTCCGGTGGAGGTCATCGGTTGGCCTGACGTCTCCTGCCGCCCAGCATTAAGGTGACTCTACGTGTCGAGGGACGGGGAACCCCCAGTCAGCGAGGCCTCCGGTGCCGGGCCCGAACCGCCGCGCGCCGTGGACGCCGCCGCGGGTGAGGCCGGCGCGGTCGACGCCGGGGCGGTGCTGCACGCCGAGGTGAGGGACGCCCTCGCCGGGCTCACCGCCCGCCTCGACCGCGAGCGGGAGCGCGCGGAGCACCGCGAGGCCGTCATCGACCGGCTGCACGAGGAGAACCAGCGGCTGCGGCGCGGGGAGCTGCAGGCGATGCTGGAGCCCGTCCGCACGGCGCTGTACCGGCTGCACGACCAGACGCGCCGCGAGTCCGACCGGCTCCGCGCGCCCGGCCTCGCCGACGCGCCCGACCCGCGGCGGACGGCGGCGCTGCTGGCCGCGCTGGCCGACGACGTCGCCGACGCGCTCGCGCGGCTCGGCGTCGAGCGGTTCACCGTCGAGCCGGGCGCCCCCTACGACGGGTCCCGGCACCGTCCGGTCGCGGTCACGCCGGTCGACGACCCCGTGGCGGACGGCACCGTCACGGACGTGCAGTCCGACGGGTTCGAGCAGAGCGGGAAGGTGCTGCGCAAGGCGGCGGTCAGCGTGGGCAGGCTCGCCGAGCCGGTGCCCGCCGCCGAGGCGACGCACAACGGACAGACGACGAACAGCGGGTGAGGGACATGGCCGTCTACGGGATCGACCTGGGAACGACGTACTCCTGCATTGCCTCCATCGACGATGTGGGCCGGCCCGCCGTCCAGCGGAACCTGGAGGGCACCGACACCACCCCGTCCGTCGTGTTCTTCGAGAGCGGGGAGAACGTCGTCGTCGGCCAGACCGCGAAGGACACCGCGGTCCTGGAGCCCGACAACGTCGTCAGCCTGATCAAGCGGGACATGGGCCGGGACGTCACGCGCCCCATCCACGGGATCGACTTCACGCCCGAGGAGGTGTCGGCGTTCATCCTGCTGAAGCTGGCGACGGACGCGCGCACCACGACGGGCGAGGAGGCCCGCGACGTCGTCATCACCGTCCCGGCCTACTTCGGCGTGGCCGAGCGCGACGCGACCCGCAAGGCGGGCCGCATCGCGGGCCTGAACGTCATCGACATCGTGTCCGAGCCGATCGCCGCCGCGATCACCTACGGCGTCCTCAACCCCGAGACCGACCGCACGATCCTGGTGTACGACCTCGGCGGCGGGACGTTCGACACCACGATCATCGCCCTGCGCGAGGGCCACATCGAGGTGGTGTGCACCGACGGCGACCACGAGCTCGGCGGCGCCGACTGGGACGCGCGGCTCGTGGAGCACCTCGCCGAGCGGTTCCGCGCCGAGCATCCGGGCGCCGGCGACCCGCTGGACGACCGGCAGACCGAGCAGCAGCTGCGCCGCGACGCCGAGGACGCCAAGAAGGCCCTCACCACCCGCACGTCCCACACCGTCCGGGTGATGCACGGCGGGCGGGTCGCCTCCGTCGAGGTGACGCGGGAGAAGCTGGAGGAGCTGACCAAGGACCTCCTCGACCGCACCGTGGAGATCACCGGCCGGACGCTGGCGACCGCCGCCGAGAAGGGCGTGGAGGACTACGACGACCTCGTCCTCGTCGGCGGCTCCACGAAGATGCCGGTCGTCGCGGCGCGGCTGCAGACCGAGCTCGGCCTCGCCCCCCGCCTCCAGGACCCCGACCTCGCGGTAGCCAAGGGCGCCGCCCTGTACGCGTTCGAGGAGACCTACCGGCGGCTCGTCCGGGAGGGCGCCGCCGAGCGCGCCGAGGAGATGGCGAACCGGGCGGGCCTGTCGGCCGAGCAGCAGAAGCAGATCGCCGGGCGGCGGATCAGGACGGTCGCCTCGCACGCGTTCGGGATCGTGGTCGTCGACCGGGAGACCGGCGCCGAGAGCGTCGCGCACCTCGTGCACGCCAACGACGAGCTCCCCGCCGCCAGAACCGAGGACTTCTTCACCGTCTACGACGACCAGGCCTCGGCCGACATCCGGGTGATGGAGCAGGCCGGCGTGGTGGAGTCCGCCGACCTGATCGACAACACCGAGATCGCGACCGGCGAGATCCGCGTCCCGCCGGGCAAGAAGTCGGGCTGGCCGATCGGGGTGACGTTCGCGCTCGACTCCTCCGGCCTGCTGAACGTCACGGCCGTGGAGAAGGAGACCGGCGAGCGGCTGGAGCTGAAGGTGGACGTCGGCGGCATGTCGGAGGAGGAGGTCGAGCGCTCCCGCAAGGCCCTCTCCCGGGTCCAGGTCAGCTGAGCGGGCCGCGGATCCCCTGGAGGCGCCCGTGGCGTTCGACGAGGACTACCGGCGGGAGGTGCTGGAACCCGCGCGGGCCGCGGGCGACCAGCCCCCCGAGGACCTGCGCGTCCGGTACGCGCTCGACGGACCGTCCTCCAGCCCCCACCCACCGCCATTCAACGGACGAGCTCCGCTCGACGGACTGGACGCGGCGGCCGTCACGGCGCGGGTCCGGGAGGTCCGGCAGTGCTGGCGGCGGGCGCGCGGGCAGCTGAAGTACCGCCGGCTCATCGACCGGCTGGAGGCCGAGCACCGCGAGCTGGCGCCGCTGTTCTCCGCCGCCGAGCGCGGCGACCCCCGCCCGCTGGAGGCGCGGCTGCGCGGCGGCCGCGAGCGCGCCGAGCGCCGCCTCGGCGAGGCCCGCGGCCGCCTCGCCGACGCGGCCGGGGCGCTGCGGATGGCCACGCCCGCCGAGGTCGAGGCCATCGCCCGCACCACCGGGGTGCGGGCCGCCGAGCTGGCGGAGCCGGCCGCCGCCGACGGCATCGAGATCCGCGAGCCCGACCCGCTGCCGTCCGCCGCGCCCTACCCGGCGTACCGGAAGGTGCGCGAGTCGCTGGAGGTCCTCGGCAGGCGCCACCTCGCCGACTTCCTGTTCGGCGCCCGCCTCACCGGCCCGATCCGCGTCCTGGACGGCTTCGCCGTGCCGGGCGGCGGCCCGCGCCCGGACGGGGACGCGGTCGCGGCCGCGAGCGCCGAGTGGGCGCGCCGCAGCCGCGACACCACCACCACGCACGCCGACACCGTGCTGGCCGCACTGCGCTCGGGCGCCGACCTGCCCGCGCTGCTGCTGTTCGACATCGCCGACCGGCTCCGCGAGCGGCTGCGGCAGCGGGCGTCCGAGCGCGCCCTGCTCCGGTACGCCGCCGAGGAGCTGGGCGTCGAGCAGGGCGACGCCCGCCGCCTGGTGTTCGCCGTCGTGCGCGAGACCGACCCGGGCGGCGGCCTGCCGGGGCGGCTCCGGGCGCTGCTGGACGCCGGCGACGTGCACGCGGCGGCCGGGCTGGCCGACGCCGCGCGGGTCCCGCACCCCTCCCCCGGCGCCGAGCCGCCCGAGGAGCAGGTGCTCGCCGCCGAGGCCCGGCACCGCCTCGGCACCGCGCTGCGCCTGCGCGAGGCCGCGGCCGCCGAGCCCGACCCCGACCGCGCCCACCGCCTGCTCGCCGACGCGCTGCGCCTCGTCCGGGACCTGCCGGGCGCCGCCGCCCACCAGCGGCGCCTGCCGCCGCGCCCGGTCCCGGCGGTGCACCTCGACGTGGACGGCGCGTCGGTCCGGCTGTCCTGGGAGGATTCGCCGTCCACGGGGGGCGAGGTGGTCCACCACGTCGTGCGGCGGGAGGGCAGGGCGCCGCGCGACATGCGCGACGGCACGGCCGTCGGCGGGGCGCTGGACACCCGTCCTCCGGTCAACGTGCCGCTGTACTACGGGGTCGTCGCGGTGCGGGGCGAGGCCGCGGCGGCGCCGGCGGTGGCGGGGCCGGTGGTCGTGCGGCCCGATCCGGGCGAGGTCGAGCTGACCGCCGGGGACGGGCAGGTCACCGGACGCTGGCGGTGCCCGGCGGAGGCGGTGCGGGTCGTCGTGGCGCGGGACGGCCGGACCGTCGCGGCGGGCCGGGACGGGTTCCGCGAGCGCGTCCCGAACGGGCGGACGCACCACTACCGGATCGCCGCCGTCTACCTCGACGCGGCCGGGCGCGAGGTCGAGACGGCCGGGGTGCGGGCGTCGGCCACGCCGAGCGCGCCTCCCGAGCCGGTGTTCGAGCTGGCCGCCGAGACCGACGCGTCCGACCCCGGGCTGGTGCGGGCCCGGTTCGCGCCGCCCGCGCACGGGACGGTGGAGCTGGTGCTCTGCCAGGGCCCGCCGCCGTGGCCGCGCAGCGCGCTCGTCCCGCTGGAGGAGGTGCGGCGGGAGACGCGGCGGCTGGCGTGCGCGCAGGCGGAGGGAGGGCTCGCGGTGCGGCCGGGCGCCGGCGGGTGGCTGCTGGCGGTGACGGTCGCGGAGGGCACCGCCGCGATCGGCGCCTACCACCGGCACGTGAACCTGCCGCCGCCGCGCCGGCTGGTCGCCGAGCGGCGGGGCGCGTACGTGCACGTCGGGTTCGACTGGCCGCCGGACGTCGCGGAGGTCGACGTCGCCTACCGGATCGGGCGCGACGGCGGAGCGGAGCCCGCGCCGCCGGGCGACTCCGCGCGCGTCCCGGTCCGGGCCGCGCAGAGCGTCACCCGGGCCGCCTACGACACCCAGGGCGGGATCCGGCTGCCCGTTCCCGAGGACGAGCCGGTCGAGCTGTCCGTCGCCGCGGCCGGGACGGTCGGCGGCGCGCGGATGACCGGCCCGCCGGTGACCGCCGAGGTCGCGGCGCGCACGATCGTCCATTACGACGTGCTGCGTTCGGGCCCGCCGTGGCGGCGGACGCTGACCCTCCGGCTCACCTCGTCCCGGCCGCTGCGGGTGGCGCGGTTGTCGCTGGTGCTGCGCGCCGGGCGGGTCATGCCGCAGCGCGCCGCCGACGGCGAGACCCTCGGCGCGTGGGAGCGGGTGCCCGTGCCGGGCGAGCTGACGCTCGGCGCGCCTGCGGCGTCCGGTCCGCACTGGCTGCGCTGCTTCGCCGACGACGACGCCGTCGAGCTGAGCGATCCCCCCGTCCGCCGACTCCAGGTCCCCTGATGACGAGACCCCTGGCCCGGGTGGGAATCCCCGGCGTGCCGCCCCGGCAGGGCATCACCTGCCCCTACTGCTTCGCCTCGGTGGCGCCGCAGCGGATCCTGTTCCGGTGCCGGGGGCAGTCCGGACGGCGGCAGGGCTGCATCCCCGTCCTGGACGAGCGGCTGGCCGAGTACACCGGGTCGACGGCGGGGGCGTCGCTGCCGCCGGCGTTCGCCGCGCCCGGGCGCAAGGGACGGGCCGACTGCCCCGGCTGCGGGCAGCCGACCGGGAACCGCGCCTGCCCCGAGTGCCACAACCCGCTGCCGTCGGCGTACTGCGACTCCCCCGGGCGGATCGTCGCGCTCGTCGGGGCGAAGAACGCCGGGAAGAGCACCTACATCGCCGTCCTGCTGCACGAGCTGATGAACCGGGTCGGGACGGAGCTGGACGCGTCGCTGGTCGCGTGCGACGACCGGACGATCGAGCGGTACAAGCGCGACTTCGCCCGGCCGCTGCTGGAGGAGCGGCGGCTGCTCCCGACGACGCCGAGCGCCGCGACCGGCCCGCGCGAACCACTGGTGTACCTGCTCACCCGGACCCGGTCCCGGAAGGGGCGCTTCTCCCGGCCCCGCAACGACTCGCTGGCGCTGGTGCTGTTCGACACGGCGGGCGAGGACCTGCGCAGCCGCGAGGCCACCGACCTGCACCTGCGGTACCTGGAGGCCGCCGACGCGGTCATCTTCCTGGTCGACCCGCTGGAGCTGCCGGGCGCGCGGCCGGGCGTGCTGGACGCGGTGCCGGGCCCCCGCGCGGCCGGAGACGATCCAGGGGCGGGCCATCCGGGGGGCGATCCGGCGGGCGATCCGCTGGACGTCATCGCGCGCGTCACCGAGGTGCTGCGGCTGCGGCACGGCACCCGTCCGGGCGCGCCGCTCCCCGTCCCGGTCGCGGTCGCGCTCACCAAGATCGACGTGCTGCGGCCGGGGCTGCTGCGCCAGTCGGCGCTGCACCGGTCGCGGTCGGGGCAGGGGGTCCTCGACCTCGACGACAGGGACGCGGTGAACGCGCAGGTCCGCGCGCTCCTGCACGACTGGCAGGCGGGGCAGCTCGACACCTACCTCGGGCAGCAGTACGCCGACCACGCGCTGTTCGGCCTGTCGGCGCTCGGCGGCGTCCCGGAGGAGGGGCGCGTCGGCGCGGGCGGCGTCCGGCCGTACCGGGCGGAGGACCCGCTGCTGTGGCTGCTGTACCGGTTCGGCATGCTCGACGGCGTCCGCCCGGAAGGGACGTAGCGGTGGCCTGGCAGCTGCACTACACCTCCGCCCGGAGCGGGCCCACCGGCCGGGCCGGGTTCCAGTTCGTCGCCGAGACGCCCGGCCTGCCGGACGGGACGCGGGCCGCGGTCACGCCCTACCTGTCGTACCGTCCGCCGCCCGACGCTCCGCTGTCGCCGGGCGGCGCCGAGCTGGACCTGTTCCCCGTCTCGCTGCTGTACGACGAGGTGGACGGCCGGCCCCTGTTGCTGCGGTGCCGCTACCTCGGCCGCGACTACTCGGGCCGCTACGGCAACTTCTTCGCGCACGCGGTGGTGGCCGAGCCCGAGGAGCTGGAGGGGCTGCGGCCCGCCGAGCTGTGGCAGGCCGCGCACTGGACGCCGCTGCCCGCGCCGGGGGCCGTGCTCGACCCGCTGGAGGAGCTGACGCCGGGCTCCGCGCTCGCCCCGGAGGCCCTCGCCGGGTGGCTCGCCGCCGCCGGGCCCGGCGACCCGTACGCGCTGCTCGCCCGTCTGGTGGACGCCGTCGCGGGCGTGCTGGGGCGGGGCCACGGGCGGGTCGTCCTCGTCGCCGACGACGTGGAGGCGATCGCCCGCTGGATCGCGGTCGTGTCGTACTCGCTGCCGGTCGCGGCGGCGGCCCGGCTGTCGTTCGTCACCTACACCGCCGACCCGGACGGCGCCGCGCAGCGCCTGGTCGGCACGACGCCCGCCGTCTGGGCGACCGCCCAGAGCCACGCCTCCCACGCGTCCGTGTTCGACCTGCGCGACGGTGCCTCCGAGGGCCGGGCCAGCCGCTTCGCCAGGACCGTCGCCGGCTGCTGGCGCGCCCGCGACTTCGGCGGCCTGGACGCCCTGGCCGAGCTGACGCCGCTCGACGACCCCGCGCGGGAGGGCGCCGCCGCGCTGCTCGCCCTGTGCCGGGGCGAAGCGGGCATGACGCCGGACGAGGAGGCCGCGGCGGCGGAGCTGCTGGCGCGGCGCGGGACCGCCGTCCCCGCCTGGGTGTGGCGCGACCTCGCACCGGGCGTCCCGTCCATGGGGCTCGATCTCGCGCTCACCGTGCACGAGCGGGCGCGGGCGGCGGGAGCGGCGGACCTCGCCCCCCGCTGCGCGCTCCGCGTCGGCGAGCTGGTCTCCGAGAGGCTCGCCGGGGCGTCCCGGCTGGCGGACGTCGCCGAGGCGGCCGGTGTGGCGGAGCGGACCGGCGTCCCGGCCGATCCCGGCGAGGTGGCGGCGTCGGCGGCGCGCTGCGCCCGGCGCGGCCTCGCCGGGCTGGAGGGCGCGCTCGCCGGCTGCCCGGCCGGGCTGCGGGACGCGCTGCTGGACGGGGTCGTCGCCGGTCTCGCCCGATCCGGGGACCGGGCGGCCGCCCTCACCCCCGAGACCTGCGACCTGCTCTACGAGCACGCCGGGCGGCTGCGCGCCGCGCCCGATGTCGCGGTCGCCGTGCTGGCGTCGGTCGGGCGGAGGCGCCCGGGCCGCCGGATCGCGGTGACGGGCCGGCTGCTGCGTCTGGACGGCGACGGCACCGCCGACGTCGACGGGGCGCTCCGGGAGATCTGGGCGGCGCCCCCGTCCGCCGCCGCGTGCCTCGACCTGCTGGACGCCTGCGGGTCCGCGCCGCCGCCCCCGGCGCTGGCGGAACTGCCGTCCCGGACCTTCGCGCGGCTCGCCTCCACCGGCGGCGACGGCCTCACCGACCCCGCGACGCTGCGGCTCGCCGAGCGGGTCCGCGCGCTCATGCCGGACGGGCCCGCCGGGCGCGACGCCGCCCTCGTCCAGGCGTACGGGATGGCCATCACCGCGGGCCCGCCGCGGGCCGCGCGGGCGCTGGAGCGCCTCGCCGACGCGGGCGGCGCCACCGGAAGCCTCGCCCGCGAGGCGTTCGCCGACGCGGCGCGGCGGCTGTCGCCCCGGCCGCCCGGGTTCCGGGCGGAGCTGCTGGCGGCCGTGCCCGCCCCCGTGCGGGCGCGGGTCGCGCAGCGGTGGACGGCCGAGCTGCCCGGCCGCGTCCGCGCCGGCCGCGCGCCGCTGCGCGGCGGCGAGGTCGAGCGGCGCAACGAGCTGGTCGAGGTGGTGCTGCTGCTGCGCAGGCGCGGCGCGGCCGAGCCGTCCCTGGAGGCGTGGGCGCGGGCGGCGGCCCGGCGGTGGCTCGCGGCCAGGCAGCTCGACTCCCATCTGGCGCGCCGCCCCGAACTGCGGGACGAACTGCGGGCCCTTCTCCTGGAGGGCACCCCGTGAACCCCGTCATCGTGCTGCTGCTGATCGCCGTGTGGGTGGGCGCCATGTGGCTCGGGTTCATGTACGTGTTCCCCGTGCTGTTCGCCGCGACGCTGGTCGTCGCCGGGGCCGCCGCGCTCGGCGTGTACTGCCTGCACGCGTGCCGGACGCTCGCGCCGTCCACGCTGGAGGGGCCCTCGCCGGTCGCCGAGCCCGCCGTCGCCTACCGGCACTACCTGCTCGGCCAGGTGTGGCGCGACTGGTGGACGATCAGCCGCACGGTCGTCCCGCAGGTGTACCGGACGGCCCGGGGCGTCGTGCTGAGCCTGACCCGGACGCTCCTCGGCGGCCCGTGGGGGTTCTTCGTCTTCCCGGTCTGGCTGGCGCTGTGCGCGGGCATCACCGCCGCCGCCGTTCCCGCGTCGGTGTTCGTCCTCGCGCTGACGGTCCTGTACGGGCTGGTCGCCGCGGTCGGGCTGGCGTCGTGGCTGGCGTGCGTGCTCGTCCTGGCGGCGGTCGAACGCGTCTTCATGGGGTACGCCCGCATCCTCCAGACGTGCCCGCACCCCTTCTGCTACGAGCGGATCGGGCTGCCGGAGTACGCGTGCCCGAGCTGCGGCGCGCGGCACCGGCGCCTCTCGCCGGGGGCGGGCGGCGCGTTCCGGCACGTGTGCCGGTGCGGGGCGCGGCTTCCCACGACCGTCCCGCTCGGGCGCTTCCGCCTGGCCGCGTACTGCCCGCACTGCGGGGGGCGGCTGCCCGAGCGCATCGGGCGCGTCCGCGTGGAGCCCCTGCCGTTCGTGGGCGGACCGGCCGCGGGCAAGACCACGTTCATGGTCCTCGGCATCAGGGCCCTGCACGCGCGGGCCCGCGCCGTCCACGGGCGGCTGTCGTTCGTCGAGCAGCGGCACGCGCAGGCGTACGCGGGCGCGATCCGCGAGTTCCAGCGCGGCGGGCGCCTGGCCAAGACCGGCCCGGAGCTGCCCCTGGCCACCATGGTGGACGTGGAGCTGCCGGGCCGCGCGCGGCGCATCCTCTACCTGTTCGACCCGGCGGGCGAGCACTACACGGGCGCGACGGAGGTCGAGTCGCTGCGCTACCTGGAGCACAGCGAGGCGCTGCTGTTCGTCGTGGACCCGTTCGCGCTCCCCCAGCTCCGCCGGTCGCTGACCGGGGACGAGAGGGAGTTCGTCGACGAGGCGGCCGCGTCGTCGGAGGAGGACCCCGCCGACACCCTCCAGCGGGTGCTGAACGAGCTGCGCTCGCGTCCCGACCAGGGGCGGCAGAAGCGCGTCGCCGTCGTCGTCACCAAGACCGACCTGCTGCTGCGCACGGAGATCGGCCGCGGTCTGGACCCGGGCGGCGACCCGCGCGACTGGCTCGACCGCGTCGGGCTGGGCAACACCGTGCGCACGCTCGACCAGGTCGCCGCCCAGGTGCGGTACTTCGCCTCCGGCCTCGGCACCGAGCCCGCCGCCGTCGCCGACCTGCTCGGCTGGGTGACGGGGCTGCCCGCCGCGGGCGCGCCGGACGGCGAGCGCCCGCCTGCCGACGTCCCGCCGGATCCTCCGGGGACGGCGCCGCTGCGCGCCCCGTGGCCGGTGCGCGGACGCGACGCGGGCCGCGTCCCCGCCGGCTACCAGGTGGGGCGCTGGGCCGTGCTGGCCGGCGTGTCGGTCCTGACCGTCGCCACCATCGCGGGGGCGCTCGTCGCGGCGGCCGAACGCATCCCGTTCTGACCGGCCGCCCCGCCGGCCGCCGCTGTGTGACGCACCCCACTTCCTGACGTGGAAGATAACTGACCGTCATCGCATTGACCCCTTCGGAAAGCTTCCCCGTCCGAAAGGCGCGCCATGACGACGACCGCGAGCCAGACCCCGCTGATCCTGGACCCCGCCGCGCAGGAGCTGCTGTTCCGCGGGGCGCGCACCGCCAACGCCTTCACCGGCGAGCCGGTCGGCGAGGAGCAGGTCCGCGCGATCTACGACCTGGTCAGGTGGGCCCCGACCGCCATGAACGCCCAGCCGCTGCGGATCGTGGACGTGCGCAGCCGGGAGGCGCGCGAGCGGCTGGTCCCGCTGATGAGCGAGGGCAACCGCGCCAAGACCGCGACGGCCCCGCTGACCCTGATCGCCGCCGCCGACGAGGACTTCCACGAGCACCTGCCGGTCACGTTCCCGCACCGGGAGGGCGCCCGCGAGGCCCTGCGCGACAGCCCCGGCCGCCCGGCGATGGCCCGGTTCAACGCCTCCCTCCAGCTCGGCTACCTGATCCTCGGGATCCGCGCCGCCGGTCTCGCCGCGGGGCCGATGTCCGGCTTCGACGCGGACGCCGTCGAGAAGGAGTTCTTCCCGGAGGGCAACCTCCGCCCCATCGCCGTGATCAACGCGGGCAGGCCCGCCCCGGACGCCTTCCGCCCCCGCAACCCGCGCCTGGACGCCGCGCAGGTCATCACCACCGTCTGAGCCTCCCCCGCCCCCGCTGGAGACTCCCCATGACCCAGGCGGCCGCCTCCGCCGGCTCCGAGCTGTCCGCGTCCCCTCCGGCCGGCCGGAGACCCGTGCTGGTCCTCGTGCTGGGCGCGCTGACGGCGGTGGCGCCGCTGTCGATCGACATGTACCTGCCGGCGCTGCCCCGGATGTCGGCGGACCTGTCCACGGGCGCCGTGCAGGCGCAGCTCACGCTGACCGCGTGCGTCGTCGGCCTCGCCGTCGGGCAGGCGGTGGCGGGGCCGCTGAGCGACAGGCTCGGCCGCCGCCGACCGCTGCTGGCCGGCCTCGCCGCCTACACCGTCGCGTCGCTGCTGTGCGTCGCGGCGCCGAGCGTGGAGACCCTCATCGCGCTGCGGCTGGTGCAGGGCGCCGCCGGGGCCGCCGGGATCGTGATCGCGCGGGCGATCGTCCAGGACCTGTACGACGGCGTCGCGGCGGCCCGGTTCTTCTCGGTGCTGATGCTGGTGAACGGGCTGGCGCCGATCCTGGCGCCCGTCCTCGGCGGCCAGCTGCTGCGGGTCGTGCCGTGGCCGGGCGTGTTCGCGGTCCTCGCCGCGATCGGCGTCGCGCTGTTCCTCGGGTCGCTGCTCGGGCTGGCCGAGACGCTGCCGCCCGAACGGCGCGAGACGGGCGGGCCGCGCGCGACCGCCGCGGTCTGCGGGGCGCTCGTGCGGGACCGGGCGTTCGCGGGGTACGGGCTGGCGATCGGCCTGTCGTTCGCGGCGATGTTCACCTACATCTCGGGATCGCCGTTCGTGCTCCAGGACATCTACGGGATGTCGCCGCAGGGGTTCAGCGTCGCCTTCGGCGTCAACTCCCTCGGCATCGTCGCGGCGGGCCAGGCGGGCGCGCTGCTCGCCGGGCGGGTCGCGCTGACCCGGCTGCTGGCGGCCGGGCTCGCCGTCGTCGCGGCGGGCGGGGCGGTCCTGGTGGCCGCCGTCCTCGCCGGATGGGGGCTCGGCGGGGTGCTGCCGGGCCTGTTCCTGGTCGCGAGCGGGCAGGGGCTGATCGGCCCCAACGCCACCGCCCTGGTGCTGGCCGGACGCCCGCCGCGGGTGGCCGGGACCGCGTCGGCGCTGCTCGGCGTGGCCCAGTTCGCGCTGGGCGGCGCCGCCGCACCGCTGGCCGGCGTCGCCGGGCCGGGCACCGCCGTCCCGATGGCCGTGACCATCGCCGCGCTGGCGGTCCTCGCCGCGGCCGTCACCGCGGTCGCCTCACGGGCCCCGAGGGGCGCGTCGCCGCCCTGACGGTGCGGCCCCGCGCGGTACCGTCAGGGCGTGGGCCGGTCCAGCGCGTCGAGGATGAACCCGGCGACCTCGTCGGCGAGCCGCGCGGCGGGCTTGGGGCCGTCCGCCCGGTACCAGGACGGCATCTGGTTGACCATGCCGAGCGCGACGATCGTGATCGTCTCCGCGGGGGTCCCGGTGCCGAACACGCCTTCCCGCTGGCCCTGCTCGATGAGGCCCCGGAACGTCACGTGGTAGCGGCGGCGGTCGGCGCGGACCGAGCGCATCCGGGCGTGGTCCAGCCGGTGCATCTCGCGGGCGAACACCTTCGCCTCGTCGATGTGCTCGGCGGTGCTGCGGATCAGCCCGGTCAGCACCGCGTGGACGGCCTCGCGCGGCGGCAGCCCCCGCGCCAGCACCGCGCCGAGGTCGGCGAGCTGGCGGGCGATCAGCGAGTGGTAGATCTCGTAGAGCAGGTCGTCCTTGGAGTCGAAGTAGTGGTACAGCGCGCCCTTGGTGACCTCGGCGGCCTCCACGACGCTCTGCACGGGCGTCCCGTCGAAGCCGCGCTCGGCGAACAGCCGCAGCGCCGCGTCCAGGATCCGCCGCTCGACCGCGCTCTGCCGGACGGGCGCCGTGGACTCCGGCACCGGGCCGGGCGTCGGATGGGCCTGCGTCACCTGTCGCCTCCTCCCGCGCGGCGGCATTGACTCCGGCGCGCCCCGCGCCTTAGCTTGCCAGAAACCGACCGGTCGGTATGCCCCCGCAGAGCCAGTATCGCACCCGCAGAGGAACCATCGATGCCCGCAGTTGAGACCGTCCGCGGCCCCGTCGACGCCGCCGCCCTCGGGCGCACGCTGATGCACGAGCACGTCTTCGTGCTCGGCGCCGAGAACGTCCAGAACTACGGCGCGGGCGACTGGTGGGACGAGGAGGAGAAGGTCGCCGACGCGGCCGGCAAGCTGCGCGAGCTGGCCGGGCTCGGCGTCACCACCATCGCCGACCCCACGGTGTGGGGGCTCGGCCGCTACCTCCCGCGCATCCAGCGGGTCAACGAGCGGGTGCCGGAGCTCAACATCATCGTGGCGACGGGCATCTACACCTACAACGACCTGCCGTTCCAGTTCCACCACCGGGGTCCCGGCACGCTGGTGGACCAGGGCCCCGACCCCATGATCGCCGACTTCACCCGCGACCTGACCGAGGGCATCGCCGGGACGGGGGTCAGGGCCGCCTTCCTCAAGTGCGCCGTGGACGCCCCCGGCCTCACGCCCGGCGTCGAGCGGGTGCTGCGGGCCGTCGCCGCGGCGCACCGCGAGACGGGCGCGCCGGTCACCGTGCACACCGAGAGCTCGATCCACGCGGGCCGGACGGTCGTGGGCCTGCTCGCCGAGGAGGGCGTGGACCTCGCCAAGGTCGTCGTGGGGCACGCGGGCGACAGCAACGACCTCGACTACCTGATGGAGCTGGCCGACACGGGCGCGATCCTCGGCATGGACCGCTTCGGCCTCGACATCATCAACCCGACCTCCGAGCGGGTCGCGACCGTCGCGGCCCTGTGCGAGCGGGGCTACGCCGACCGGATGGTCCTCAGCCACGACGCGTCCTGCTTCATCGACTGGTTCGGCCCCGACCCCGCGACGGTGCCCGCGATGCAGCCGAACTGGAACTACCGGCACATCAGCGAGGACGTCCTGCCCGCCCTGCGCGCCGCCGGGGTCTCCGACGGGCAGATCGACCAGATGCTCGTGGAGAACCCCCGCCGCTACTTCACCCGCTGAGCCCCCGGGGCGGGCCCGGCCAGGACCCGCCCCGCGTTGTCCTTCCTTCTTTCGGACTAATTGCCCGGAATCGGGAATCATGGGAGGAACCTGCGGGAGGAGGCATCCAGGTGAGCGAGGACTCCGGGCGCCGCGCCCGCGCCGCGATCCCGTTGCTGCTGGTGGCGCTCCTGGCCCTCCTCGCCCCCGGCTGCCGGGTCGTGGAGAGCGGGACCCCGCAGGACGCCCCGCCCTCCGCCGCGGCGACCCGCCACAAGCACGCCAAGCCCAGCGGGCGGCGGCCGGGCGTGGTCAACATCGAGACCGAGCAGACGCTGAACGGCACCCGCGCCGCCGGGACGGGCATCGTGCTCACCGCGTCCGGCCTCGTGCTGACCAACAACCACGTCATCCAGGGCGCCACCGCGATCAAGGGGACCGACGTCGACAACCGCCGCGGCTACACGGCGCAGGTCGTGGGCTACGACCGGGCCGGCGACATCGCGGTGATCCGGCTGTCGGGGGCCACCCGGCTGAAGGCCGCCGCGTTCGCCTCCGCGGGGGGCGTCGAGGTCGGCGACACGGTCACCGCCGTCGGCAACGCGGGCGGCAAGGGCGGCACGCCCACCGTCGTCACCGGAAGGGTCACCGCGCTGGAGCAGTCGGTCACCGCGCGCGACGACAGCAACGGCACCTCCGAGCGGCTCACCGGCCTGATCGAGACGAACGCGCCGATCCGGCCGGGCGACTCCGGCGGGCCGCTGCTGGACACCTCCGGCAAGGTCATCGGCATCAACACCGCGGCGTCCGCCGGGTTCTCGGTGAAGGACGCCGAGCAGCGCAAGGACCACCGGGGGTACGCCATCCCGTCCGACCGGGCGCTGGAGGTCGCGCGGCAGATCCAGCGCGGCGAGGCGTCCTCGACCGTGCACATCGGCCGGACCGCGATGCTCGGCGTCAAGGTCCGCCCGAACGGCCGCTCCCCCGGCGCGCTGGTCGCCGAACTCGTGCCCGGCTCCCCCGCCGAGGCCGCCGGGGTCCCCGTCGGTGGCGTCATCGTCGCCTTCGGCGACGCCTCCGTCGACACCCCGTCCACCCTCACGACCCTGATGCTGGCCCGCCACCCGGGCGACGCCGTCCGGATCGAGTGGACGACGAGCCGGGGCGACCGCATGGCGGGGACCGTCCACCTGACGGAAGGCCCGCCCCAGTAGCGCGCCGGACCGCCGCTACCGTGCGACAGTGGGGATGTCGGCCGACCACGAGGATGTGCCCTATGACGCGCAAGCCGCCCGCCGGTGACTTCGACGACGCCGGTATGGAGGTCTCGGAACCGAAGACCTGGGCGGCGGGCGTTCCCGGGGTGACGGCCGCGCTGCGCCACTCCCACGCCCAGATGGGCGTGCGGCGGACGGCCCTGACGCTGCTGCGCGTCAACCAGAAGCAGGGGTTCGACTGCCCGGGGTGCGCCTGGCCGGAGGGCGACCACCGGCACACCGCCGAGTTCTGCGAGAACGGCGCGAAGGCCGTCGCGGAGGAGGCGACCCTGCGGCGCGTCACCCGGGAGTTCTTCGCCGAGCACGGCGTCGAGGAGCTGGCCGGGAGGTCCGACCACTGGCTCGGGCAGCAGGGGCGGCTGACCGAGCCGATGGTGAAGCGCGCCGGGTCCGGGCACTACGAGCCGGTGTCGTGGGACGAGGCGTTCGGCCTGCTGGCGACCGAACTGAACGCCCTGGACTCTCCGGACGAGGCCGTCTTCTACACCTCCGGGCGGACGAGTAACGAGGCCGCGTTCGCCTACCAGCTGTTCGCGCGGGCGTTCGGGACGAACAACATGCCCGACTGCAGCAACATGTGCCACGAGTCGTCCGGCTCCGCGCTGAGCGAGACGATCGGCATCGGCAAGGGCTCGGTGCTGCTGGAGGACCTCTACCAGGCCGACCTCGTCTTCGTCGTCGGCCAGAACCCCGGGACGAACCACCCGCGGATGCTGTCGGCGCTGGAGCGGGCGAAGCGGGAGGGCGCCCGCGTCATCGCCGTCAACCCGCTGCCCGAGGCGGGGCTGATGCGGTTCAAGAACCCGCAGCGCGCCTCCGGGATGGCCGGGCGGGGCACGGTGCTCGCCGACCGGTTCCTGCAGATCCGGCTGAACGGCGACCTCGCGCTGTTCCAGGCGCTCAACCGGATGCTGCTGGAGTCGGACGCGCCCGGCGCCCTCGACCGGGAGTTCCTCGACGCCCACGCGCACGGCTTCGAGGCGTTCCGCGAGCACGCCCTGCGCCTGGACTGGGACGACGTCCTGGAGGCGACCGGCCTCACCCGCGAGGAGATCGCCGCGACGCTGGGGGACGTCCTCGCCGCCGGGCGGATCGTCGTCTGCTGGGCGATGGGCCTCACCCAGCACCGCAACTCCGTGCCGACGATCCGCGAGATCGTCAACTTCCTGCTGCTGCGCGGCAACATCGGCCGGCCCGGCGCGGGCGTCTGCCCCGTCCGCGGCCACTCCAACGTGCAGGGCGACCGGACGATGGGCATCTGGGAGCGGCCGAAGCCCGCCTTCCTGGACGCCCTCGCCGCCGAGTTCGGGTTCGAGCCGCCCCGCGAGCACGGCCTGGACACCGTCGAGGCGATCCGCGCCATGCGCGACGGAAGGGCCAGGGTGTTCCTCGGGATGGGCGGCAACTTCGTCCGCGCCACCCCCGACTCCGCCGTGACGGAGGCGGCCCTGCGCGGCTGCCGGCTGACCGCGCAGGTGTCGACCAAGCTCAACCGGTCGCACGCGGTGACCGGGGAGGTGGCGCTGATCCTCCCGACGCTCGGCCGCACCGAGCGGGACGTGCGGGAGACGGGGCCGCAGATCGTCTCCGTCGAGGACTCGATGGGCATGGTGCACGCCTCCCGCGGCCGCCTCGCCCCCGCGTCGGAGCACCTGCTGCCGGAGGTGTCGATCGTCTGCCGGCTCGCCAGGGCCGCGCTGCCCGGCTCGGGCATCGGCTGGGAGGCGATGGAGCGCGACTACGACGTGATCCGCGACCACGTCTCCCGGGTCGTCCCCGGCTTCGAGGACTTCAACGCCCGCCTCCGCGAGCCCGGCGGCTTCACGCTCCCCCACGCGCCCCGCGACGAGCGCAGGTTCCCGACGGCGACCGGCAAGGCCAACCTCACGGTGAACGAGCTGGAGGTCCTGCGGGTCCCCGAGGGGCGGCTGCTGCTGCAGACCGTCCGCAGCCACGACCAGTACAACACCACCGTCTACGGCCTGGACGACCGCTACCGGGGCATCAAGGCGGGACGCCGCGTCGTGCTCGTCAACCCCGCCGACCTGGCCCGCCTCGGCGTCGCCGACGGCGCGACCGTCGACCTCGTCTCGGAGTGGCCGGACGGCGCCGAGCGCCGCGCCCCCGCCTTCCGCGCCGTCTCCTACCCGACCGCGCCCGGCTGCGCGGCGGCCTACTTCCCGGAGACCAACGTCCTGGTCCCGCTCGACAGCACCGCCGAGATCAGCAACACCCCCACGTCCAAGTCCGTCGTCGTCCGCCTGGAGCCGCCCCGGCCCTGATTCCACGGCGGATCGGGCATGCGGGGCGGGCGGCGTCCGTCTAGGCTTCGGGCATGACGAACCTCCCCGAGCATCCCGGGACGCCCGGAGCGCCGGAGATGCGGGCCGGTGACGCCGACCGCGAGCGGGTCGCGCAGGTGCTGCGGGACGCGGCCGGCGAGGGGCGGCTGACGCTGGACGAGCTCGACGAGCGGCTGGACGCGGTGTACGCGGCCAAGACCTACGCGGAGCTCGGACCGATCACCCGCGACCTGCCCTCACCGGGCCGGGCGGCGCCCCCGGCGACCGGGGCGGACTGGCGGCCGGTGCACGGCGCGCCGTCCTGGCGGAGCGGCATCGGGATCATGAGCGGTTCCGCCGCGCGGGCGTGTGGAACGTCCCCCGCCGGTTCCGGGCGTTCGCGTTCTGGGGCGGCGGAAAGATCGATCTGCGGGAGGCCCGGTTCGAGGAGGGCCAGGTCGTGATCCGGGCGCTCGCGATCATGGGCGGGTTCGAGATCATCGTGCCGGACGACATCACCGTGCACGTCAACGGGCTCGGGATCATGGGCGGGTTCGACCAGCGGGCCAGCGGGCCCGGCGTGCCCGGCTCCCCCACGGTCGTGGTGAAGGGCCTGGCGTTCTGGGGCGGCGTCGGCGTGAAGCGCCGCCGGCGCCCCGGTAACGGGACCCCGCGGCCCTAGCCGGCCAGGCGGTCCAGCCACTCGCCGAGCAGCGCCGCCTCCGAGGCGGTCAGCCCGGCCGGCGGGGCGGAGCCCAGGGCCGCCTTCAGCGCCACCGCGCGGGCCGCGAGCGGCGTGCCGGCCGGATCGCCGCCCTCCGAGGTCACGGCGGCGAGGACGGCCTCCCGCGTGCGGACCGACGCCTCCCGGTCGGCGGCCTCGCCGGACGGGCCCGCGATCAGCGTGAGGGCCGTCCCGACCCCGGCGGCGTGGATCATGCGGGCGGCGGTGGCGACCGGGACGCGGAGCCGTCCCGCGCCGGCGACGGCCTCGACCAGGCCCAGCAGGATGCCGTACGCCTCGCCGGCGGCGGCCGGAGTGCGCGGCGTCCCGTACATCAGCGTGTAGAACGCGGGGTGGGTGACGGCGTACTCGATGTGCAGGTCCCAGCCGCGGCGCAGGTCCTCGACCGGGTCGCCCGTGCCGCCCTGCGCCCGCTTGCTCGCCAGGTACTCCTCGAAGCCGCGGGCGGCGACGGCGTCGAACAGGCCGCGCTTGTCGCCGAAGTGGTGGTAGAGCGTCGGCGCCCCGACGCCGGCGGCGGTGCACACGGCCCGCGTCGAGACCGGCTCGCCGCCGGCCTCGGTGAGCAGCCGCGCGGCGGCGCGCAGGATGCGGTCGCGGGTGTCGGGGTCCTTCTGGGCGGTCACAACAACGATGTTACAGAAATTTTCCGAACAGCGCTATGCTCGGACCTATAGCGTGAGTACAGTCATTGCTATACCGATGCTACGAACGGCCTGCCGGCCGTCATCACACGAGAGGGGGCGCCGCCATGCGCAGCGCCGTGCTCACCGCCCCGGGCGGACCGCTGGAGATCGTCGACCGCGACGAGCCGAGGCCCGGCCCCGGCGAGATCCTGGTGCGGGTCACCGCCTGCGGGATGTGCTTCTCCGAGGTCAACCACCTGCGGGGCCACTACCCGTTCGGAACGTTCCCCGTCGTCCCCGGGCACGAGATCAGCGGCGTCGTCGCGGCGCTCGGCGAGGGCGTCGACTGGCCCGAAGTCGGCACCCCGGTCGGCGCCGCCTGGCTGTACGGGTCCTGCGGCCACTGCGACCAGTGCGCCCGCGGCGACCAGATCCTGTGCACGGGCGCGCCCAAGCAGGTCACCGGCGTCAACCGCGACGGCGGGTACACCGAGTACTTCGTCGGCCGCGCCGGGTTCGCCACCCCGCTGCCGGACGGCCTGGACCCGGTCGCCGGCGCGCCGCTGATGTGCGCCGGGCTCACCGCGTTCAACGGGCTCCGGCAGGCCGGGGCCGCCGCCGGGTCCAGGGTGGCCGTGCTCGGCACCGGCGGCGTCGGGACGATGGCCCAGCGGTTCGCCGCCGCGATGGGCGCCCGCGTCGCCGTGGTGTCGCGGTCGCGCCGCGCCGAGAAGGAGGCGCTCGCGCTCGGCGCCGAACTGTTCGTCGCGACCGACGAGCGGGACCCGGCCGAGGCGCTGCGGGCGTGGGGCGGCGCCGACCTCGTCGTGAACACCGCGCCCGACACCGCGACGGGGCTCGCCGCGTTCGGCGGCCTGCGCCCGGACGGCACCCTGCTCTACCTCGGCATGGGCGCCGAGAACGTGAGCGTGCCGCCGATGGCCCTGGTCAGCGGCCGGCTGCGGGTGATGGGCGTGCCGTCGGGCTCCCCGCACGACCTGCGCGACACCCTCGCGTTCGCGGTCGCGCACGGGATCGTCCCCGAGGTCACCCCGGTCACGCTGGACGAGGCCCCGGGCGTCCTCGCCGCGATGGACGAGGGCACCCACCGGGGCCGCGCCGTCATCACCTTCCCGTGAACCGCCTCCACGGCCGCGCCCGCTCGTAGGCGGCGCACGCGGCCATCACCAGGGCGTCGGCGTGCCGGGCGCCGACGACCTGGAGGCCGACGGGCAGGCCGCGGGAGGTGAAGCCGCACGGCAGGCTCGCCGCCGGCTGCTGGGTCATGTTGAACGGGTAGGTGAACGGGGTCCAGCCCGTCCAGCGCGGCGACGGCGAGCCCGGCGGGACCTCCAGGCCGGCCTCGAACGCGGCGATCGGGGTCGTCGGGGTGAGCAGCAGGTCGTAGCGCTCGTGGAACACGCCCATCATCCGCCCGAGCTCCATGCGGCGGGCCGTGGCCGTCAGGTAGTCCAGCGCCGAGTACCGCGCGCCCTGCTCGCAGATCTCCCGCAGGCCGGGATCGAGCAGCTCGCGCTCCTGCGGCGACAGATGCTCGACGACCTTGGCGGCGCCCGCGAACCACAGCACCTCGAAATCCGCGACCGGGTCCCCGAAGCCGGGGTCGACCTGCTCGACCTTCGCGCCGAGCTCGGCGAAGACCCCGGCGGCGGACGCGACCGGTGCCGCGACCTCGGGATCGACCTCCGCGAACCCGAGGTCGGGACTGAACGCGACGCGCAGGCCGGTCAGGTCGTCGCGCCCCTCGCCGGGGGCCCCGGCCTCGGCGAACGCGACGTCCGGCGGCGGCAGCGACGACCAGTCGCGGCCGTCGGCGCCGCAGACGGCGTCGAGCAGCAGCGCCGCGTCCGCCACCGTGTTGGTCATCGGACCGGTGTGCGCGAGCGTCCCGAACGGGCTCGCCGGGTAGTGCGGGATGCGGCCGTACGTCGGCTTGATCGTGAAGGTGCCGGTGAACGCGGCGGGGATGCGCACCGAGCCGCCGCCGTCGGTGCCGAGCGCGAGCGGCGCCATGCCCGCCGCCACCGCCGCCGCCGCGCCGCCGCTCGACCCGCCCGGCGTGCGGGAGGGATCCCACGGGTTGCGGGTGACGCCGGTCAGCGGGTTGTCGGTCACGCCCTTCCACGCGAACTCCGGCGTCGTCGTCTTGCCGACGAACACCGCGCCCTGCTCGCGCAGGCGGGCGACGGACGGCGCGTCCTCGTCCCACCGGCCGACGGGGTCGATCGTCCTGGAGCCGCGCAGCGTCGGCCAGCCGCGGGTGAGCAGGACGTCCTTGATGGAGACGGGCACGCCGTCCAGCGGCCCGAGCGTCGCACCGCGCCGCCACCGCTCGGTCGCGGCCCGCGCCATGTCGAGGGTGGTCTCCTCGTCGAGGAGGCAGAACGCGTTGAGCTCCGGGTCGTCCCGCTCGATCCGGGCGAGGACGGCCCCGGCGGCCTCGGCCGGGGACAGCGTCCCCGCCCGGTACTCCGCGAGCAGTTCGGTCGCGGTCAGATCGGCCGCATCGGCCATGGCTACCCCCTCTGGTGTGGTGCCGCCCGCTCCGAGCCCACGTACCCGAGGCGCTTGTCCACGACGTTGCGCAGCGGGCGGCCGGAGACGTAGCGGCCGAGGTTGTCGGCGAACAGCCGGACCAGTTCGTCCCGCCAGCCGACGACGTCGCCGGACATGTGAGGGGACACGATGACGTTCGGCAGGTCCCACAGCGGCGAGGACTCCGGGAGCGGCTCGTCCTCGAAGACGTCGAGCGCGGCGCCCGCGATCCGCCCCGCGCGCAGCGCCTCGACGAGGTCGTCCTCGGCCACCAGGCCGCCGCGGCCGACGTTGACGAGCCGCGCGGACGGCCGCATCCGCTCCAGCGCCGCCGCGTCGATCATCTTCCGGGTCTGCGGGGTGAGGGGCGCGGCGAGCACGACGTAGTCGGCCTCGGCCAGCGCCTCGCCCAGCCGCTCCATGGGGTGCACGACGCCGAGGTCGGGGTCGGCGTCGCGGGCGGTGCGCCCGGCGCCGGAGACGGCCAGGCCCGCCGCCGAGAGCCGGCGGCCGATCGCGCGGCCGATCGGGCCGGTGCCGACGACCAGCGCGCGGGCGCCGGTGACCCGCTCGGTCTCGCGGTGCCGCCAGCGCCGCTCGCCCTGGAGGCGAAGGGTGGTGTGCAGGTCCTTGGCGAAGGCGAGCACGAGACCGAGGACGTACTCGGCGATCGGCTCGTCGAAGACGCCTCGCGAGTTGGTGACAATAGTGTCACTGTGAGTGAGGCCGGGGAACAAGAGCCGGTCGACTCCGGCACTGGCGATGTGGACCCACCTCGGGCCGCCGGACTCCGGCCACGCGCCGGCCAGGGCGTCCGAGAGGAAGTCCCACATGAACAGGACGTCGGCGCCGGGAAGCGCCTTCGCCAGCTCTGTTTCACGCACGTAACGGATGCGCGCGAGGCCCTCCGCCTCCTCCATGCCGCGCGGATCGACGTCGCCCAGCAGGACCACCACGTCAGGCGGGCCACCGGATGCGGGCAGAGCAGGGTCCATCGGCGTCACTTCCGGGGTGTGCGGAGTTTACGAGAAGGCAACGGCGGGAGGCATTGACACGCTAGAAAGCGTTCGTAGGATTGTCAACAATCAACGCGGTGCACCGCGGCCCCGGCGCACCGCAATGGGACATGTGCTGCAAGACCGTCGCAACCGCTGCCCAGCAGGGCCAGGACGGATCCCAGAGCGCTCTAACAGCCCCCGTCCGGGGGTGTGGGGGGACGCCCCCCACGAACATGGAGAGTCCTTCGGGTGGCGACGCTCTCGCCCACCCCTGTCCACGGGGAGGTCAGCATGTCCAAGCTCATGACCATCACTCTGGAGCGCCGCGGCGTGTCGTGCGTCGCCGAACTTCTTGAGAAGGACGCGCCGCGGACCTGCGAGGCCGTCTGGAACGCTCTACCCCTCGGAGGCGAGGCGTACCACGCCAAGTACGCCCGCAACGAGGTCTACACGATGGTCCAGCGGTTCTCCGAGGAGGAGGTCGGCCTGGAGAACCCCACCGTCACCCCCATCCCGGGCGACGTCGTCTACTTCTCCTTCCCCGGCGGGATGCTCGACCGGAAGTTCAAGGAGGAGAAGAACATCCACGCGCTGCCCGGCGTCATCGACCTCGCGATCTTCTACGGCCGCAACAACCTGCTGCTGAACGGGGACGTCGGCTGGGTCCCCGGCAACGTCTACGCGACGATCGTCGACGGCCTCGACCGGATGGCCGAGGCGTGCAACGACGTCTGGCGGTCCGGTGGCGTCGGCGAGCGCCTCCTCTACGCGCGCGCAGAGTCCTAGAGTGACGGCCGCGCAGATGACATTCGACCCCTCCCTGGTCGTCGGCCCCGAGCTGCTCGCCCAGCACGGCATCGGGGTGGTCGCGCCGTTCGACTTCGCCCTCGACCGGGAGCTGTGGCGCTGGACGCCCGACGACGTGTCGCTGTTCATGACCCGGCTGCCGTACGTGCCGGTCCCGGTCACGGTGGAGATGGCCTCCGCCCTGTCGGACCAGTCGATCGTCCGGCAGGCGACCCGCGACGTCCTGGCGCCCGAGCCGCTCGCGGTCGCCTACGCGTGCGCTTCGGGCAGCTTCATCCGCGGCAAGGCGGGCGAGCTGCAACTGCACGAGTCGATGCTGCGGGCCGGCGCGCCGGTCTCGACGACGACCTCCGGCGCGCTGGTGGAGTCGCTGCGGCTGCTCGGCGCCCGGCGCATCGCGGTCGTCACGCCCTACATCGACGCCGTCACCGAGCGGCTCGTGTCGTTCCTCGGCGAGCACGACATCGAGGTGGTCTCCTCGGTCGGGCTGGGGCTGCTCAGCCACATCTGGAAGGTCGGCTACGGCGAGATCGTGTCGGCCGTGTCGACGGTGGACTGCCCCGAGGCCGAGGCCGTCTTCATCAGCTGCACCAACGTACCGACCTACGACATCATCGCCCCGCTGGAGCAGATGATCGGCAAGCCGGTGCTGACCGCCAACCAGGTGACGATGTGCTCGGCGCTGCGCGCCATGGGCCGTTCGGCGTCCGGTCCCGGGCAGTCCCTGGTCAGGCTCGCTCCCTTCACCGCGGCCTAGCCGCCATGATCCCCAAAGGTAGGATGGCCGACCACATGCGACAGAACGGGTTGCGCGCGGGGTTCCTCTACCCCGGCTTCAGCGCCGAGGACGACTACCCCGCCATCGAGCGCGCCCTGGGAGAGGTCAGCCTCCCGGTCGTGCACACCCTGATGCGCGAGGACGCCCACCGCGTCGACGCGCTGCTGGACATCGGCGGCGCCGACGTGCTCGGCGACGGCGCCCGCGCGCTCCGCGACCTCGGTGTGAAGGCCGCGGTGTGGGCGTGCACCAGCGGCAGCTTCGTGTTCGGCTGGGACGGCGCCGCGCAGCAGGTCGCGGGCGTCCGCGAGGCGGCGGGCGTGCCCGCCTCCAGCACCTCGTTCGCGTTCGTGCACGCGGCGCGGGCCCTCGGCGTGACCCGGGTCGCGGTCGCCGCGACCTATCCGGCCGACGTCGCCGAGCGGTTCGTCGCGTTCCTCGCCCACGCCGGCATCGAAGTGGTGGCGCTGTCCTGCCGGGGCATCGTCACCGCCGCCGAGGTCGGCACCCTCGGCCGCGACGAGGTGCTGAGCTTCGTGGCGGCCAACGACCATCCGGACGCCGAGGCGGTGCTGGTGCCCGACACCGCGCTGCACACGGTGTCCTGGCTCGACAAGCTGGAGGCGCGGGTCGGCAAGCCGGTGCTGACCGCCAACCAGGTGAGCGTCTGGGAGGGGCTGCGGCTCGCGTCCGGCCCCGAGGGGCTCCCGCCGCGCACCGGGCTGGGCCGGCTGTTCTCCGTCCCCGCCGCCGTCCTCCCGCACGGGCGACATGCCTGGCAGCCATGACAAGAAGACGAAAGGGAACCGATGGGCCGACTGGGTGAGCTTGAGCCTGTTCCCCGCAAGTCCACAGTGGAGATCGTGTCGGACGAGCTGCGTTCGGCGATCATGTACGGGTCGCTGGAGCCCGGCGCGCAGCTCGGCGAGGCCGAGCTCGCCGCGCGCCTCGGCATCAGCCGCGGGCCGCTGCGCGAGGCCATGCAGCGGCTCGTCCAGGAGGGCCTTCTGGTCAGCGAGCCGCACCGCGGGCTGTTCGTGATCACGCTGGACGAGGGGGACGTCGAGGACGTCTACCTCGCCCGGCTCGCGATCGAGCGCGAGGCCTGCCGGCTGATCATGAACCGGAACCGGGGCGAGGCGGTGGCCCGGCTCACCGAGGCGCTGGAGGCGCTCGTGGCCGCCGCCCGCGAACGCGACCGCGTCGCGATGAGCGACGCCGACCAGGCGTTCCACGAGGTGCTGGTCAGCTCGTCGGGCAGCCCGCGGCTGGAGCGGATGGCGCACACGCTGCTGGTGGAGACGCGCATGTGCCTGAACGCGCTGCAGGACACCTATCCCGAGCCCGCCGACCTCGTCGAGGAGCACCGGCGGCTCGTCGACGCGATCGGCGACGGGGAGGAGGAGCGCCTGCTCACCCTGATCGAGGAGCACATGACCGACTCCATCCACCGCCTCCGCGAGTCGTAACTTCCGGCGCCGCCACACGGCGCGAGCCGCCCTGGACAACCGGCCCCGGGCCACCTACATTGCAGATTGTCGACAATCTACCGGAGGGACGCCATGGCGACGCTGTCTCCCCTGCTCAAGCAGGCCACCCCCGTCCTTGCCGAGCGCGGCGAGGGCGTCTACCTGTACGACGCCGAGGGCCGCCGGCACCTGGACTTCACCGCGGGCATCGGCGTCACCAACACCGGCCACTGCCACCCGCGCGTGGTCGAGGCCGCGCAGCGGCAGGTGGGCACGCTCATCCACGGCCAGTACACGACCGTCATGCACCGGCCGCTGCTGCGGCTGACCGAGGCGCTCGGCGAGGTGCTGCCGGCGGGCCTGGACTCGCTGTTCTTCCTCAACAGCGGCAGCGAGGCCGTCGAGGCGTCCATCCGGCTGGCCCGCCACGCCACCGGCCGGCAGAACATCGTCGTCTTCCACGGCTCCTTCCACGGCCGGACGATGGGCGCCGCCGCGCTCACCACGGCGGGCACGAAGTTCCGCGCCGGGATCGGCCCGCTGATGCCGGGCGCCGCGATCGCGCCGTTCCCGCAGGCCTACCGGTACGGGTGGTCGGAGGAGGAGGCCACGCGGTTCGCGCTGCGCGAACTCGACTACCTGCTCGTCACCGCGAGCCCGGCGTCCGACACGGCCGCGTTCGTGGTCGAGCCCGTCCTCGGCGAGGGCGGCTACATCCCCGCGCCGCCCGCGTTCCTGGAGGGGCTGCGCGAGCGCGCCGACCGGCACGGCATCCTGCTGATCATGGACGAGGTGCAGACCGGGTTCGGGCGCACCGGCCGGTTCTGGGGCCACGAGCACTCGGACGCGCGCCCCGACGTCCTGATCACGGCCAAGGGGCTGGCGAGCGGGTTCCCGCTGTCGGCGATCGCGGCGCCGGAGGCGCTGATGGCCAAGGCCCGCCCGGGCTCGCAGGGCGGCACGTACGGGGGCAACGCCGTATCGTGCGCCGCGGCGCTCGCCACCCTGCAGGTCATCGCCGACGAGGACCTGGTCGGCAACTCCGCGGTGCAGGGCGCGCGGCTGAACGACGGGCTCCGCAAGGTCGCCGCCGACCACCCGGCCATCGGCGACGTGCGGGGGCTCGGGCTGATGCAGGCCAGCGAGTTCACCACGCCGGACGGCGAACCCGACGCCGCCGCCGCGGCGCGGGCGCACGGGGCCGCCGCCGAGCGCGGGCTCCTGCTGCTGACCTGCGGCGCGTACGGCAACGTCGTCCGTATGATCCCGCCGCTGGTCGTCACCGGAGAGCAGATCGACGACGGCCTCGCCCTGTGGGCGGACGCCGTCACCGACGCCCTCGGCTAGTCCTCAGAGTCCCGGCTCGCTACGTGACCGCGCCTGGGCCCGTGGTCAGGGCGGGTCTTTCGGGCCGGTTCTGCGGTAGACGATCGTGAGGGTCACCACGACCGCGATGAGGGCCGCCAGGACGATCCCGCCCTTGATCAGCCGGTCCACCAGCAGGTCGATGATCACATCGGCGTCGTCGGCGGCGAGGGTCACCGGTCCCCTCCCGCCCGGCGGGGCCCGGTCCGGTGGTCCAGGTAGTGCAGGGCGCCGCGGGCGGCGAGCCGGCCGAGTTCGGACCGGCCGCCGCTCCGCCGCGCGCCCGGGCCGGGCGCCGGACGGTCGGCCCAGGCGCGCAGGGCCGGTTCGACCAGGCCGCGGGCCCGGCCGAGCCGGCCGCGGCGCCTCAGCACGATCGCCACGCTGAACACCGCGACGGCCAGCAGCGCGATCCCCGCGACGATGATCGCGAAGCGGATCAGCAGGATGTTCATCACCTCGTCCATGTCGGCCTTCCCCTTCCGTCGGGCTTCTTTGGCACGGTCGTGCCAAAAAAGACTGTAGCACGGACGTGCTATAAAAGAGCGGTGCCGAAGATCGTCGATCCCGAGGCCCGCCGCCGCGAGGTGGCCGAGGCCGTGTTCCGCGTCGTGCTCCGGGACGGCCTGGAGCAGGCGTCGCTGCGCACCGTCGCCGCCGAGGCGGGCCTGGCGATCGGGTCCGTCCGGCACTACTTCGGCGGCCAGGCCGACATCATGATCTTCGCGATGCGCACGCTCGCCGAGCGGGCCGGCGAGCGGCTGCGGCAGCGCGCCGGCCGCCTGGCGGTGCACGACCCCGCCGCGCCGCCCGCCGAGCACGCGGCGGCGATGGAGGCCCTGTTCGCCGAGCTGCTGCCGCTGGACGCCGAGCGCCGCGAGGAGGCCGAGGTATGGCTGGCCTTCACCGTCGGCGCCCGCACCCGGCCCGAGCTGCGCCCGCTGGCCCGGGAGATGCACGACGACCTGCGCTCGATCGCGGCGCGGGTCCTGCGGGCGGCCCGCAGCGCCGGGGCGCTGCGCCCGGAGCTGGACATCGAGGTGGAGGCCGCGCGGGTGCACGCGCTGGTGGACGGTCTGACCTCGCACGCCGTCCTGCGGCCCGAGGACACGGACCCGGCGGAGCTGCGGGCCGTGCTGCGCCGGCACGTCAGCGAGCTGTCCGGCGTCCCCGCGGCCGACCTGCCCGCGCCGCCCGTCCCGCGCGCCGGGGAGTGACGCGCCGCCTGCTAGATTCCGAACCTCGTTCTACCGAGGAGGCGCGTTGGACCCCTGGCAGACCCCGGAGCGCGCGGCGCTGCGGGCCCTGGTCCGCGACTTCACCGCGCGGGAGATCGCGCCGTTCCTCGCCGGCTGGGAGGACGCGGGCGAGCTGCCCCGCTCCCTGCACGTCCGGGCCGCCGAGGCGGGGCTGCTCGGGGCCGGGTTCCCGGAGGAGGCCGGCGGGTCCGGCGGGGAGCTGTTCGACGCGCTGATCGTCGCCGAGGAGATCATCCAGGCCGGCGGGTCGGGCGGCGTGGTCGCCTCCCTGTTCACGCACGGGATCGCGCTCCCCCACATCATCGCCTCCGGGGACGCGGCGCTGATCGACCGGTTCGCGCGGCCGGCGCTCGCCGGCGAGCTGATCGGCGCGCTCGGCGTCACCGAGCCCGGCACCGGGTCGGACGTCGCGGGCATCCGCACCACCGCCGTCCGCGACGGCGGGCACTACGTCGTCGACGGCGCCAAGATGTTCATCACCTCGGGCGTGCGGGCCGACTTCGTCACCACGGCGGTGCGGACGGGCGGGCCCGGCTTCGACGGCATCTCCCTGCTGGTCGTGGAGAAGGGCGCCCCCGGGTTCACCGTGTCGCGGCCGCTGCGCAAGATGGGCTGGCTCTGCTCCGACACCGCCGAGCTGGCGTTCGACGGCGTCC
Source organism: Actinomadura sp. NPDC048955 (assembly GCF_040649435.1). Taxonomy (NCBI): domain Bacteria; kingdom Bacillati; phylum Actinomycetota; class Actinomycetes; order Streptosporangiales; family Thermomonosporaceae; genus Actinomadura; species Actinomadura sp. NPDC048955. The sequence goes on from NZ_JBEZJI010000029.1 coordinate 55,105, forward strand.
GCGTCCCGGCGGAGAACCTGGTCGGGGCCGAGAACAGCGGATTCGTGCAGATCGTCCAGAACTTCGTGACCGAGCGGCTCTCCCTGGCCGTCCAGGCCTACGCGACGGCGCAGCGCTGCCTGGACCTCACCCTGGCCTGGGTCCGGGACCGGGAGACGTTCGGGCGCCCGCTGGCCTCCCGGCAGCTCGTCCGGCACAAGATCGTCGAGATGGCGCGGCGGACCGACGTCGCCCGCGCCTACACCCGCGCGGTCGCCGAACGGCACGCCGCCGGGGAGGACGTCCTCACCGAGACCGCCTACGCCAAGAACACCGCCGTCCTCGCCTGCGAGCACGTCGTGCACGAGGCCGTCCAGCTGCACGGCGGGATGGGCTACATGCGCGAGTCGGAGGTCGAGCGCCACTACCGCGACGCCCGCATCCTCGGCATCGGCGGCGGCACCAACGAGATCATGAACGAGATCGCCGCCAAGCGTCTCGGGCTGTGACGCCGGCGGCGCCCGGCGGTGAAGGCCGCCGGGCGCCGCCGTTCCGGGTCAGCCGAGGGGGTTCGCGCAGTCGATGGGCCAGTACGGGCCCCAGATGTCGAGCGAGTTCAGCACGAACTTGATCATCACCGGGTCGAAGGCGATGCCCACGTGCGCGTTGGTGTCGTTCGCGCACTTGTCCTGGAGCAGGACGTTCTGCGCGTTGGAGCCGTTGAGGAACTCCGAGGTGTAGGGCGTGACGACCTCGTCGTACTTGGTGGAGAGCACGATGTAGGTCGGGCCGGGCACGGTGTCGCCGCCCTCGTTCAGCTTCTTCAGGAAGTCCGAGCCGACGATCTGCTGGCCCGCGGCCGGCGCGGCCTTCACGACCTCCTGGGTGATGCCGAGCAGGGTGCCCAGCTCCACCAGCCCGGACATGTTGGTCCCGTGGTTGGACGGCACGATGCCGACCAGCCTGTTCACCTTCGCGGCGCCGCCGAGGAACTTCATGTAGTACCGCGGCATCATGCCGCCCTGCGAGTGCCCGACGATGTCGACCTTGGACGCCCCGGTGGAGGCCGTGACCCTGTCGACGAACGCCGCCAGCTCACCGGCCGAGGTCGGGATGTCGCCGATCCCCTGGATGGGGCCGTCCTTCGGGCCGCCGTAGTTGAGGGCGTAGACGCAGTACCCGGCCTTCTTCAGCGCCGGGGAGAGCTTCTGCCAGTTGAACGCCATGTTCTCGAACGTGCCGTGCACGAGCACCACGGGGCGGGGGTGGACGAACGAGGGCTTGCAGTTCCAGTCGTTCGCCCCCTGAGGACTCGTCTCGGCATGCGCGGCGGGCGCGACCGTCCCGGCCAGGCCGAGCGCGGCGGGGACCGCGGCGGCGACGACCGCCCACGAGCGGAGTCGTTTGAAACGCATGGGCATCTCCCTAATGCGGGCACGACGAAAAAGGCCGTCGTCCGGCCTTCGCGGTCGCCGTGTTGATCGGGGTGGAAGTGCCCACAAAGTACGACCGGGTTCCGGCGCAGTCTTGTCGGATGACCGCCGGTTACCGCGCGGGAATTGTCAGCCGATTCACAATCGCCCCGGCGGACGGGGGCGTGGCCTGCGGCCTCATGCGCGGGTGAGCCCGTCGACGAGCGCGCGCAGGCCGTCGAGGTAGGTGTCCCGCGCGGTCAGCTCCGCCCACCGGCCCGACAGCGACGCCAGCCGCGGCAGCTCCGCCGGGTCGAGGTCGGCGAAGACCCGGTCGCGGTAGGTGGGCCGGTCGTCGCCGGCGCGCCTGCGGGCGGACGCGGCCCGCACGATCATCTCCCCCACCGTGTAGTACCAGACCGCCCGGTAACCGTGGACGGCCCGCTCGATGGTGAGCCCGCACTCCATCAGGGCGTCCACGATCCGCTCGTTGAACCAGAGCGCCTCCTGCGCCATCAGGTCGTCGGCGATGAGCACCTCCACGATCCACGGGCAGCCGGTGAGCGTCTCGCGGATGGCCGCGGCCAGCACGACGACGCGCTCGCGGGGATCACCGGGCAGTTCGGGCCTGCGCAGCGTCCGGGCCGTGTAGTCCTCCAGCAGCAGGAGCAGGAGCTCCTCCTTGTCGCGCACGTGGTGGTAGAGCGCCATCGGCGTGCTGCCGACCTCTTTGGCCAGCCGCCGCATCGTGAGCCTGCCGACCCCCTCCTCGTCCACGATCCGGCGGGCGGTCTCGATGATCTCCGCGCGGGAGATGCGGGGCGGCCTGCCGCCGCCCCGCCGCTCTGGGGACGCCATCTCCCCATCATCGCGCATGCGCGCGCCCCCGGCTGGACACGCGAGCCCCCTCCGGCTAGCTTTTTATACATGTACAAAAAATCGAGACCAGGCGTAGTGCTTGCGGCGGCGTCCGTCGCCCAGTTCGTCGTCGCCCTGGACATGGCGGTGGTCAACGTCGCGCTGCCCGCGATCCGGGCGTCCCTCGGCTTCGCCCCGGTCGACCTCGCCTGGGTCGTGCACGTCTACGCGCTCACCTTCGGCGGGTTCCTGCTGCTCGGCGGCCGGGCCGGCGACCTGTACGGGCGGCGCCGGCTGTTCGTCCTCGGGCTCGCGGTCTTCGGCCTCTGCTCGCTCGGCGGCGGCCTGGCCCAGACGTCCTGGCAGCTCGTCGCCGCCCGCGCCGGGCAGGGCGCCGGCGCCGCGGCCGTCGCTCCGGCGGCTCTCGCGCTGCTGACGACCACGTTCGAGGGGCGCGCTCGCGTGCGGGCGCTCGGCGTGTGGAGCGCGGTGAACGCGGCGGGCGGCGCGCTCGGCGTCCTCGCCGGGGGCGTCCTGACCGAGTACGCGGGCTGGCGCTGGGTGATGCTGGTCAACCTGCCGATCGTGGCGGCCGCGCTGGCCCTCGTCCCGGCGGGCGTCCCCGCCGCGCGGGCCGCCGCGCGGGAGCGGGCGGACGTGGTCGGCGCCGTGCTCGCCACCGGGGGCATCGGGCTCCTGGTGTTCGGCGTCGTCCGCACCGGCACCCGCGGGTGGACCTCCGCGGCGACCCTCGCCACGCTGGCCGCGGCGGCGGTCGTCCTCGCGGCGTTCGTGCTCGCCGAGTCCAGGTCGCCGGCCCCGCTCGTCCGGCTCGGGCTGCTGCGCGGCCGCTGGGTGGCCGGGGCGAACCTCATCGTGTTCTTCGCCGCCGCGGGCCAGTTCTCCGCCTTCTATTTCGTGTCCCTCTACATGCAGCAGGTCCTGCACATGGGCGCGGCCGAGACGGGCGCGGCGTTCCTGCCCTTCTCCGCTGGGCTGGTGGCCGGGACGGTGGCCGCCACCCGCATCACCTCGTCCCGCTCGCCGCGCGCGTCGCTGGTCCCGGGCGGTCTGCTCGCCGCCGCGGGACTCGGCTGGTTCGCCCTCATCAGCCCCGGCGGCGACTTCCTCACCGACGTCCTCGGGCCCTCCCTGCTCTGCAGCGTCGGCACCGGTCTCGTCCTCGCCCCGGTCGCCGTCGCGGCCACCACCGGCGTCGCGCCCCGCGAGGCGGGAACGGCCTCGGGCCTGCTGAACAGCTCCCGCCAGCTCGGGGGCTGCGTGGGCCTGGCCGCCCTGGCGACCGTCGCCGCCCACCGCACCGGCGGCGCCACGACCGAACGCGCGCTGAACGACGGGTACGCGCTGAGCCTGGCCGTCTCCGCCGCCCTGTTCCTCATCGCGGCCGTGCTCGCCGCCGCCCTCCCCCGTCGCGGCTCCGCCGCCGCGCCCTCCCCCGCGCCCAAGGAAAACCGACTGGAAGGAACACGCTCATGAACCCGATCGACATGTTCGCCTCCGCCCTCACCTTCCACCCGGACGGCGCGGTCCGCGCGGCCGAGCCGCGCATGACGAGCGACGACGGCGGCTGGCAGGTCGCGGCGTTCCGCGTCGAGACCGACGAGGACGTCCACGCCGACCACTGGGAGGTGCACCCGGCCGCGGAGGAGGCGGTGTGCTGCCTGTCCGGCGGACTGCGGATCTACTTGCGTCCCGAGGAGCCCGGTGGCGAGGAGGAGGTGGTGCGGCTGGCCGCCGGCACGGCCGTCGTCGTCCCGCGCGGCCGCTGGCACCGCCTGGAACTGGACGGCCCGAGCGACGTCATGTCCGTCACCCTCCGCCGCGGTTCCCGCATCGAGAAGCGCACCGGGTGACGGGGTCCGGTGGCCGTGCGCGTCGGGCACGGCCACCGGCGTCCGGTCAGGCCTGGGCCACGGCGCCTTCCTTCAGGAGGGCCTCGGCGTCGTCGAAGCCCAGCTCGTCCAGGACGGCCCTGGTCTGGCCCCCGGGGAGGACGGGGACCCCGTCGGTGTCGGCCGGGGTCCGGGAGAAGCGGGGGGCCGGGGCGGGCTGGCGGTGGCCGGCGAGGTCGGGGAAGACCTCGCGGGAAGTGTTGTAGGGGTGCTCGGCGGCCTCGGTCATCGACAGGACGGGGGCCACGCAGGCGTCGCTGGGGACGAAGACCTCCGCCCACTCGTCGCGCGTCCTCGTGCGGAAGGCGGCGGCGAAGCGATCGCGCATCGCGGGCCACCGGTCGCGGTCGTACTGGGCGGGGAGGTCCTCCCCGTCGAGGCCGAGCCGGCGGAGGAACTCGGCGTAGAACTGCGGCTCGATGGCACCGACGGCCATGTGGCGGCCGTCGGAGGTCTCGTAGACGTCGTACCAGGGGGCGCCGGTGTCGAGCATGTTGACGCCGCGGCGGTCCTCCCAGATGCCGCCCGCGAGGAAGCCGTGGATGAAGGTGGACAGGTGGGCGGTGCCGTCCACGATGGCGGCGTCGACGACCTGGCCGCGCCCGTTCGCCCGCGACTCGAGCAGAGCCGCGAGGACGCCGGTGACGAGGTACATGCTGCCGCCCGCGAAGTCGCCGAGCAGGTTCATCGGCACCTGCGGCGGGCCGCCCGCGCGGCCGATCGCGTGCAGGGCGCCGGTGATCGCGATGTAGCCGACGTCGTGGCCCGCGGTGTGCGCCAGCGGCCCCTCCTGCCCCCAGCCGGTCATCCGCCCGTAGACCAGGCGGGGGTTGCGGGCCAGGCAGTCGTCCGGGCCGATGCCGAGGCGCTCGGTGACGCCGGGGCGGAACCCCTCGAGCAGGACGTCGGACCTCTCCACCAGGCGCAGGACGACCTCCCTGCCGCGCTCGCTCTTGAGGTCGATGGCGATCGACCGCTTGCCGCGGTTGGTGAAGTCGGTGCCGCCGGTGCTCTCGCCGTCCCGGACGGCGGAGGCGCGGTCGACGCGGATCACGTCGGCGCCGAGGTCGGCCAGCAGCATCGCCGCGAACGGCCCCGGCCCGATCCCGGCCAGCTCGATCACCCGCACTCCGGAGAGCGGCCCGTTGCCCATCTGCGACTCCCTGAATCTCGTTCGGTCCCCCCAGTGTGCCCGATCCGGGTAAGCGGATGCTGACCGGCCCGCCCTAACGGGCGGTGAGGACCACGGGCGCGCCGGGGGTGCCGCCGGCGACGAGGAGGCGGTCGCGCGTCACCGGGCGCCGGACCCCCTCGGCGTGCGGGACGAGACCGCGTCCCGCCGCGGCCAGGTAGTACCAGCCGTCCGAGGGGGCGCGCCACCACGTCCCGCTGACCGGGCGCCGGACGTCGCAGGCGCCCGTGGCCAGGTTCTGCGCACCGAGCAGGGTCGCGAAGGCGGCGGCGCCGCCGTCGGCGTACGCCAGCCGGGTGCAGGTCCAGTCGGCGCGCTTCCCGCCGTGCGGCAGCGTCCCCGACCAGAAGTCGAACGCCGTCGCCGCGGAGACGGGCCGGGAGGGCGCGGGCACCGCGCAGGCCAGCCTCTTCCAGAACGACCGGGCGGACCGGCCGAGCACGGCGGGACGGTCGGGGCCGCCGGGGCGGCGGTCCGGCGCGCGGTAGCCGAGGACGGCGGCGCGCGGGCCGCCGAGGTCGCCGACCGTCCGCGGGCCGAGGTGGAAGAGCGGACCGCGGCCGCAGCCGGTGCCGGGGCGGACGGGCGCCGTCACGCCGCCGGAGGTGGCGAGCCGCCCCCCGGCGAAGGTCTCCGGCCGGACGTCCCAGGGCGCGAGGAGGTAGCGGCCGCCGCCGAGGGCGATCGGCGCGGAGGGATCGGCGCCGATCGCGGCGACGTCGAGGCGGCCGGAGGCGTAGCGGGCCAGGCGCCCGCCGCTGCGCATCACGGCGAGGGGCGCGCCGTCCACCTGGCCGGCGTACAGGAGCTGCGCGACGCCGCTCTCGGGGCGGCGCCCCTCGGGCGCGGCCGCCCACGCGGCGGCGGCGCGGCGGCCGAACGCCCGGTCGCCGGCGAGCTCGCCGCGCGCGGGCCAGACGTCGAGGGAGCGGGCGCCGCGGGTCCACGCGTCCGGCGCGGCCGCGACGAGGCCGAGACCGCGGGCGGACGCCTCGCGCGCGCCCTCCCGCTCGGTCAGCAGCAGCGCGCCGACCAGCGCGGCGGTGAGGAAGACCGCGGCCGCCAGCGGGAGCACCGAGCGGGTCCGGACGGGGCGCAGCAGCTCAGGCTCGAACCGGTCGGCGCGGCGCGGCTCGGGCACCTCGACGGCCTCGGCGGCGCGGATCACCGGCCAGGGGTCGCGCACCCGCAGCTCGATCAGCTGGTCGCGGACGGCGTAGCGGGGCATCCCCTCCACGTTGCGCAGGACGTAGGCGACGCGGACGTGGGGGTCGAGCCTGGACAGCGCCGCGGTCAGCGCCGGGTCGGGCAGCCGGGCGGGCAGCGCGCGCAGCCACGGGCCGAGGCCGATCTGCAGGCGGCGGGACGGGCGCAGCGCCCGGCGCAGCACGCGGGTGCGGCGCCGGGCGTGCCCGGCGGCGGAGCGGTCGCGGGTGCCGCGCGCGGTGGAGTCCACGATCCGGCGGGCGATCGCCAGCCGGTAGACGCGCTTTCCCCGTCCCGGCAGAACGAAATACGCCATCCGGACGAGCTCGCCATAAGCCGATTCGGCCGGCGGTGTTTCGTTGTACGGATTCGTCATGACATCGTCCGTCACGGCCCGCCACTCCCTCTGGGGCAGTTCCTTCGTCGCGAAACCCGAGGTTAGGACGGAGTGGGCCGGCACTGGAGCGCAATTGGCACAACGATTAACCGGGCGAATGGAAATGTCATCTCATTTCCGTACGAGGTGCCGGGGGTCGTTCGGTCCGGGCTTTCCCGGCGAGAGCAGCCACGCCCGTTTCCTCCCCGTACTACGCTGTTGCCCCCGGGAACCGGCCCGGGCCGCACCGCATCGAATGACCGCGCCCCGCCGCGCCCCGGACGAGACGAGCGACCGAGAGGGAACCCCCGACCCATGACCGAGGACGTTCCGGGCTACCGGGTGCTGGAGCAGGTCGGCGAGGGCGGCTTCAGCGTCGTCTACCGCGCCCACCAGGAGCGCCTGGACCGGATGGTCGCGCTGAAGGTCCTGTCGATCAGCGCGGTCGACGACGCGGCGATGCGGCGGTTCCAGCGCGAGTGCAAGATCACCGGGCGGCTCTCCGGGCACCCGAACATCGTGACCGTGCTCGACACCGGCACCACCCGGTCCGGGCGCCCCTACATCGTGATGGAGTACTTCGAGCACGGCGCGCTCACCGACCGGCTCAGGCGGGAGGGGCCGCTGCCGCTCGCCGAGGTGCTGCGGATCGGGGTGAAGATGGCGGGCGCGCTCGCCGCCACCCACGAGACCGACGTCCTGCACCGCGACGTCAAGCCGCAGAACGTGCTGCTGTCGCGGTACGGGGAGCCCGCGCTCGCCGACTTCGGCATCGCCCGCCTGGTCGACAGCTTCGACGCCACCCACACGCAGGCGTTCACCCCGCACCACGCCGCCCCCGAGGTGCTGGAGGGCAGGCCGCCGGGCATCGGGTCCGACCTCTACTCGCTCGGCTCGACGCTCTACCAGCTGCTGGCCGGGCGGCCCGCGTTCAAGGGGCCGCCCCGCGAGGGCATCGCGCCGCTGATGCTGCGGATCCTGAACGACCCGCCGCCGCCCTTCCCCCGCCCCGACGTCCCGCGCCAGGTCACCGACCTCATCGTGCGGTCGATGGCCAAGACGCCCGACGAGCGGTTCGCGAGCGCCGTGGAGTTCGCGCAGGCACTCCAGCGCTTGCAGTCCGAGCTGGGGCTGCCGATGACGGACGTGGCGCACAGCGGCCTCGGCGCTCCGGCGGTGCCTGACTCCGGCCGCCTCTCGTTCCCCGACACCTCCGCCGCGCCGCCGGCGCCCACTCAGGCGCAGTCCCTGCCCACCGTCGCGCCGCCGCTTCCGGCGCCCGTCGCCTTGCCCAACCCGCCGCCGTCACCGTGGGCGCCGAACGCCAACGCCCTGCCGTCGCAGACCCCGGACGCGCTCCTCCCCCAGGACGGCCCGCGGCCCGCCCCCGAGGCCGCCTGGCCCCCGGTCCCGGCGCGCCAGGCAGGCGACCGACCGGCGAGCGGCTCCTCCACGACGCCGCACATGCCGCCGCACACGGCACCGCACATGCCGCCGCACACGGCACCGCACGAGAGCCCGCACCACACCACCTGGGACCAGCCGCAGGACGGCCCCCGCCGGGGCCTGATCGTCGTGGCCGGGATCGTGCTCGCGGGCGGGCTGGCCCTCGGCGTCGGGGCGCTCGCGCTGTCCGGCGGCGGCGACGGCAAGGGCGGGACGACCGCGGCATCGACACCGCCGTCCCAGACCGTCCCGCAGGGGCAGGCCACCCAGACCCCGCAGCAGCCGATCCCCGGCTCGCAGCTCGCGGCGACTCGCCCGCGCAAGGTGGTCGCGCGGCAGGTCGGCCGGACGGCGGCGCTGCTCTGGACGCTGCCGCCCGCCGCACGCGGCCTGCCGCTCCTCGTCCAGCAGCAGCCCGCCGGGACCCAGCCGATCGTGTCGGTGAAGGCGGGCTCGCAGTCGGCGACCATGCCGGGCCTGCGGCCGAACACGACCCACTGCTTCAAGGTCGGCGCGGTGCTGCGCCTCAACCAGGGCCAGGCGCCGGACGTGGCGTGGTCGGCGCCCGCCTGCGTCGGCAAGGCGAAGAAGCGCACCACGCCGTGACGCCCCCGGACGGGCCGCCGGTCAGGGCTCGCACGTCCAGACCGCCGGCCCCGCGGGGCTCCTCCAGTCGCCCGGCGTGTCGACCAGGTAGCCGATGAGGTAGCCGGTCTTGCCGCTCCATGTGATCTTGGAGTACATGTCGCCGGCGAGGTTGGAGTCCTTCGGGTGCTTGTAGTAGGCGCCCTTCACCTGGCAGTGCACGACGACGAGAGTGCCGTTGTTGTCGGTCATGGTGGCGATGGTCGTGCCGCTGTTGGCGTCGGCGGTGGCCCGGATGTAGGCGTTGGAGTTCCCGTTGCGTTCCACCGGGTACGTGGTCGCGGGTCCGGTGAGCCTGGCGTCGAGCGTCGCGGCGGCGCCCGTGCCGGCGCCGTTCACGGCGGCGACGCTGAAGGTGTAGGGGCCGTTCGTCCACACGTCCCCGAGCGTCGCGGTCATCGCCGAGCCCGTCGCGGCGGGCACCGTCCGGGTCCCCCTGACCGGGCCGTCCCAGCCGATGCGGTAGGTGGACGCGCCGGGCGGGGCCGTCCAGGAGACCTTCGTCCCGGACGCGGTGGCCTGCGCCTGGAGGCCGGTCGGCGCACCGGGCGTCACGCAGGGGCGGGCGGGATCGCTGGGCGCCGACACCTGCTCTCGGGTCCGTCCGCCGCCGTCCCGGTAGCGGACGGCGACGCGGAAGCGGTACTCGCGGGCGCAGTCCCCGCCGGTGACCGTGAACGTGAAGGGCCCGGCGCCGGGCGCGATCGCGGGCGGGCTCGCCGCGAGGCCGGACGGGACGTCCTTCAGCGCGTACCCGATGACGCCCTCGCCCTCCGAGGGCTGGAAGTCGATCCGCATCGTGCCCGCCCCCGGCGTGACCGACACGTTCAGCGGCGCGCCGGGCGGCGCGTCCGGAGTCGGGCGGCGGGGGTCGCGCGGGGCGGTCCGCGGCGCCGGGGCGCCGCTGCCGCCGGGCTGCGGGAGGGCGCGGCGGACGGGCCCGCCCGCGACCTTGTCCCGGTACTTGTCGATGCCCTTGCGCGCGCCCTGCCCGTCGATCACGACGGCGTGCGGGCCGGCCGGGTCGTTCGCCCACAGCAGGCCGTCGCGGACGAAGACGTCCAGCCTGGCGGGCCGCCCGCTGACCGGGACCGGCGCCTCGAACCGGTTGCCGGCCGAGTCGTAGACGAGCAGAGCCCCGGCCGTCTCGTCGGGGATGTAGACCTTGTGCCCGAGCATCTGCGGCGGCCGGTACCGGTGCTTCGGCACGGCGAGCCGCGTGCTGGAGTACCGCCCGGTGTCGGTGTCGACGGTCACCAGCGACCCGGCGCCGGGCACCAGCAGCGGGACGGTCTTGCCGTCGGTGGCGGGCGGTGCGAGGACGCCGCCGCGGCCCGCCTGCCGGACGGTCGCGGGCAGCGCGACCGTCAGGCGCGTCCCGGACGGCCTGACGACCGTGGCGGTGGCGGCCGTGGAGTTCACGACGACCGGGTCGCCCGCGGCCATGGTGAGCGCGAGGTCGTCCCCCGGCCCGCCGACGCGGACCGGCGGCTGCGCGCGGCCGCCGGTGAACGCCGTGACCTGCCCGTCCCGCGACACGGGCACCCACAGGGCGCCCCGCGCGTCGATGCCCGCCTGCCCGAGGACGGGCGTGAGGGAGGCGGGCGCGCCGACCGGCGTCAGGGCGACCGGGTCGATCTGCTGGAGGACGCCCTTGACGGAGTCGACCGTGTAGGCCCTCCCGGCGCCCGCGAGGACCTGGAGGCCGCGGCCGAGCGGGCGGCTCGCGCCGACGTCCAGCTGGGAGGGGTCGAGGCGGCTGACGACGCCGGTGGCCTGGTCGACGATCAGCACGGTCGCGCCGTCCTGGATGATCTTGATGTCGTGGCCGCGCATCTGCGGGGGCACGCCGGTCTTGCCGTCCACCTTGGCCGCGGGCCCGTTGACGTGCACGACGAGGCCCCTGCTCCCCGCGGCGAGCCAGGCGCCGACGTCGGCGATCCGGTACTTGGCGCTCGCGACGCCCACCCCGTAGACGACCGCGGCGATGACGAGCACGCCGGTGAGCCCGACGGCCACCTGCCCCGTCAGCCGATCACGCCGAAAGAAAACGCCCAGGCCCGCCATGTCCTGAAATCTCCCACCCGTTTCGCCGGGGACACCGTAGCCGCTCGCGTCCCACCGGCGCGGGAGATCCCCGGAAACGGCGGTGCTCAGTGACCGCCGGTGTCCCCGCCGATGGCGGCCGTGTAGGCCGGGACGGTGATGTTGCGGCCGGACACGACCACCACCAGGCGCCCGGCGGCCTCGACCTTCCCGGCCAGGACGGCGGCGACCGCCGCGGCGCCCGCGCCCTCGGCGACGAGGCCGTGCTCGTGGAACAGCAGGCGCAGCGCGGCGCGGATCTGGTCGTCGGTGACCGCCGTCATCTCGGCGGTGCGCCCGATCACCTCCGGGGTGACGCAGCCGGGTTCGAGGTTGCCGGGCAGCCTGTCGGCGAAGGTGTCGCCCACCTCGACCCGGGTGACCCGCCCGGCCGCCACCGACGCCGAGACGCCGCGCGACACCGCCGACTCCACGCCCACGATCCGCACGTCGCCGCGCTCGCGCGCCCACAGGCACAGGCCGGCGACGAGCCCGCCGCCCCCGACCGGCGCGACGACCGTGAGGGGGCCGTCGGCCTGCCGGTCGAGTTCGCGCCCGATGGTGCCCTGCCCCGCGATGACCGCCGGGTCGTTGTAGGGCGAGACGAAGCGGCCGGGCAGCGTCATCGCGTGCGCCTCGGCCTCGTCGTAGGTCGTCCCGTGCTGGACGAGGCGCACCGGGAACGCGCGGATCCTGTCGACCTTGACCTGCGACGCCCGGGTCGAGACCACGACGGTGACGTCCGCGCCCGCCTTCGCGGCCGCGTACCCCATGCCGAGACCGTGGTTGCCCGCGCTCGCCGTGACGGCCGGCTCCCCCTCCGGGAGCGCGGCGACCGCCGCGAGCGCGCCCCGCACCTTGAACGCGCCCGTCGGCTGGAACGTCTCCAGCTTCAGCAGCGCGCCCGGCGCCAGACCCGACGGGACGAGGGGCGTGGGGACGAGTTCGGCGGACACGGTCCGCCAGGCGCGGTCCAGGTCGTCCGGGCCGGGCGGCCGGACGGGGCGCACCGTCACGCCCGCTCCTCCGGCGACCCGTCCAGCCGCTCGTGGAGGCGCTCCCGGATCTCCTCGGGGGTGTAGGCCCGGCGGCGGCGCTCGGCGCGCACGATCACGGCCCCGGTCGCGGCGACGCCGAGGAACCCGGCGACGCCCAGCGCCTTCCAGAGATTCGCTGCTTTCCAGAGGCCGGACCCGCTCAACGTGCGCATACGGCTACCGTAGCGACCATGCCGGGCACGAGCATCTCCCTCGCCGAGGCCGTCGAGCTGACCCGCACCGGGGACGTGTGGCTGTTCCGCGGCCGGACGGTCGCCGACCGCGCCATCCAGATGACGACCAACAGCCCCGTCAACCACGTCGGCATGGCGGTGGTGATCGACGATCTGCCGCCGCTGATGTGGCACGCCGAGCTCGGCCGCTCGCTGCGTGACATGTGGACGGGCGGGCACCACCGCGGCGCGCAGCTGCACGACCTGCGGGAGGCGGTGCTGGCCTGGGGGAACCGCTACGGCCAGCGGGCCTGGCTGCGGCAGCTCGACCCGCCGCCGGACCGGGCGACGGAGGACGCGGCGCTGCGCGCGGTGGCGCGGCTGGACGGCACGCCGTTCCCCTCCACGTCGAAGCTGGCGACGCGGTGGCTGCGCGGGCGGGTGCCGATCCGGCGGCCCGCCGAGCGGGACGCGAACCTGGAGACGGCGTTCTGCGCGGAGATCGTCGCGGTGACGTACCAGTCGATGGGGCTGCTGCCGAAGGGGCGCCGCCCGAACTGGTTCGACCCGGGCCGGTTCTGGAGCGGGGACGACCTGGAACTGGAGACGGGCGCGGTGCTCGGCGGCGAGATCGCGGTCAGCGTCCCCGCGTCCTGACGGCCCGGCGGTCCCGCAGCGACCGCGGGTGCAGGCGGCGCCGGAGGCGGCGCAGCCGGCCGGCCCGCGCGGTGACGAGGCGCCCGAGCTCGTCGGTGTGACGCCACGCGCGCTCGGCGGCGCCGGGGTCCGGGTGGGACGCGGCGAAGCGGCTGCGGTTGACGAGGTCGGCGAGCGGCCCGAGGTGGCCGTGGGCGTCGTCGCCGACGGCGGACGCGCCGAAGCGGGCGACCTCGTGCGCGGTCAGCGTCCGGGCCGTGGACAGGCCGACGTCGGCGAGGTGGTCGAGGGCCTGGTGCCAGGCGCCGGTGATGCGGGCGGCGGGCGTCCCGGTCCTGCGCCGCCGCCTCCGCAGGGCGGGAGCGAGGAGGACGGCGCCCAGGTAGCCGATGACGAACACGCCCACCGCGACCGAGGCGAACACCCACCACGGCGCGGGGCGGTCGCCCGCGGTGCCCGGCTTCTCCGGGCCCTTCTGCGTCGTGTCGCCCGGCCCTTGGCCGCGCTGCTGGGAGGCCGCGTTCTTCTGGGCCTGCTCCAGCTTCTGCTCGGTCTCCCCCGCCGCGACGGAGTCGTTCTTCTTGGATCGTCGCGCGCTGTCGGGGAGCGGGTTGAACCGGATCCAGCCGAGCCCGTCGAACTTGACCTCGGGCCACACCATCACGTCCCCGGACCGGACCTGGACGGTGTCGCCCGCGCGGTCGCCGCCGTCGAAGCCCACGATGACGCGGGACGGCAGGCCGATCGTCCGGGCGAGCAGGGCGTAGGCGGTCGCGAAGTGCTCGGGCGTGCCGCGCCTGCCCTCGCCGAGGAAGTAGTCGAGCTGCCGGTAGCTGTGCCCCGGCGGGGCGGTGACGTCGTACCGGGCGTAGCGCTTGAGGTACTGGGCGAGCATCGCGGCCTTCTGGATGGGCGACACGGCGCCCTGCGTCGCGGCCTGGGCGAACCTGCGGAACTCGGCGATCTGGACGGGCGGCTCCTTCGCGCCGGGCCCCCACGGCAGCTCCCGCGCCGCCCTGGCCTCGGCGTCGTTCGCGACGGCCGCACCGGCGAGGTCGTCGGCCGTCCATTCGGGGACGACGGAGTCGACGCGGTAGGCCTGGCCGGGGCGCAGCGGCTGCGCGGCGGCCAGCGCGCCGCTGCCGGGGTCGACGACGACGGGGAGCCCGGTGACCTCCCGCGGCCGGTCGGCGGCGGGCACCCACACCCCCGGCAGGTCGCGGATCGTGATGCGCTGCGCGACCTCGTGCTCGCGCTCGGGGTCCGGCCCCTGCGGCACGCGGCTCCCGGTCGGGACGAACCGCGCCGTGGACGACCACGTCACGCCGTCGAACCGGTCCAGGACGGCGAGCCGCTCGATCTCGTTCCGCTTCGACTCGACCGTGAACATCACCTGGTCGGGGCTGAGCAGCCAGCCACCGACGCGGTCCAGCGGGCTGACGCCGTCGCGCTGCTGCGGCGGCGGCGCCTGCACCTGCTCCCGCGGGTTGTAGGGGTCGGCACTGACGGGGACGACGGGACCGGCGGCGAACGCCAGCGCCCCGAGGACGGCCGCGGCGGGGACACCGATCAGAAGGGGCCGCCAGGCGACGCCCGAGCCCGGTCCGTCCGCGCGGACCAGGACCAGCACGGCGATGAGGACGACGGTCGCGGCGGCCGCCGGCAGGTTGGATCCGGGGCCGTCCACCCCGAGCAGCAGCGCGACCGCCCACACGCCGAGCACGGGCACGCACGGCGCGGCGCGCAGCGAGGTGCGCAGCGCGAGCTCCGCCGCGGCGAACGCCCCCAGCCACACCACCAGGTGAACCAGGACGAGGTACTCCGGTTTCGCGGGGGCGGGCAGCAGCGTGGTCAGGATCGACTTCCACGAGCCGAGCACGCCCTCGCGCAGCGTCTGCGGCAGCGTCCCGTCACCGAGGGCGGGGCGCAGGACGGTGACCGAGACCGTCCCCGCCCAGGCGACGACGGTCAGCACCAGCGAGATCCACAGCGGCCACGGGCCCTTGTCCTTGCGCGGCCCCGACAGCAGCCCGCACAGCAGCGTCGGCACCACCGCCGCGACCGCGGCGACGGGGACGACCGGCCCGAGCCCGAAGACCCGCTGGAACGCCAGCCCGGCGACCGCGGCCAGGCAGGCCGTCACGGCGATCGACGCGTACCTGGTCACCGGGCGCTGCCCAGCCGGCGCCACGCCTCCGCCAGCCCCTCCAGGTCGGTGAAGTCGACGATCTGGACGCCGGGCGGTGCCGCCGCGGGCTCCCGCGGGCGGACCCGCAGCACGACGATCCGGTCGAAGCGGCTGCGGACGGCCGCGATGCGCCCGAGCTCGGCCGCGTCCGGGGTGATGACGACCAGGGACCCGCCCGGGCGCACGCGGCGCACCGCGTCGACGGCCGAGCGCGGCCCCTCCCGCGTCTGGACGGAGGTGAGCCGGTCGAGCAGGACCTCCACGTCGTCCGGCCCGCCCCGCGTGTCGGCCACCTGGCCGTCGCCGGTGAGGATCCGGACGGGGAAGCTCGCCGACGCGGCGCCGGCCGCGACCGACGCCGCCGCGTCCACGGCCAGCTCGAAGTCGTCGGACTCCGGCCACGAGCCGGGGCGCGCCTCCAGCACGACCGTCGTCGTCGGCAGGCTGGCGTCCACGAGCTGGCGGACCATCAGCGTCCCGGTGCGGGCCGACGACTTCCAGTGGATGTGGCGCAGCTCGTCCCCGATCACGTACTCGCGCAGCGCGTGGAACGTCGCCGTCCCCGCCGGGGACCTGTCGCTGGTCGGGCCCTCCAGGTGGTGGGCGCGGCCGGACGGCAGCAGCGCCAGCCGCACCGTCCTCGGCCGGACGAGCAGGACCCGCGGCGCCCCGTACTCCCGCACCCGGCGCGCCAGCCGGAGCGGGTCGGCGCGCACCAGCCGCAGCGGCCCCACCGGGATCTCGCCGCGCCGGGACGTCGGCAGCCGGTAGGTCACGGTGCGCCCGCCGCCCGGGCGCAGCCGCGGGATGTCGACCGCGACCGGGGTGGAGCCCGCCGCGTCCTCGGCGCTGAGCCCGCGGACGCCGCGCCCCCTGTTCGTCACGTGCAGGACCCCGACGGCGGGCTCGCCGCGCTCCACCCGCGCCGGCGCGATCTCCCTGCCGACCTCCAGCTTCGGGCGCGGCAGCGTCCACAGCGCCGCCGCCCCGACCGCGGCGAGGCCCGCGACGGCCAGCACGGCGGGCTCGGGGTAGCCGAGCCACCAGCCGGCCGCGTACAGCAGGACCGACCCGGCCGCCGTCCCCCACCCGAGCGGCGTCAGCACGTCACACCCCGGCGGCCTGCGGCGTCGGGACGCCGCCCAGCGCCTCGGTGACCACGTCGGCGCCCGAGCGCCCGCGCAGCTCCGCCTCCGGCGTGACGATCAGCCGGTGCGCGATGACCGGCACCGCGAGCGCCTTCACGTCCTCGGGAACGATGTAGGAGCGGCCGGCCGCCGCGGCCCGCACCCGCGCGGCGCGCAGCAGCGCGATGCTGGCCCGCGGGCTCGCGCCGAGCCGCAGGTCGGGGTGCTCGCGGGTGGCGGCGACGACGCGCACGAGGTAGTCGAACAGGGGCGGCGCGACGTGCAGCCGCTGCGCGAAGTCGATCATCCGGGCGAGGTCCTCGCGGCTCATCACCGGCGGCATCTGGTCGAGCGTCGCGCCGGTCGGGGCCCCGGCCAGCAGCGCCACCTCGGCCTGGTGGTCGGGGTAGCCCATCGAGATCCGCATGAGGAACCGGTCGAGCTGCGCCTCCGGCAGCGGGTAGGTGCCGTCCATGTCGACCGGGTTCTGCGTGGCGATCACCATGAACGGGCGCGGCACCGGATGCGGGACGCCCTCGACGGTGACCCGGCGCTCCTCCATGACCTCCAGCAGCGCCGACTGCGTCTTGGGCGAGCCGCGGTTGATCTCGTCCGCGACGGCCAGGTTCGCGAAGATCGGTCCGGGGTGGAACTCGAACGCGCTCGTCCCCTGGTTGAAGATCGACACTCCGGTGATGTCGCTGGGTAGCAGGTCGGGCGTGAACTGGATGCGGGCCCACTCGGCCTCCACCGACGCCGACAGCGCCCGTGCCAGCGTCGTCTTGCCGACGCCCGGGACGTCCTCGATCAGCAGGTGCCCCTCCGCCAGCAGGCAGGTCAGCGCCAGCTCGACCTTGTCCCGCTTGCCGCGCACGACCCGCTCGATGTTGCCCGCCAGCGCCGCGAACATCTGCGCGAACCGCCCGGCCAGCGCGTCCGCGTCCACCGCCGCGTTCTCAGTCATGATCCGCATCCCCGCGCGTTCGACATGGTTCGTTCGCCCTCGGTCCGGCCCGTGCCGCTCACATCTGGCATTCGAAGAGGCCGTCCGACGGGTAGCCGTTCTTGGAAGTGGCCACCAGGGTGTCGTTGAGGTAGCCGTTGCCGTACGACGTCTGGACTCGGTTCCAGACGTCGCTGCTCGTGTTGCTCTCCGCGTCGTGGTACGGGTCCCCGTGGACCTGGCACACCACGGTCATCGTGATGATCTGCCCCTTGGGGATCGTGCCCGTGGTGGGACCGGAGGTGTTCGGAGCCGACCGGATCAGGGTGTTGGTCTGGCCGTTGTTCTGGTTGCGGATCGGCTTCGTGGGATACGTGAGGTCCACGGTCTTCGCCAGCTCCGTGGACTCGCCGGCGCCGTTGCGGGCCCTGACGGTGACCTGGTGCGTCGTCGCGTTGGCCAGCCCGCGGACCGCCTGCGAGGTGCGCTTGGTCGTGAGGGTCCCGCTGGGCGAGGTCACCACGTACGTGACGTCGAAGCCGGACGAGGGGGCCCAGGTGAGGTCGGCTCCGTGGTTGACGGGGGTCGCGGTGAGGGTGGTCGGCGGGCCGGGGGCGGTGCAGGCGGTGGCGCCGACCTCGCCGGACTCGCTGTAGGCGGGCTTGCCGTCCTTCCCCTTGTACTCGGAGGCCACCTTGTAGAGGTGGGTCGTCGTGTCGCAGGTCAGGCCGCCGACGGTGAACGTCCCGCCCTGGCTGGTCCCGGGGAACTGCGCCGGCCTGGTGCCCGCGACCGGCCTGCCGTTCTGGCCGAGCAGGACGAACCGGGTCACCGGGTAGACGCCCTGCGGCTGCGCGGGCGCCGTGAACCGCACCTTGATCGAGCCGTTGTCGCCGGACGCGGCGGGCATGGGCGGATCGGGCGCGGTGGGGTCCTTCTTCACCGGCGGCCTGGAGGACGGCGGCGGCGTGACGGGGGTGGTGCCGCCGTTGCCCCGGCCGCCGCCGTTGCGGTTGCCCTGGCCCCCCGGGTTGGCCTGGACGGGCAGCGGGCGCCGCGCTCCGCCGGGGACCTTGTCCTCGTACTTCTTGATGCGCTTGACCCCGCCGTCCGGGCCGAAGGCGAGGGCGGTGGGGCCGTCGGGGTCGTTCACCCACAGCATGTGGTCGCGGACGAGGACCTCGATCGCGCCGCCGGGGCGCGTGGCCGCGACGGGCCGCTCCCAGGCGTTGCGCTCGGTGTTGAAGACCAGCAGCCGTCCGGACGTCCGGTCGGGCAGGTAGACGCGCTGCCCGAGGACGTTCGGGGGCTCGAAGGCGTGGCCGGGCACGCGCAGGGCCACAGAGTCGACCCGCCCGACGCCGGTGTCCAGCAGGTAGAGGGCGCCGCCCTCGCCGAGCATCGGGACTATCTGCCCGTCGGCGACCGCCGGGACCTTGACGCCGTTCGCGGCCCGCGCGACGGGCGCGGGCAGGTTGATCCGCCGGGTGCCCTCGGGGCGGACGATCAGCGCCGTCGCGGACGTGCTGTCGATGACCACGGGCGTTCCGGCGGCCATCGTCAGCGCGAGGCGGTCGCCGGCCTTCCCGGCCGCCACGGGCTCGCCCTGGCGGCCGGACGTGAACGGGACCACCTGGCCGGTCTGCGGGACGGGCACCCACAGCGCGCCGCCGGCGTCGATCCCGGCCTGCCCGAGCGGCGCGGTGAGGGTGGCGGGGGCGCCGACCGGGGCCAGGGTCAGCGGGTCGATCTGCTGGACCGCGCCCTTGACGAGGTCGACCGTGTAGGCGGCGCCGCCGCCGGAGACCACCTGCATGCCCGGCCCGCCGACCTGCCGGCTCTTGGTGATCTTGAGCTGGGAGGGGTCGATCCGGCTGACGACGCCGGAGTCCTCGTCGACCAGCAGCACCGTCGCGCCGTCCTGGACGACCTTGATGCGGTGGCCGCGCATCTGCGGCACCACCGGGGCCTTGCCGTCGACCTTGCCGGCCAGCCCGTTGGCGTGCACGACCAGGCCCTTCCCGCTCGCGCTCAGCCAGGCCCCCACGTCCGAGAGCCGGTACCGCGCGCTGGCGGTGCCCACGCCGTAGACGAGCGCGCCCACGGCGAGCACGCCGACCAGCCCGGCGGCGATCTGGCCGGTCAGCCTGTCACGCCGGAAGAATCGGAAAAGACCGCGCGGGCCGCCGGCCCGTGCGGAGGATCGGTCCCCGTTCAATCCCCGCTCACCCTCTCGGCGCGCCGGGAGCGGGGGCCGCTGGCCCGGGGCGCGAAGGCACCTTAACTGCTATACGGGGCGCTCCGGAATGAGATTGCGGAGATCGGCCTGGTGGATCGATGCCGGTCCGGCGGGTTACGGGTGACTCGCTATGACATTGATCACACATGCGACGGAAGGCGGGCATGCCCCGTCCGTCTGCCAGAGAACCGAACGCGAACGTTATCCAGGACGTCCTAGTGTTGGGCATCGCGACGACGACTCCGAGGTGGACGTGGAAAACGTGAGCATCGCCGACCTGTGGCACCGGGTGACCGGAACGCAGCCGGATCCGCCATGGTGGCTGGTGGCCCTCGTCGGCCTCGTGGCGCTCGCCTCGGTGGTCCACGGCCCGACCTGGCGGATGGCGCGCAACACCGTCACGATCGCGCACGAGGGCGGGCACGCGCTGGTCGCGCTGATCTTCGGCCGCAAGCTGGACGGCATCAAGCTCCACTCCGACACCTCGGGCGTGACCGTGTCGCGCGGCAAGCCGCACGGCCCCGGCATGATCTTCACGGCGATGGCGGGGTACGTCACGCCGCCGCTGCTCGGGCTGCTGTTCGCGCTGCTGCTGGAGGACGGCCGCATCACGCTGATGCTGTGGTTCACGCTGGCCCTGCTCGCCGCGATGCTCATCATGATCCGCAACGCCTACGGGGCGCTGTCGGTGATCGTCACGGGCGCGATCGTCTTCGCGGTGTCGTGGCTGGGCAGCGCCACGGTGCAGGCCGGGTTCGCGTACCTGGCCGCCTGGTTCCTGCTGCTGGCCGGCACCCGCCCGGTGATCGAGCTGCAGCGGATGCGGGCCCGGCACATGGCGCCTAGCTCCGACGCCGACCAGCTCCACCACCTCACCGGCGTCCCCGGGCTCGCCTGGGTGGGCCTGTTCGCGCTCACCGCCCTGGTGGCCCTGCTGGCGGGCGGCGCGCTCCTCATCCCGGACGTCTCGCTGCCCGACTTCCCGACCCCGCCGGGCTTCGGCGGGGTGGGCTGACGCCGGACCGGGGCCGCGATGCCGCCGACTGTCCGAGGCCGCCGATAGTTTCGGGGGTGTGACGGATCGGTGGTCTCGTGAGCAGGTGCTCGGGCTCGCGCCCGACGCGTCGTCCGCCAGGGCGGCGGGCGGCGTCGCCAAGCCCGCCAAGTGGGCGGCGACGGGGTGCGACGACGAGGCCGTGTGGGGCGAGTGCCGGGGCAGCGGCAAGTCCGCCTACCGGACGTGCGCCGACCTGACGGGCCCGGCGTTCCGGTGCACGTGCCCGAGCCGCAAGTTCCCGTGCAAGCACGCTCTGGCGCTGTTGTTCCTGTGGTCGGACGGCCTCATAAAAGCCGAAGGCGCTCCGGGGGGTGCGGGGGGTCGTCCGGGGTGGGTCGCCGAGTGGGTCGAGGACCGGCGGGGCCGGGCCGACCGGGCGGCCGAGCGGCGGGCCTCGTCGGCGGCCAGGGCCCGCGACCCGAAGACGGCGGAGCGGCGGGCCAGGCGGGTCGACGACGGGCTCGCCGAGCTGGACCAGTGGCTCCGCGACCAGGTCGCGCACGGGCTCGCGCAGGCGGAGAAGGCCCCCTACCGGCTGTGGGACGACGCGGCGCGGCGGCTCGTCGACGCGCAGGCGGGGGCGCTCGCGGGGCCGGTCAGGGGCCTGGCCGCGATCCCGCGCCGGCCCGGCTGGCCGGGCCGGCTGCT
Source organism: Actinomadura sp. NPDC048955 (assembly GCF_040649435.1). Lineage (NCBI taxonomy): Bacteria > Bacillati > Actinomycetota > Actinomycetes > Streptosporangiales > Thermomonosporaceae > Actinomadura > Actinomadura sp. NPDC048955. The sequence goes on from NZ_JBEZJI010000029.1 coordinate 76,286, forward strand.
GGAGGAGTACGCGTTGCTGCGGCTGCTCGTCCGGGCCTACCAGCGGCAGGAGGAGCTGCCCGAGGGGCTGCGCGAGACCGTCCGCTCCCGGGTCGGGTTCACCGTCCCGCAGGAGGAGGTGCTGTCCGGCGGGGAGCGCGTCCGGGACCTGTGGTCGGTGACGGGGTCGCGCGACACCGCGCAAGACCTTCTCACCACGCGGCGGGTGTGGCTCCGCGGGAGCCGCACGGGGCGTCCCGCGCTCGTGCTGTCCTTCGCCGCGCCGGGCACGTCCCTGGACGGCTCGCTCGTCGTGGGTACGCAGGTCGATGCGGAGCTGGCCTTCTACCCGGGAGGGCAGCCGCTGCGGGCCCTGGTCGCCGACCGGTACGGGTCGCCCATGCGTGGCGCGCCCGCGGGGACGTCCGTCCGGGGCTTCCTGGACGAGCACGCGGCGGCCCTCGCGCTCGACCCGTGGCTGGACCGCTGGCCCGCGACGCTGGAGGACGTCCGCCTCGCGCGCACCGAAGGAGGAGACCTGCACGTCGTCGACGGCGCCGGTGACTCGCTGCCGCTCCGGATGGGCGATCCGTGGCGGCTGCTCGCGCTGTCGGGCGGCGGGCCGGTCACCCTGGCCGGTGAGTGGCGCCCGCGCGGCCTGCGCCCGCTGGCCGCGTGGCACGACGATGAGGGGACGGTGATCCTGTGACGGCGTGGGACGAGCACGTCACCGCCGCGCTGCTCGGCACCGAGCGCCGCGACCCGCCCGTCCTGGCGGAGGCGCCCGGCGGCGGGGACGGTGACGGCGACAAGGCGGGGCGGCTGCTCGACCAGGCGGCGCTGCTGGCCGTCCGGCGGCGGGCGGGGCAGGTCCCGTCGGGCACGCCCGCCGAGCCGGTGGCGCTGGCCCCGGTGGAGGACGTCCCGGCGGTCGCGAGGGCGGCGGCGGCCCGGCTGCGAAGGATCCTCGGCGGCGAGCAGATCCGGGTGCTGCCCGAATGGCTGGACGCGGCGGCCGCCCGTGGCCTGCGGGTGCCCGCCCAGTCGCTGCCCGACCTGCTGGAGCGGGGGCGCAGCGACCGGATGCTGCGGCCGTCGATCGCGCGGGCGTGCGGGCGGCGCGGCGTGTGGCTGGCCCTGCAGAACACCGACTGGGCCTACCTGGTGGGTTCGGGCGACGACCCCGGCGGCGGCCCCGAAGTGTGGGAGACCGGCACCCGCAACCGGCGGGTGGCCTACCTGACCATGCTGCGCGAGACCGAGCCGCGGCGCGCGCGCGAGCTCCTCCAGGAGACCTGGGCCAAGGAGCCGGCGCCCGACCGTGCGGCGTTCGTCGCCACGTTCGCGCACGGGCTCTCCCTGGACGACGAGGAGTTCCTCGAAGCGGCCTTGGGCGACCGGGGGAAGGACGTCCGGCAGCTCGCGTCCGACCTGCTGGCCCGCATGCCGGGCTCGGCGTACGGGGAGCGCATGGCCGCGCGCGCCCGGGCCTGCCTGTCGACGGAGGAGCGCACGGTCCGGGGCCGCAGGCAGACGTGGATCCGGGTGGAGCCGCCCCGCGCCCACGACGAGGACATGGCGCGCGACGGCGTCCCGTTCCATCCGACCGGGTCGTTCGCGCCGCGCGGCGGGGGCGCGCCGGTGGGGACGCGGGCCGCGTGGCTGCGCGAGATCCTGGCCCGCACCCCGCTGTCCACCTGGACGGAGCTGTTCGGGCTGCCGCCCGTGGAGATCGTGTGCCTGCCCGTCTCCGACTCCGAGGGCCGCGACGTCCACATCGGCTGGGCCCGCGCGGCCCTCGGCCAGCGCGACACCGCATGGGCGCGGGCGCTGCTCCGGGGCGGCGTCATGGTGGACGAGCCGGAGGCCCTCGCCGACCTGCTGTCGGTCCTGCCCGGCCCGGAGCGCGACCCGGCGGCGGCCGACCTGATCCGCTGGGTGGAGGGGCGGCCCGACCTGCTGCGGGTCCTGGAACGGGTGCCCGGCCCGTGGGCCGGGCCGCTCGCGGCGGCGGTGGTCGGGACGCTCGGCGCGTCCGCCGAAAACCCCACCCGCCGCGACGAGCACCTGGTCACGCAGCTGTGCCGGCTCGCCGACCAGCGGCTCGCCCCTGGCGCCGCGGCCCGCCTGGCGGCCCTCGGGCCGGCCGCGCCGCGGGCCGTCACCGATCTGATCGCGACCCTGCGTTTCCGCGACGAGATGCTGAAGGAGCTTGACCAGTGACCGAACAGGCACGCCCGGGGAGCCTCGACGACGGCTCCCCCGCGCCGACCGCGGGCGCCGTGCTGCGGCCGCACGCCGAGCAGGAGCACGCCGGCGAGCTGGCGCGGCTGGCCGAGCACGACGACCGGCCCCGGCCGCCCGGCTGGCGCCTGTCGCCCTGGGCGGTCACCACGTACCTGCTCGGCGGGGAACTGCCGGACGGCACGGCGATCAGCCCGAAGTACGTGGGGCCGCGCCGGCTGATGGAGGTCGCGGTCGCGACGCTCGCGACCGACCGGGCGCTGCTGCTCCTCGGCGTGCCCGGCACGGCGAAGACCTGGGTGTCGGAGCACCTCGCCGCCGCGATCAGCGGCGACTCCACGCTGCTCGTGCAGGGCACGGCGGGCACGGCGGAGGAGGCGATCCGCTACGGCTGGAACTACGCGCGGCTGCTCGCCGAGGGCCCCTCGGAGCGGGCGCTGGTGGAGAGCCCGCTGATGCGCGCGATGCGGCACGGCGCCGTCGCCCGCATCGAGGAGCTGACCCGGATGCCCTCCGACGTCCAGGACGCCCTCATCACCGTCCTGTCGGAGAAGACGCTGCCCGTGCCCGAGCTGAACACCGAGGTGCAGGCGCGCAAGGGCTTCACGGTCATCGCGACCGCCAACGACCGCGACCGGGGCGTGAACGAGCTGTCCAGCGCGCTGCGCCGCCGGTTCAACACGGTCGTGCTGCCGCTGCCGGAGTCCGCCGAGGACGAGGTCGCGATCGTCGCGCGCCGCGTCGACCAGATCGGCGCCGGGCTGGAGCTGCCCGAGAGCCCGGCGGGCCTGGAGGAGATCCGGCGCGTCGTCACGGTGTTCCGGGAGCTGCGGTCCGGGGCCACCGCCGACGGGCGCACCAAGCTGAAGTCGCCCAGCGGGACCCTCAGCACCGCCGAGGCCATCTCGGTGATCACCAGCGGGCTGGCCCTGGCCGCGCACTTCGGCGACGGGGTGCTGCGCGCCGCCGACGTGGCGGGCGGGATCGTCGGCGCCGTCGTCCAGGACCCGGTGTCGGACCGCGTCGTGTGGCAGGAGTACCTGGAGGCGGTCGTCCGCGACCGCACCGAGTGGCGGGACTTCTACCGCGCCTGCCGGGAGGTCTCTTGAGCCAGGTCGAAGTCTTCGGCATCCGGCACCACGGGCCGGGGTCGGCCCGCGCGCTGCGGGGTGCGCTGGAGGACTTCAAGCCGGACGCGGTGCTGGTCGAGGGGCCGCCCGAGGCCGACGCGATCGTGGAGCTGGCCGGCGATCCGGCGATGGTGCCGCCGGTCGCGCTGCTCGCCTACTCCGCCGCGCCCGCCGACGGCGACCGCAGGGCCGCGTTCTGGCCGTTCGCCGAGTTCAGCCCCGAATGGCAGGCGGTCAGGTACGCGCTGTCGGCGGGCGTGCCCGTCCGGTTCTGCGACCTTCCCGCCGCGAACCAGCTCGCGCCCGCCGAGGAGGAGCCGCCCGAGGAGGGGATCAGGCTCGACCCGCTCGGCTGGCTGGCGAAGGCCGCCGGGTACGACGACGCCGAGCGGTGGTGGGACGACGTGGTCGAGCACCGCCACGGCGGCCCGTCCCCGTTCCCCGCCATCGCCGAGGCCATGGCGGAGCTGCGCGGCGAGCTCGAACCGGCCCCGAGGGAGGAGCAGCGCGAGGCCCACATGCGCCGGACGGTCCGCCGCGCGCTCAAGGAGGGCCACGAGCGGGTCGCCGTGGTCTGCGGGGCGTGGCACGTCCCGGCGCTGCGCGCCAAGGTCCCGGCGAGCCGCGACGACCAGACGCTGCGCGGCCTGCCGAAGACCAAGGTCGCCATGACGTGGGTGCCGTGGACGCACGGGCGGCTCGCCGGGCGGTCCGGGTACGGCGCGGGCGTGCGCTCCCCCGGCTGGTACCACCACCTGTTCGCGGCCCGCGACCGCCCGGTCGAGCGGTGGCTGACCGCCGCCGCCCGCGTCCTGCGCGAGGAGGACCTGCACGTCTCCTCCGCGCACGTGATCGAGGCCGTCCGGCTCGCCGAGGCGCTGGCCGCGCTGCGCGGGCGCCCCCTCGCCGGGCTGGACGAGGTCACCGAGGCGACGCGGGCCGTGCTGTGCGAGGGCGCCGACCTGCCCGTCCGGCTCATCCAGGACCGGATGGTCGTCGGCGAGCGGCTCGGCGCCGTCCCGGAGCGGACCCCGATGGTGCCGCTGCAGCGCGACCTGCAGGCCGAGCAGCGGCGGCTCAGGCTCAGGCCGTCCGCGCTCGAGAAGGAGCAGGACCTCGACCTGCGCAAGCCCACCGACCTGGAGCGCAGCCGCCTGCTGCACCGGCTCCGCATGCTGGACGTGCACTGGGGCGTCCCCTCGGAGAGCCGCTCCAAGGGCACGTTCCGCGAGACGTGGACGCTGCTCTGGCGGCCCGAGTTCGACGTGGAGCTGATCGAGGCGAGCGCGTGGGGCACCACCGTGCGCGGCGCGAGCACCGCCCGCGCGCGGGAGGCGGCCGAGGGCGCCACCGCCCTCGCCGACCTCACCTCCGTGGCCGAGCGCTGCCTGCTCGCCGACCTCGGTGACGCGCTCCCCGCGGTCATGCGCGCCCTCGCCGACCGCGCCGCGATCGACACCGACGTCGCGCACCTGATGGCGGCGATGCCGGCGCTGGTCCGCGCGCTGCGCTACGGCGACGTCCGCGGCACCTCCACCGGCCCGCTCGCCGCGGTGGTCGACGGCCTCGTCGTCCGCGTCTGCGTCGGGCTCCCGCCCGCGATCACCGGGCTGGACGACGACGCCGCCCGCGAGTTCCTCGGGCACGTCGACGCCGTCCACGGCGCCCTGGCCCTGCTCGACGACGAGAGCCACATCGAGCGCTGGCGCCGCACCCTGGAGGGCCTGCTCGGCCGCCCCGGCGCCCTGCACGGCCTCATCGAGGGCCGCCTCACGCGCCTTCTGCTCGACGCCGGGCGGCTGGACGACGTCCCCGACCGGATGGCGCGCGCCGTGTCCGTCGGCGAGGCGCCCGACCGCGCCGCCGCCTGGGTCGAGGGCTTCCTCGCGGGCGGCGGCCTGCTGCTCATGCACGACGAGGCGCTCCTGCGGCTCGTCGACGGGTGGATCGCCGGACTGCCCGCCGACTCGTTCACCGACGTCCTGCCCCTGCTGCGCCGGACGTTCGGCGCCTACCCCGCCGCCGAGCGCCGCGCCATCGGCGAGCGGCTCCGCCGCCGCGACCGCGCCCCCGCCGGGCGGGCCCGGCCCCCGGAGGACGACGTCGACGAGGCCCGGGCGGCGCCGGCCACCGCCACGGCCCTGCGGATCCTCGGATGGGAGAGGCCTGCATGACGAACGAGAGCCCGACCGGCGAGGGCACGGACGACCGGCTGCGGCGCTGGCGCCTGGTACTGGGCGGCGACCAGGCCGACGGGACGGGCGTGACGCTGGACGGCGACGACGTCCGCATGGACGGCGCGCTGGAGCGGCTCTACGGGGCCGGCGGCGGCGAGGGGCGGCCCCGGCCGGGGCGGCGCAGCGCCGGGCTCGGCGACTCGGCGCCCTCCGTGGCCCGCTGGCTCGGCGACATCCGCGCCTACTTCCCGTCGAGCGTCGTGCGGGTGATGCAGAAGGACGCGATCGACCGCCTCGACCTCACCCGGCTGCTGCTGGAGCCGGAGATGCTCGACGCGGTGGAGCCCGACGTCCACCTCGTCGGGACGCTGCTGTCGCTGAACCGGGTGCTGCCCGACAAGGCCAGGGAGTCGGCGCGCGCGGTGGTCCGCACCGTCGTGCGCGACCTGGAGCGGCGGCTCGCGCAGCGGACGCGCTCGGCCGTCGGCGGGGCCCTGGACCGGTCGGCGCGGGTGCTGCGCCCGCGGCGGCTCGCCGACGTCGACTGGGACCGCACGATCCGCGCGAACCTGCGCCACTACCTGCCCGACCAGGGCACCCTCGTGCCGGAGCGGCTGATCGGGTACGGGAGGCGGCGGCAGGCCGTCAAGCGGGACGTGGTGCTCGCGATCGACCAGAGCGGATCGATGGCGGCGTCGGTGGTGTACGCGAGCGTCTTCGGGGCGGTGCTGGCGTCGATGCGGTCGCTGCGCACGTCGCTGGTGGTGTTCGACACCAGCGTCGTGGACCTCACCGACCAGCTCCACGACCCGGTGGAGGTGCTGTTCGGCACGCAGCTCGGCGGCGGCACCGACATCAACCGCGCCGTCGCGTACTGCCAGGGCCTGGTCGCGCGCCCGGCCGAGACGACCCTCGTGCTGATCAGCGACCTGTACGAGGGCGGGATCCGCGACGAGATGCTGCAGCGGGTCGCGGCGCTCACGGCGGCGGGCGTGCAGGTCGTCGTGCTGCTCGCCCTGTCGGACGAGGGGGCGCCCGCCTACGACCACGACAACGCGGCCGCCCTGGCCGCGATGGGCGTCCCGGCCTTCGCGTGCACCCCCGACGCCTTCCCCGGCCTGATGGCCGCGGCCATCGAGCGCCGCGACCTCAAGGAGTGGTCCGAGCGCGCCGCGGGAGACCGGTGAGCGCCTCAGACGGGTGACCGGGACAGGCCGCGGACCAGGAGGACCACCACCAGGGCGGTCAGCACGGCGTGCCCGGCGAGGGCGGACGGCTGGATCTCCACGAGCGCGCCCCAGGCCGCCCACATCGCGACGCGGGCGACGCGCGCGGCCATCACCGTCCCCGCGGCGGGGCGGCTGCCGCGCCACGCAAGGATCACCCCGACCAGGGTGACGACGGCGACGACGGCGAAGGACGAGGCGACCACGGGCAGCAGGCCGCCCCGGTGGCCCTCGCTGAGCGACGGCCGGGCGATCAGGATCGCGAGGGCGGCGACGTCGAGGGCGGCGAGCAGCCCGGCGAGGAGCAGCCCGGCCACGACCGCCGGGCCGCGCCGCAGCGTCCGGGGCGACCGCAACCGCCGAGCGGGCGCGGGGCGGGGCACGGGCGCGGGGCCGGCCGCGGTTCCGAGCGCGGCCGCGGCTCCGGCCGCAGGCCCGGGGGCGGGCGCGGGGCCGGGCGAGGGCGGTGCGGGCGAGGGCGGCGCGGGTGCGGGGGGCGCCGACGTGGACGGGCCGGGCCAGGTCGGCGTCTGCTCCCAGGACGTCTGGGCGAACGTGTCGGCGGCCGGCTGCGGCGCGGCCTCGGGTGCGGGGCCCGGGACCGGCGACGTCGAGCCGGCGAAGTCCTCCGTGAGGTACTCGGCGGGGATCTCCAGCCGGGCGTGCCGCTCGCTCTCGCCGAGCAGCCACAGCAGGACGTCCTCGGAGGTGGGGCGGGCCTGCGGTTCCTTGGCGAGGCAGGCGGCGGCGACCTCGGCGAGCGGGGCGGGCAGGGCGCCGAGGGCGGGCGTCTCGTGCAGGATCCGGTACATCACCGCGGGCAGCGGACCGCCCGCGAAGGGGTCCTGGCCGGTGGCGGCGAACAGCAGGGTGCTCGCCCAGGCGAACAGGTCGGCCGACGGCCCGACCCGCCCGGTGAACTGCTCGGGGGCCATGTAGGCGGGCGTCCCGACGACCTGGCTCGTCATCGTCGCGCTCGCGTCGAACGCGCGGGCGATCCCGAAGTCGATCACGCGCGGCCCGTCCGGGCCCATCAGCACGTTCTGCGGCTTGAGGTCGCGGTGCACGATGTTCGCGCGGTGGATCGCCGACAGCGCCGTCACCGAGCTGATCGCGAGCCGGTCGAGCGCCGCGCCGGTGCGCGGGCCCTCCTCGCGGACCAGGGCGCGCAGCGACGGCCCCGGCACGTACTCGCTGACGATGTAGGGGCGGTCGCCCGCGACGTCGGCGGCGAGCATCTGCGCGGTGCAGAACCCGGCGACCCGCTCCAGGACGGCCATCTCGCGCACGAACCGCTCCCGCGCGTCGGCGTCCCCGACGAGCTGGGCGTGCAGCAGCTTGACGGCGACGCGGGACGGCCCTCGGCCCGCGTCGGTGGGCCGGCCGAGGTACACCGTGCCCTGGCCGCCGGCGCCGAGCCGGCCGAGAAGCTCCCAGCGGCCGAGGCTGGTGGGATCGGCCGCGGTGAGGGGAACCGGACCCGCCATTCGTACCCCCTCGAAAAAAATTGAGCATTCCCGCGGGCACAAAACCGCTCCGCCCGGCATCGAAGAGTATAGGTTCGGCGAGCCCGAAGCGGGAGAAGAAGATGCTGCAGATTCGTTCGACGATTGCGCGGTCCGGGATCGGCGCCGTGCCGCTGGCGGGGGCCGTCGCGGCCCTCGTGGCGGCGGGGGCCCTGACCGGCTGCGGGGACGCCGGCGCGACCATCACGCGGCTGACGGTGGGATCGCCGGGGCCCGACCCGTACACGCTGGCGTCCGGCACCGACAAGGCCGGCGTGAAGGCGAGGCCGCAGGCGGGCGGCACGAAGGAGGGGGATTCGCCGGGACTCTACGGCGGGACGCGCCAGGCCTCGACCTGCGACAGGGAGAAGCTCGCCGGCTTCCTGCGGACCCATCCCGAGAAGGCGCGGGCGTGGGCGCGGGTGCAGGGGATCCCGGTGGACGACATCCCGCGGTACGTGTCGCGGCAGACGCCGGTCCTGCTGCGCACCGACACGCTGGTCACCAACCACGGGTACCGGGACGGGAGGCCGACGAGCGACCCCGCCGTCCTGCAGGCGGGAATGGGCGTTCTGGTCAATGGTTACGGAGTGCCCACGGTGAAGTGCAATTGCGGCAATCCCCTCACTCCGCCCGACAAAAAGATCTCCACCCGGAACGCGTCGTACGGCGGCCGGTCCTGGCCGGGATTCGAGAAGGGGAATGTCACCCGAATCCGGCCGCGGGATTCCCAGAAGGGGACGATCGTCACTTTCGTCCTCGTCGACCCGGAGGCCACGATGGGGTTCGAGCGGCCCCGCGCCACCGAGGGGGCGGCGGACGGGCCGCCGACCGCGCTGCCGCCGACGGAGACGGAGGTCGTGGCGAGCGACTCGCCCGCGCCGTCCGGCTCCGGCCTGGAGACGCCCGGCACCGAGTCGCCCGGCCCGGAGACGCCCGGTGCGGAGACGCCCGGCCTGGAGACGCCCGGCGGTCAGACGCCGGGCACCGAGACGCCCGGACCGCAGACGCCGGGTCCCGCGCTCTCGTCCCCGTCACCGGGCGTGACCACGCAGGACCCGGGTACGGACGCCGGTGGGAAGCAGACGCCGGGTGACGGCGGGCACGGGCCGGTCTCCCTGCCGCCGTCGAAGGAGCCCGTGTCCGGGGTCTCCTGACCGCGTGCGCTATCTTTGTTCATATGAGCAGTGCTTCAGATGTCATCGCCCCGGACGCCTGCGCCGTCCGCGTGGTCGACGCCGCGAAGGTGGCCGCCGTCTCGGCGTCCCTGCCGGACGGGGAGACGATCACCGAGCTGGCGCAGGTGTTCGGGCTGCTGTCCGACCCCGGCCGGCTGCGGGTGATCACCGCGCTGCTCGAAGGGGGAGAGATGTGCGTGTGCGACATCGCCGCGTCCTGCGGGCACTCCGAGTCGGCGGTCTCGCACGCGCTGCGCCTGCTGCGCGCCAACCGCGTCGTGCGCGTGCGCCGCGCCGGCCGGATGGCCTACTACCGGCTGGACGACTCGCACGTCCGGCTGCTGCTCGACCTCGCCCTCACCCACGTCGGCCACGGGGAGGAAGGCACATGATCGGGGACCGCGAGGACGCGCCCGGGAAGCGGGGGCACGGCCACGGGCACGGGCACGCCGTCTCCGCGGGCGCCGACCGGCGGCTGCTGACCGGCGCGCTCGCGCTGATCATCGCCTACATGTCGGGCGAGGTGGTCGTCGGCCTGCTCGCCGGATCGCTGGCGCTGATCACCGACGCCGCGCACATGATGACCGACGCGTTCGCGATCGCGCTGGCGCTGGTCGCGATGCGCATCGCCGCCCGCCCGCCGAAGGGCGGGTACACCTTCGGCCTGCGCCGCGCCGAGATCCTGTCCGCGCAGCTGAACGGGCTGACGCTGATCCTGCTCACCGTCTACTTCGTGTACGAGGGCGTCCGGCGGCTGGTCGAGCCGCCCGCGGTGGAGGGCCAGTTCGTCTTCTGGACGGCGCTCGCGGGCATCGCCGTCAACATCGCGGCGACCATGCTGATCAGCCGGGCGGACCGGCGCAGCCTGAACGTCGAGGGAGCGTTCCAGCACATCCTGAACGACCTGTTCGCGTTCGTCGCCACCGCTGTCGCGGGCCTGGTGGTGTGGACGACGGGCTTCGCCCGCGCGGACGCGATCGCCTCGCTGGTGGTCGCCGCGCTGATGCTCAAGGCCGGGTACCGGCTGCTGCGGGACGCGGGCCGGGTGCTCATGGAGGCCGCTCCCGCCGGGATCGACCCGTCCGAACTCGGCGCGCGGCTCGCCGGGCGCCCCTGCGTGGAGGAGGTCCACGACCTGCACGTGTGGGAGGTCAGCTCGGGCTATCCGGCGCTGTCGGCGCACGTGCTCGTCGACTCCCAGGGCGACTGCCACGCCGTCCGCCGCGACCTGCAGGAGCTGCTGCGCGACACCTACGCGATCACGCACACGACGCTGGAGGTCGACCACGTGGCCGAGCCCTCCGGCGGCGGCCACGTCCACTGCGACGACGCGCACGGCCCCCGCCACGTGGCGGAGGCCGTCGAGGACCACGAGCACGCGGGCGGCGCGCCGTGCGACCACTAGGGCCGCGCGGCCGCGCCGCCCCGTGATCAGCGGGTGGTGCAGGCGGCGCCGTTGACCTTGAAGGCCGCCGGCGGCGGGTTCGTCCCGCCGCTCGATCCGTTGAAGCCGATCGTCACCGACCCTCCCGGCCGGATGGTGCGGTTCCAGTCGAGGTTGCGGGCGGTCACGTCCGGGCCGCTCTGCGACCAGGCGGCGTTCCAGCCCTGGGTGACGCGCTGGCCCGCGGCGAAGGCGAACCCCAGCGTCCAGCCCTCGATGGGCGAGGTACCGGTGTTGGCGACGGTGACCTGCGCGGTGAAGCCGGTCCCCCACTGGCTCTGCACCGAGTAGCCGGTCTCGCAGGCCGCGGCGGCCGGGCCGCCGTCCGCCGGAATCTCGACCAGGGTGATCGAGGACGCGGGGAACGTGGAGGTGAACCCGTCCGCGCCGACCGCCGCGTCCGGGGCGCGGACGATCGCGGACGTGTCGGCGCCGCCGTACCGGTAGACGCGCCCGGTCGCCGGGCCGGACCGTCCGGCGATCGAGACCGTACTGGTGAGGTCGTCGGTGAGCGACTTGTTCACGATCATCAGGGTGAGCGCCTTGTCGGACGAGCGCTCCGCCGCGTACACCGCGAGCCTGCCCTGGTCCGCGCTCGACGCGCGGACGGACGTCTCGCCGAACGAGGCGCCCGCGCCGTCGTAGTTCCGGTACATGCGGAAGGCGTAGGCGCCCGGGTCGGACGTGCCCGGCGGCGCCCACAGCGTCGCCAGGTCGAGGCCCTCCCGCCCGAAGATCCCGAGGACGTCCGCCTGGGCCAGCGCCCCGTTCAGGTGCCCGAGCGCGCCCCAGTTGTACTCGGTGATCGCCAGCTTGGTGCCCGGATAGTTCTGGTTCACGAGCTCGCGCATCCGCGGGATGTAGTTGATCGGCTGCCCGATCCAGCTCTCGTCGGTGTAGGCGGGGTCCCACAGCTGCCGGGTCGAGCGCAGCCGCAGCTCCTGGGTCGCCGCGTCGCCGGGGTCGCCGGAGGACACCCCGGCCTGCTGCGGGTAGATGTGCTCGTCGAAGTAGTCGAGGATGCGGGTCCCGTGCTCCTGCTCGTAGGCCTTCATCTGCCGCAGGTACCAGTCCGCGAACGGGACGCCGCCGTGCGCCGCCCGGTCAGGCGGGTTCGACCAGCAGTCCCCGCCCTCACGGTCGCAGGTCTGCTTGTCGAGGCCCGACATCGTCAGCGACTGGAAGCCCCAGCCGACGGGGCCGAGCGTCTTGGCGCCGGGGTCGGCGGCCTTCAAGGCCGAGGCGATCGCGTACGTCTGGCGGCGCATCTCGTCGTAGCCGGCGCCGTCCGGGTGGACGTCGCGGTGCGTGGCGTGCCAGAGGTCGGGCTCGTTGTCGAGGTCGTAGAAGCGCACGCCGCCGGCGTCGGCCCGGCCGTACTTGCCCGTCAGATGGGACAGCCAGTCGGTGACGTACTGGGCGCCCGCCGGGACGCTGGTGTCGGCCGGGTCGTTGCCGGTCACGTTCGTCCCGTCCGGCTTCACGCCGTTTCCGCAGTCGGGCCGCCACTGGGTGTCGGCGCCCTGCTGCGGCCCGTACTTGGCGATGCCGAACCCGCAGGTGTAGTCGCGGCCCTTGGGCGTCCAGCCGATCAGCGGGACGGTGAGGAGCGTGCCGGTGCCGGTCCGGCGGTCCTGGTCGGTGAACTGGTCGGTCTCGGACCCGTCGGGGAGCTTGGCGGGGTCCGGCGCCGGGCCGGGGACGTTCTCGAAGTACCAGTCCGAGCCCCGGTTGGTCTCGTCGTAGAGGTAGTTGTAGCGGCTCGTGGCGTTGCCGCCCCATCGCCGGACGGGGAGGCGCAGCTCCTTGGCGAGGTCCTCGGCGGCGAAGTTCATCCCGTAGACGTAGGGGCTGATCGCGTGCCGGGACGCGGACGGGTCGACGGTGAGCGCGGGGCCGTCCGCGGCCTGCGCCGGGGGCGCGGCCCACGGCAGGAGCGCGGCGGCCGCGACGACGGCGAGCCAGGCCTTCCGGGTCATGTCACACCTCGCATGCCTTGTCGTTGACCTCGAACGCCGCGGGCGCGCCGCTCGCCGAGCCGGTCGCCTGGAACCCGATCGAGAGCGAGGCCCCGGGCGCGATCGAGGCGTTCCAGTCGAGGTTCTTGGCGGTGACGGCGGCGCCGCTCTGCGACCAGGCCGCGCTCCACCCCTGGCCGAGCTTCTGGTCGCCGGGGAAGGCGAACTCCAGCGTCCAGCCGTTCAGCGCCGAGGACCCGCTGTTGGTGATGGTGACCTGGGCGGTGAAGCCGCCCGACCAGCTGTTCTGCACCGTGTAGGCGACCTTGCAGGACGTCCCGGGCGTGCCCGGATCGCCGGGGTCGCCGCCCGGATCGCCGGCGCCGAGCAGGTAGGGGTCGAGGTAGGACTGCTTCGCCGTGTTCACGGTCGTCCAGTCGTCGTTGAGGATGCCGCCGGTGTCGCCCGAGTTGGGGTTCCACGACCAGAAGGTGAAGGAGATCCCGCCGGTGCCCTTGCCGAGGTAGGCCATGAGGGTGCGCAGCCAGGTCTGGTCGCGCGGGTCGCTCAGCGTCGTCCCGAACTCGCCGAGCAGGACCGGCGCGACGTTGTTCTTGTAGAGGTGGCCCCAGTTCTTGTCCCAGATCCCGGCCAGGTTGGAGGGGAAGGAGGGGTCGTCGAACCACGGCTGCGGGTACACCGACGTGGCGTAGTCGTGGGCGGAGTACACGAGCCGGTTCGCGACGTTCAGCCGCACCGGGTACTGCGCGGCGCCCTGGAGGTTGCCGCCCCACCAGTAGTTGTCGCCGCCGTGGTCGTTGACGCCCTCGACGATGATCAGCCAGTTCGGTTCGGCGGCGAGGATCGCGTTGCCGGCCCGCTCGGCGGCCAGGCGCCAGTCCCTGCTCTGGTCGCCGCAGCCCCAGCAGGCCGGGGAGTGCGGCTCGTTGTGCAGGTCGGCCCCGATGACCGTGGTGTCGCCCGCGTAGTGCCGCGCGAGCATCGTCCAGTCCGAGATCCAGCGCGACTCGGGGTAGGCGGCGGTGTACCAGAGCGCCGACTGGCCGCCGGAGTCCGGGCGGTGCCGGTCGAGGACGACCTTGAGCCCGATCCGCCCCGCATAGGCGATGATCTTGTCCAGGATCTGCAGCCCGTTCAGCCCCTGCAGGTCGGGGTTCTTGGAGTAGTCGATGCTGTTCGGTGCGCTGCCGGAGTCGAACAGCTGGCTGCTGTAGGGCAGCCGCAGCGTGTTGTACCGCAGGCTCTTGATCTGGTCGAGCATGTCCTTGTAGCCGCGCGACCAGAGGCCGTGCGGGGCGTAGTTGGACGTCTCGGCCCCGAACCAGTTGATGCCCGTCATCCGCACCGGCTGCCCGGCGGCGTCGAGCAGCTGGCGGCCGCCGGTGTGCCAGTAGCCGGCGCCGGCGGCGCGGGCCGGGCGCGGCGCGGCCTGGACGAACGCCAGCGCCAGCAGCACGGCCATGATGATCGGGACGAGGCGGGTCCGCCGGAGTCTCGCGGTCAGGGTCGTTCTCATGCGGGGTCCTCGGTCGAGTGGGTGGGAGCGCTCCCACAGTCGGCGGGGGGACCCGGCCTGTCAAGGACGGCACCGGTCGTCCCGCGCTGACCAGGCGCCCGACGTGAAAACCCGTGAAAAAACACCGGCCCCGCACGAGGCGGGGCCGGCTGCTTAAATAATCAACAAAGGCGGTTCGTCAGTTCCGCTAGCCCCGCTCGACTCCGAGGTTCTTCGCCACCTCGTCGATGACCTCCTCGAGGTCCGCCTCGGAACCGCTGACCACGGGCTGCTTGTCGGCCCAGTCGTCGCGCTTCTTCGGCAGTTCGCTGCCAGCCATATCGATCACTCCATCTCGTTTCATCCCTCACAAGAGGTCGAAGCATTGACTCCGACCACACCGGGGACAGTCCGCGATGCTCGGGACGCCGCAACAGCGGCGCGCCGTCTAGGCGAGGCCGAAGAGGCCGGCGGGGCCGTGCCAGCAGACCGAGCGCAGCCAGTCGTCGCCGAGGTCGAGCGCGGCCAGCGACTCCAGCTGGTGCGCGTACGCGTACGGGATGTTGGGGAAGTCGGTGCCGAGCAGGACGCGGCCCTCCAGGCCGAGGTCGCGCAGCCGGGGCAGCAGCGCGTCCGGGAAGGGCGCCAGGGCGGCGAAGCGAGTGAAGATCATCGTCGTGTCGAGGTGGACGCGCTCGTGGGCGTCGGCGAGGGCGAAGAAGCCCTCGAACTCCGGCGCGCCGAGGTGGGCGACGATCGCGGTGAGGCCCGGGTGGCGGGCGAGGACCTCGCCGAACGGGCCGGGCCCGGTGAAGCCGTTGGCGACCGGCCCGGAGCCGGCGTGGACGAGGGCGGGCACGCCCGCGTCGGCGAGCATCCCCCACACCGCGTCCAGCTCCTTGAGGCGCGGGTCGAAGCCGCCGACCTGGAGGTGGACCTTGAAGACGCGGGCGCCCGCGTCCAGCGCGCGGCGCACGTACTCCTCGACGCCGGGCTCGGGGTAGAACGTGGCGGACTGGAGGCACTCGGGGACGCGGGCGGCGAACTGGGCGGCCCACTCGTTCAGCGACTCGGCCATGCCGGGGCGGTGCGGGTAGGCGAGCGAGGTGAACGCGCGGACGCCGAGCCCGTGCAGGAAGTCCAGCCGCTCCTGCTCGGAGTCCCGGTAGCGGATGGGCCACTCGGTGCCGATCAGCGGACCGGCCTCGTCGAAGTAGCCCCACACCGCGCTCATCAGCCGCTGCGGCATGAAGTGGACGTGGACGTCGATGATGCCGGGCAGCCCCAGCGACCGCCAGAACGCGGGGACGTCTGAATCAGAACGGGGTTCGGCCACGCCCCGACCCTAGCCGCCGCTCAGGTGATCTCCGCGAGCAGGGCGGGCAGCGCGGCCCGCAGCTCCCGGCGCCAGTAGGGCCAGGTGTGGGTGCCCCTGTAGAAGTGCGTGGTGACGGGGACGCCGAGCTTCTTCAGCTTGCCCGCGAACTCCCGGGAGACGGTGTGGGCGAGGGCCTCGAGCACGTCGCAGGAGGCGGCGTCCCGCACGCCCCGGCCGGGGTGGTCGAAGGGGCCGGGGGCGCCGTCCCCGGCGCTGACGTGCACGCGGACCCCCGCGAGCCGGCCCGCGAGGTCGTAGGGGTTGTGCTGGCGCCACACGACGCGCTGCTCGTCGGGGTCGCCCCACACGTCCGTCCAGTCGAGCGACGGCGCGCCGATCGCGACGCTCAGCTCGACGAGGTCGGCGACGTCGAGCCCGGACGGGTCGCGGTGCAGCGTGTGCAACGGCCCGCTGAACGACGCCGCCGCCCGGAACAGGCCCCGGTGCCTGGCCGCGTAGGCCAGCGCGCCGAGCCCGCCCATCGCGTTGCCGGCGACGGCGCGGTCCGGGCCCGCGCGGTATCCGCGTTCCAGGATCTGCCGGAGTTCGGCGAGGTGGAAGGTCTCCCACTTCGGCGCGCCGCCGCCACCGCGGTTCCACCAGTCGGTGTAGCTGCCGCACGGCCCGCCGTCCGGCATGACGACGATCACATCGGCGTCCTCGGTCAGCTCCTCGATGTCGCTGTGCTCGCTCCACGCGGTGTGGCCGTCCCGGCCCGCGGAGGCCCCGTGCAGGAGCCAGAGCACCGGCCAGGTGCGGGAGGCGTCCCGCGACCAGCCGGGGGGCAGCAGCAGGCGGGCGTGCGCGACGCCCTCCAGGACGGGGGAACGCACGGCCAGGTCGAGGACGCGGCGGCGCGGGCGGCGCTCGCCGACCACGGTCGCGCCGTCGTCGGCGGGGGCTCCGGGCGGGGCCGTGCCGCCCGCCGCGATGGACGCGGTCAGCCCGGCGACCGCAACGATGAGTCCCGCCCCCGCCAAGCCGCGCAACCGCATGATCCCGCCCCCGTCGTCCAGAGGTGCCTGCTGGTAAAGGTTCCCTCTGACGGGAATGTTTCAACGCTGTGTAATCGGTTTATAAAATGTCGGGCCGGGCGTTCCGGTCCACGTACCCTCCCGGGTGGCGCGGACGAAGGGGGCGACCGGAAGAGATGCGGAGCGTCCAGATGCGGAGCAAGGCGGAGCTGGAGTCGGCGATCGCGGACGGCGGGCGCGCGGTACTGGTGATCAACTCCCGCTCCCGGCGGGGGCGGCGGCTCTACGGCACGGCCCGCCGCCTGCTGCGGGAGGCGGGGCTGGAGTTCCCGCACGTCTTCCCGGTGACCGACCCCGCCCGGCTGCGGGAGCTGTTCGCCGACGTCCTCGCCCTGGAGCCCGACCTCGTCGTCGTCGGCGGCGGGGACGGCACGGTCGCCGAGGCGGTCGGGCACCTGGCGCACCGCGACATCGCGCTCGGGGTGCTGCCGCTCGGCACCACCAACAACTTCGCCCGCAGCCTGGAGCTGCCGCTGGACCTGCCGGGCGCGGTCGCGACCCTCGCCCTCGGCCGGCCGGACGGCGGGAAGGTCGCCGACGTCGACGTCGGCTGGTTCGAGTCGACGGGCGACCCGCAGGGCGAGGGGCCGGGCGCCGACCGCGAGCACATCTTCGCCAACATGGTCAGCCTCGGCCTGTCGGTCCAGGTGGCCGAGCACGTCCCGCACACGCTCAAGCGGTTCATCGGGCGCCCCGCCTACGCGCTGACGGCGGCGGGCCTGCTGCCCCGGCACGAGGCGTTCACCGCCCGCATCACGATCGACGGCGAGACGCACGAGGTCGCGACGCACCAGCTGAACGTCGCCAACGGCGCGCACCACAGCGGGCAGCGCATCGCCCGCGACGCCAGCCCGGACGACCGGCTGCTGGCGGTGTACCGGCTCGGCGACGAGCGGCGGCTGCGGCTGGCGTCGGCCACGGCCCGGCACGTCCTCACCGGCCCGTGGCGGTCGCTGGAGGACGACGCCTTCCTCACCACGACCAGCGTGGAGATCGAGACCGACCCGCCGATGCAGGTGGACGTGGACGGCGAGGTCCGCGGCCGCACCCCGGTGTCGATCAAGCTGCGCGGCAACGCCCTGCGGGTGATCGTCCCGAGGACGTTCGTCGACACCTGACCGGCTAGGGGCCGCCCGGTCCGCGCTCGTCGGCCATGACGTAGGCGCCCGCCTCCAGGCGCTCGATCACGCCGAGCGTCCAGGTCCGGGCGGAGTCTGCGGAGTGGACCCACCAGCCGAGCAGCTCGCGGAGGTGGTCGGCGGGGTCCAGCTCGTCCAGGGGCGGGGCCACGGAGGCGCGCCAGGCGGCCAGGCCGTCGAGGCGCTCGCGCAGCAGGGCGAGCGCCTCGGCGCGCGGCAGCTCGGTGAGGAACCCCAGGCCCGCCGTCAGCATCTCCGGGTGCCGGACGTCCACCGCGGAGAGGGCGGAGCGCAGCAGCCGGTGGAACTCCGCCCGGCCGGCGTCGGTGATCTCGTAGTCGGTGTGCGGCGGACCGGCCTCGCTCTCCTCCACCTCGTGGGCGTGCAGCAGGCCCTCCTTGGCCAGCTGCCTGAGCGCGTGGTAGATCGAACCCGGGTTGACGTGGGCCCACTCGTCCGAGCCCCAGGACAGCAGCTCGCGGCGGACCTCGTAGCCGTGCGCCCGCCCGAACCTGCGCACCCCGCCGAGCACCAGCAGCCGCGTCGTCGACATCCTCTCCCCCTGATCGCAAACCTGTTCAGGGTAGAGGCTCCGGCGACCGCGCGCGCGGTCCTCACCGCTTCAGGGCCGCGAGATCCTCCGGGTCGAGCGCCAGATCCGCGGCGGCGAGGTTCTCCTCCAGGTGGGCCGGGGAGCCCGTGCCGGGGATCGCGAGCATGACCGGCGAGAGCGCCAGCAGCCCGGCCAGGAGCACCTGCGGGACGGTGGCGCCGTGGCGGGCGGCGATCGCGTTGACGCGCGCGTCGTCGGGGATGCCGAACCCGCCGAGCGGGAAGTAGGGGGCGTAGGCGATGTGGTCGCGCTCACACGCGGCGAGGAGTTCGGCGTCCTGCGGCCGCGTCACGTCGAAGCGGTTCTGGACGGCCGCGACCGGCGCGATCCCGCGCGCCTCCTCCAGCTGGGCGAGGCTCACGTGGCTGAGCCCGAGGTGCCTGATGAGGCCCTCCTCGCGAAGCCCGGCCAGGACGGCGAAGCGCTCCCCGATCGACTCGTCCGACGGGGCCTCCAGACCGCCGTGCCGCAGGTAGACCAGGTCCAGCCGGTCGAGCCCGAGCTCGGTGAGGTTGCGCTCCACCTCGGCGCGCAGCTCCGACAGCGGGAGCTGCCCGGACGGGAAGGGGTCGCCCGGGCCCCGGTACGGTCCCACCTTCGTGGCGACGACCATGCCGGGCGGGTAGGGGGCGAGCGCGGCGCGGATCATCTCGTTGGCCACCAGGCCGGCGTGGTGGTAGAACGCGGCCGTGTCGATGTGGTTCACGCCGAGCTCGACGGCCCGCTGAAGGATCTTGATTCCGGTGCCCCGGTCGTTGGCGGGGCCGCCCCGGGTGCTGACGGGCAGCCGCATCGCGCCGAAGCCCATCCGGGAGATGCGCAGGTCGCCGCCGAGATCGAAGTGTCGTGTCATGCGGTCCACTGTGCTGTGCCCGCCGGGCCGCGGCGAACCGCTGGCAGCTTGCTGCCACTGCGGCGCTCGGCGGGCCGCGTGGCAGACTGGGCTCCGTGAGCGTCGATCTGGACCGCAACGTCGTGCTGCGCGGCGAGGAGGAGCTGGTCGAGCGCGCCGGACGGCTGTTCTTCGCGTGCGAGGAGTTCGCGTGCGCCGCGACGGACCAGAACACGTGGGCGATGCCCGGGCTCCGGGAGCGGATCGTCGCCGAGCGGCGCCGGATCCGGCCCGTCCCGGCCGTCCGCAAGCTGTACAACCCGGCGGCCCTCGCCGACGAGGAGTCCGAGCGGCGGCTCCTCGCGATCGCCGCCGCGGGCGCGCGGGTGCGGATCTGCCCGGCGCCGCTGCCGCACGAGACGATCATCGTGGACCGGAAGGTCGCCATCCTCGCGGGCCCGGTGGAGGGCGGCGTCCGCGAGTACACCGTCGTCCGGTCGCCGGGCGTCGTGAAGGGCGTGGTCTCGCTGTTCCAGGCGACGTGGGAGACGGCGGCCGAGCTGGCCGACCACCGGCGCGGCCGGCCGCCCGCGCTGAGCGAGGAGAGCCTGCGCATCCTGCGGCTGCTCGGCGGCGGGCTGAAGGACGAGGCGGCCGCGCGGCGGCTCGGCATGTCGCTGCGCACCTACCGGCGCCGCGTCGCGGAGATCCTGGCCCTGCTGGACGCCGACTCCCGCTTCCAGGCGGGCCTGCGCGCCCACGAGTTCGGCCTGGTCGGCTGAGTCCCCCGGGCGGCCCGGCCCTCAGCCGCCGACGAGCGGGACGAGCTTGACGAAGACCAGGTCGGGGTCGCCGGTGAGGTCGATCTCCTCGTCGAGGTCCTCGACCTGGCGGTCGGCGGCGAGCACGAAGAACCCGTTGCCGAGGAAGGCGCGCTCGGCGATGTCGGCCTGCCGCTCCCAGTCCAGGCGGCGGGGCTCGCGGAGCCGGTAGCCGTTCAGCTCCGCCTCGGCGTCGTCCGGGCGGACCAGGCCGTGGAACCGGTCGGACGGGCGGGCGTTGTGCCGGGCGACCTCCTCGCGGACCCGGAGCCTGATCAGCTCCCGGACGGTCATCCGGTCGGGCAGCCCCGCCACCTGGAAGCCGGCGACGGGCGCGCCGGCGGCCGTCTCGTCGCGGAAGTTCACGGCGGGCATCAGGCACCTCGCTTGATCTGCGTCAGGATGGACTCGTCGTCGATCGCGGCGTCGGCGGCGAGCAGGAACGCCTTGCTGAGGATGAGGGAGAGCCGCTCGTCCTCGAACGGCAGGAAGACCTTGGCTCCGGCGGCGCGGCGCTCCGGGACGATGCAGAGGAACGCGTCGTCCGGTTCCATCACGATGTTGGCCGAGCCGAGGTGGATCCGGTAGGTGCGCAGCTCGCCCCGCACCACCAGGTGGCGGCCGTCGATCGTGCAGCGGTCAGCGATCTTGGTGCGCGGCAGGACGCGTTCCAGCGCGTCCCGGCGGGACCGGGCCGACTCGCCGAGGTCGGCGTACCAGGCGCGGACCCAGTACTCGTGCGCCTCGCCGTCCTCCCACATGGGGTCGGCGGCGATGGAGGAGACGCCGACGAACAGGTCCACGTCCCGCATCGCCTCGCTGAACACCAGCGGCGGGACGTCGGCGAGGGCCGCCTCCCGCCAGCCGCCGCCGTCGCCGCGGCGGTCGAACACCACCCGGTTCGTGCCGGCGATCTCGTGCTCGCCCTGCCAGTCGGCCAGGACGTGGGAGAACCTGACCCGCCACTCCCCCGCCGCGAGCGTCCGGGCCGCCTCGTCGGAGCCTCCGCCGTCCCAGGGGCCGAGCAGGGCGCTCGTCCAGCCGCGGGCCCGGAACAGGGCGAACATCCGCCGGTAGTGGACGAGGTGCGCGGCGAACCGGTTGGAGTGCGTGACAGTGTCCGCTTCTGCGGGGGTGAGGAGGTAGATCTCGCGGAACGCCTGCTTGAACGGCTGCCGGATCCGCCAGTCGACGAGCAGGTCGCGCCAGGCGCGCACCTCGTCCGGCCGCGACCTGATGGGGTGCCACAGCCGGACGGGCGCGTCGTCGGCGGCGTCCGGCAGTTCGCCCGCCTCGGGCAGGACGGTGCGCCAGTCGCCGGGGGCGGCCTCGATCTGCCAGAGGAGCGCGCCGACCGACGGCCCGGCGATCGGATGGCGCAGCAGCGTGTCCCGCCACCGGCCGAACGGGTGGACGGCGTCGGCGGTGAAGCCGCCCTCCAGCGCCCGCGTGAGCGTGACGAGCTGGGCGTTGACGCGTTTGACGAGGTCGCGGAGCTCCTTGACGTCGTCCTTGTGGTCGCGGCGGACGGGCACGGGGACGCCCTTCAGCGCCGTGCCGCCCTTCTCGAAGGTCAGCTCGGCCCTGCCCATGGTGATCGTGACGAGGGCCGTGTAGCCGCCGAGTTCCCGGCGCAGGACGCCGCCGGGCCCGAATCCGAGGTCGGGGAGGCGCAGCGCGACCTCGGTCCGCTCGGCGAGGGCCGCCTCGACCTTCTTGAGCATCTTGTCGAGCTGCTTGGGCACCCCGGCGTGCCGGACGTTCCCGCGGACGGTCCGGATCGCGGTGACCAGCTCGGGCGTCGGGAACTCCTGCGCGGCCCGGACGAGCTCGTACAGCAGCGCCTGCGACGGCAGCGTCTTCGCCTGCGTCGGGGCCACCGAGATGCCGGGCAGGAGCCGGTCGAACAGGGCGGGCAGCCACGGCTCGTCGCGCAGCAGCGCGATGCGCGCGGCGAGCCCCACGGCGGCGACCTCGTCGCCGGTGAACGCGCTGTCCGCGCGGAACGGGACCTCCCCCTCCTGGACGGCGCGTGCGCGTTCGGCCGCGGCCTCAAGGGCCCGGCGGGCGAACTCGGCGCACGCGGGGACGGCCGCGATGCGCTCCCACACCTCGGGCGGGACGGGCGGGGAGTTGAACGAGCGGCTGTCGGCCACCTGGGCGAGCAGCACCCGCTCCACCGGAGCGAGGCGCACGACGGCGTCCAGCTCGTCGTGCACGATCGGTCCCTTCCACTTCTGGCGCAGGCGGCGGTCGACCGCGCGCAGGATGTCGTCGCCCGCGAGCCCGGCGATCGCGAGCAGCGCGAAGGGCTGGTCGAGGCGGTCGTGGACGAGGAAGAACTCGGCCAGCGTCCGGGCAGGGCGCGAGAGGTCGGGCCAGGGCCCCGTGCAGCGGACCAGCGTGCCCGTACCGAGGACGAGGTCCGCCCACTTGCGCTGGGCCAGCCCGTCGACGAGCGCCTGGAACATCCGCTCGCACGCCTCCGGCGTGTAGCGCGGCTGCCGCTGCTTGGCCTCGTCCTCGATCCTGAGCCGGAGGGACATCGACACGAACGGCGCCTCCCTGCCGACCGCGTAGGCGGCGGGCACGAGGGTGCCGAGGTCCTGCTCGGACAGCGCCGACAGGTCGGGATACCAGGTGCGGAACTCCTCGTCCTGCGCCGTCGGGTCGGTCATGGCCTGCAGCAACCGCGCGGTCAGCTCCATCAGGCGCCCCTCTTGATCTGCCGCAGGACGGCCTCGTCGGTGATCCGGTGGTCGGCGGCCAGCAGGAAGGCCGTGCCGAGGACGCGCGCCAGCCCCTCGTCCTCGAACGGCAGGAACAGGCCCTTCTGGCCCGTCCGCCGGGGCGGCTCGACCCGCAGCCGGCGGTCGCCCGGCTCCATCAGCACGCCGCCGGAACCGAGGTGGACGCGGTAGGTGCGCAGCCCGCCGCGGACGACGAGGAACCGCCCGTCGACCGAGCAGCGGCCGGCGATCCTCGTGCCGGGCAGGATCCGGCGCAGCACGTCCCCGCGGATCTCCGCGGTCGCCGACAGCGCGCCGAACGGGTCGTCCTCCGCCGCCGGGGCGAGGCGCAGGAACAGGTCGGCCTCCCGCATGCCCTCGCTGAACACCGTCGGCGGCACGGCCCGGAGCGGCTCCTCCCGCCAGCGGCCCGCGGCCCGCCGCTCGAAGGTCACCCGCGCCCGGCCCCCGGGGCATCCGACCCGCCAGGAGCCCTCGCCGAGGACGCGCCGGGACTCCCCGTCGAAGCGGCCGCCGCGCAGGTCGGCACCGGCGCCGGACTGGCCCGGCCGGTAGGTCTCGCGGAACGCCTGCCGGAACGACTGCGTCATCCGGTTGCCGGCCACGAAGTCCCGCCAGGCCCGGACGGCGCCCGGGAACGCCCGCGCCGGGTGCCACAGCCGCACCCGCGCGCCGCGCGGCGGCACGGGCAGGGCGCGGCCGTCCACGGTGACCAGCACGTCCTCGCCGGGCGTGGCGGCGTGCCAGTGCCCGTCCGGCTCCTCGAACTCCCAGATCAGGCCGTGCGCGACCCGCCCGGTGACCGGATGGTCGCGGTAGTGCCGGCACCACTGCCCGTAGGGCCAGGTCCGCTCGGCCGCCATCAGCGCCTCGACCCGCGCCCGCTCGGCGGCCAGCGTCGCGCGGACCTGCCTCGCCAGCGCCTTCGTCTCCTTGACCTGCGCGGCGAACGACGCGCGGAGCGCGCCCGGGACGGTCGGCAGCGGGCGGCCCTCCGCGCCGATGAAGGTGAGCCGGACGGTCATCGGGTCGGCGATGGCGAGGACCGCCTGGTAGCCGCCGATGTCGCGGGCGAGCGAGCCGTCGCGGCCGAGCCCGTGCGCGGGCACGCCGGGTTCGGGGGGTTCGGCGGGGCCGGGCGGGCGGTCCAGAAGGTCGAGTGCGGCCGGCGGCCGGGGGTCGTCGGTCATGAATTGATCTTTCCAGAGGGAGGCGCCGGTTCCGGGACGTTTCAGGTGATCAACGCTCGATCTGGCGCCGGATCGAGGCGTCCGCGATCGTGTGGTCGGCGGCGAGCAGGAACGCCTTGCTGAGGATGAGCGAGAGCCGCTCGTCCTCGAACGGCAGGTACAGCGTGCCGGGGGCCCGGCGGCCCTGGACGACGCACAGGTAGGCGCCGTCCGGTTCCATCACGACGTTGGCCGACCCGAGATGGATCCTGTAGGTGCGCAACTCGCCGCGCACGACCAGGTGGCGGCCGTCGAGGGTGCAGCGGCCGGCGATCCTCGTGCGCGGCAGGATGCGCTCCAGCGCCGCGCGGCGGACCTCGGCGCTCGCGGTCAGCGCGCCGAAGCCCGCCTCGCGCCAGTAGGCGGTGCGGCGGTCCTCGCCCCGGTCGGCCCAGTCGGGGTCGGCGGCGATGGAGGTGACGCCGACGAACAGGTCCACGTCCCGCATCGCCTCGCTGAACACCGGCGGCGGGACGTCGGCGAGCGGCGCCTCCCGCCAGCGCCGGCCGTGCCCGCGCTCGAAGCGGACCTGGTCGGTCGCGGCGTGCTCGAACGTCCAGCCGTCCTCGTCGTCGACCGGCTCGTGGTAGAAGCACGCCCGCCACTCGCCCCCGCCGAACTCGCCGCGCGCCTCGCCGTTGTAGCCGCCGTCGTGGCGGCCGAGGAAGTTCGCCTGCCAGCCCCGCTCCTTGAACAGCGCGTACAGCCTCCGGTAGTGGACGATGTGCGCCGCGTACCGGTTGGAGTAGGTGACAGTGTCCGCTTCTGCGGGGGTGAGGAGGTAGATCTCGCGGAACGCCTGCTTGAACGGCTGCCGGACCTGCTCGTCGACGACGCGCTCCCGCCAGGCCCGCACGTCGTCCAGGGCCGCCCGGATGGGATGCCAGAGCCTGACGTGCGCGGCGTCGCCGGCGGGGGCGCCCAGGGACGCGTGCCAGAGGCCGTCCTCCCCCTGGAACTCCCAGATGAGACCGCGGACGATCGCACCCGTGACCGGGTGGTCGCGGTAGTGCTCGCACCATTCGGCGTAGGGCCAGACGCGGTCCTGCGACATGAGGCCCTCGACGCGCGCCCGCTCGCTCGACAGCGTCGCCCGCACCTCCTTGGCGAGCGCCTTCATCCGCCTCAGCTCGTCGGGGAAGCCGTCCTTGACCGCCGCCGGAGCCGTCCGGGAGGCGCGGCCGTCCGCGCCGGTGAAGGTGATCCGGACGGTCGCCGCGTCCTCGACCGCGACGCGCACCGTGTGCTCGCCGGCGGCCTGCTCCACCGAGCCGTCCGGGCCGAGGCCGTGGGCGGGGACGGTGCGCTCGACGAGCTGGGCCCGCGTGATGCCCTGCCGCCCGGCCGCCGCCTCGAGCGCCGTGTCGAGCTGCTTGCGCAGCGCGCGGTTCCTGACCGGCGCGCGGAGCCGCCAGAGCGCCTCCAGCGCGCCCGGATCGTCGATCGCGCCCAGCGCGTTGATCGCCGCGCCCGCGAGCTTGGGGCCCTCGTAGAGGTCGCGGCCGGACGTGCCCGTCCGCAGGGCGACCGCGCAGAGGCGGGGCACGACCTCGGGGCCGCCGGTGAGGGCCGCCGCCCAGAGGACGCCGCGCGCGACGTCACCGTGGTGCGGGTGGACCAGGTGGTGGTAGCCGCAGGACTCGTCGTGCGGGCCGTCCTCGCGGGGGCAGTGCGGCTCGTCCTCGGCGAGCACGCGGAGGCATTCGGCGACGTCCCCGCGCGCGGCCGCCTCGTCGGCGAGCGCGACGCACGTCCGATGCCACTTGCTCGTGGGGCGCGGCGCGGACAGGCTCACCAGGTGCCGGACGAACCGGGTCAGCTCGGCCGACGGCGCCTCCCGCACCCGCTTCCGGAGCGGCGCCGCCCACGTGTCGTGAACGGGGAGCATCCCCTCGGGCAGGTACGCCACGTCCACGCTCGCCAGCAGAGCCCGCAGGCGGCGGTCGATCCGCTCCCGGTACCCGATCGCGACGTCGGCCCGCGCGAAGCGGCCTTCGAGGCGCTTCAGCAGCGGCGCGAGTTCGCGCAGGGCACCGGCGTCGAGGCGCTCGGCGGCGGGCAGGGCCTCTTCGAGGAGCAGGGCGAGCCGGTGGCCCTGCTCGCCGGACTCGCAGACGCGCGCCAGCAGCGCCTGGACCGTACCGGGATCGTCGTCGGACATGCCGGGATGCTGGCAGAACCGACCGACAAAACGCGCCGCGACGACACCTTCTCAGTGACTTCATGGTCACCTACGCTCGGGAGGTACCGATACAGAACGAGGTTCGGGACGGCCATGACGCACAGCGTGGTGATCATCGGGAGCGGGTTCGGCGGCATCGGGATGGCGATCCGGCTGCGGCGGGCCGGCGTCCGCGACGTGGTGATCCTGGAGAGGGCGGGCGACCTCGGCGGGACCTGGCGCGACAACACCTACCCCGGCGCCGCCTGCGACGTCCCCTCCCATCTGTACTCGTTCTCGTTCGAGCGCAAGACCGACTGGTCGCGCCGCTTCCCGCCGCAGGCGGAGATCCTGGAGTACCTGCGGCACTGCGCCCGCGAGCACGGCGTCCTGGACCTGATCCGGTTCGGCGCCGAGGTGACCGAGGCGCGGTTCGACGAGGACGCGGCGCTCTGGCGGATCTCCACCAGGACCGGGGACCTCGCGGCCCGGGTGCTCGTCTCGGCGTGCGGGCAGCTCAACCGGCCCGAACTCCCCCCGATCGAGGGGCGCGAGTCGTTCGCGGGGCCGGCCTTCCACTCCTCCCGCTGGGACCACGGCACCGACCTGCGCGGCAGGCGCGTCGCGGTGATCGGCACAGGCGCGAGCGCGATCCAGATCGTCCCGGAGATCGCCCGAGAGGCGGCGGAGCTGACGCTGTTCCAGCGGTCCGCGCCCTACGTGATCGACAAGCCGGACCGGCCGTACCGGGACTGGGAGCGGACCGCGCTGCGGGCCGTCCCGTGGCTCCAGTCGCTGAGCCGCGCCCGGATCTACGCCTCGTTCGAGGCCCGCGCGCTCGGCTTCATCAAGTACCCGCGGCTGATGGGGGTCATGGAGCGCGGCTTCCGCCGGCACCTCGCCGAGCAGGTCCCCGACCCGGCGCTGCGCGCCGAACTCGTCCCCGGGTACCGGATGGGATGCAAGCGGATCCTGCTGTCCGGCGACTACTATCCGGCGCTGAACAGGCCGAACGTCCACCTCGTCACCGACCCGATCGAGCGCGTCACCCCGGCGGGCATCCGGACGGCGGGCGGCGAGCACGAGGCCGACGTCATCGTCTACGCGACCGGGTTCCGCTCCACCGAGTTCCTGTCCCCCATGAAGATCGTCGGACGGGGCGGGCGGGAGCTGAACGAGGCGTGGCGGGACGGCGCGCAGGCGCACCTCGGCATCACCGTCAGCGGCTTCCCCAACCTGTTCCTGCTGTACGGGCCCTACACCAACCTCGGGCACAACTCGATCATCTACATGCTGGAGTCGCAGTTCCGGTACGTCCTCGGATGCGTGGAGGCGCTGCGCGGCGCGGGCCTCGACTGGATCGACGTCCGGCCGGACGTGCAGGACGCGTTCACCCGGGAGATGCAGGAGCGGATGCGCTCGACCGTCTGGGAGGCGGGCTGCCAGAGCTGGTACATGACGGCGGGCGGGAAGGTCGTCAACAACTGGCCGGGCTACACCTTCGCCTACCGCCGCGCGACCCGCCGCCCCGACCCGCGGCACTTCCGCGCGCGGCGCGCGACCGCCCGGTAGCGAACGCAGCCTAGGCTCGGTCCCATGCCGACCGCCTTCATCACCGGCGCGACCGCGGGCATCGGTGCCGCCTTCGCCCGCCGCCTCGCCTCCGACGGGTTCGACCTGGTCCTGCTGGCCCGCGACGCCGAGCGCCTGGAACGGACCGCCGGGGAACTGCGCGCCGACTACGGCGTGCGCGCCGAGACGCTGCCCGCCGACCTGTCCGCCGAGGAGGGCCTGGCCGCCGCGGAGGAG
This sequence comes from Actinomadura sp. NPDC048955, assembly GCF_040649435.1. Lineage (NCBI taxonomy): Bacteria > Bacillati > Actinomycetota > Actinomycetes > Streptosporangiales > Thermomonosporaceae > Actinomadura > Actinomadura sp. NPDC048955. The sequence goes on from NZ_JBEZJI010000029.1 coordinate 104,409, forward strand.
CGCGTCCGCAAGGACGTCGACCTGCTGGTCAACAACGCCGGGTTCGGCAACAGGGGCGTGTTCCTGGAGGTCCCGGTCTCGGACGAGCTGACCATGCTGCGCGTGCACTGCGAGGCCGTCCTGCGGCTCACGCACGCCGCCCTCCCGGGGATGCTGGCGCGCGGCCGGGGCGGCGTCGTCAACGTCTCGTCGGTCGCGGCGTTCGCGACGCGCGGCACCTACGGGGCGTCCAAGGCGTGGGTCGTGAACTTCAGCCAGGGCGTCGCCTCCGACATCCGGAAGCGGTCGCGGGGCCGCGTCCGGGTGATGGCGCTCTGCCCCGGGTTCGTGCACACCGAGTTCCACGACCGCGCCCAGATGGACATGTCGGACGTCCCGGACTTCATGTGGCTGGACAAGGACGACGTCGTCGCCGCCGCCCTGCGCGACCTGCGCCGCGGCGTGCAGGTCAGCGTCCCGGGGGCGCAGTACAAGGCCGTCGTCGGGGTCACCCGGCTCCTGCCGCGCGGCCTCGTCGCCCGCCTGTCGTCCACCACCGGCCGCCACTACGATTGATCATGTAGTCGGGGGTCACGGCCTTGTCACGGGCGGTGCGAGAGGGCAAGGTGGCAGGGCGAGTCGCTTCGAGGCGCGCCGGACGACTCTTCCCGCCCCCGTCCGCCGAAGGGTCTTTCCCGATGGGTCACGACCTGGGCTACGCCGCCCTCGCCCTGCTCGCCACCACCGTCTACTACATCGCCTTCCTCGTCTTCCGCGTCTCCGCGCGCCGGATGGAGCCGCTGCGGGGCAGCCGCCCGTTCCGCGTCGCCCGGCTCATGCTGACCGACCCCGTCTGGCTGGGCGGCGGCCTGCTGCTGTTCCTCGGCCTCGGCTACGAGGTCGTCGCCTTCTCCGCGGTGCCGCTCGCCGTCGCCCAGCCCGTCTTCGCCCTCGGCCTGGTGCTCCTCGTCGCCTTCGCGGTCGGGTTCCTCGGCGAGCGGCTGAGCCTGCGCGAATGGGCGAGCGTAGCGCTGTTCGTCCTCGCCACCGGGCTGATCGGGCTGTCGGCCACGACCGAGGGCGAGCCGCGCGCCGACGCCACCCTCACCGGGACGCTCGCCCGGCCCTGGACCATGCTCGCCGTCTGCGCCCCCGCCGTGATCGTCGCCGCCCTGGTGTGGCTGGTCGGCGACCGCCGCGCCGGCGGGCGGCACGCCCGCAGGCTCGCCGGGGTCGCCTACGGCATCGGCGCCGGGGCCTGCGCCGGGCTGGCCGAGGCCGGCATCCGCGGCATCTCGCTCCTCTACGAGGACACCGGCAGCGTGCGGGCCGTCCTGGAGTCCCCCTACCCGTACCTGACGATCGGCCTCGCCGCCATCGCCCTCGGACAGCTCCAGGTCGCGCTGCAACGCTGCCGGATCGCGATCGTCGCGGTCGTGCTCACCGTCATCGGCCGCACGTACCTGGTCCTCAGCAGCACCGTCCTGTTCGGCGAGCAGTGGCCGCGCGACACCGGGCCGTTCGCGCTCCGGGCGGGCGGCTTCGCGCTCGCGCTGGCCGCGCTGGCGCTGTTCCCCCGCTACGAGGACCCGGCCGCACGGTCCCCCGAGGCCGCCGCCGGGAAACGGGTGCGCGCCACGCCTTGATCGCTTACAGTGCGGCCATGGCCCTGCCGTCCCGCCGGTCCCTCGGCCTAGCGCTCCTAGGAGCCTCCCTGGGACTCGCGCCGCTCGCCGCCCCCGCCCCCGCCCACGCCGTCATGGGCGGCGCCCCCACGTCCGCCGCCCGGTACCCGTGGCTGGCCGCCGTAGGCTCACCGATCTTCTTCGTCCGCCCGGCCGGACAGTTCTGCGGCGGCGTCCTGACCCGGCCGAATCAGCTCATCACCGCCGGCCACTGCGTCTCGATGTTCCGCTCCGTGCCCGGCGTCCTGACGGTCACCTTCGGCCGGGACGACCTCACCGACCGGGGCGGCGAGACGGTCACCGTCAAGTCCGTACGCATGCACCCGAAGTACCGCGAGACCTCCTTCAAGGGCGAGACCGTCAGCCACCACGACCTCGCCGTCCTGACCCTCACGCGCCGCGTGAACCGCCCGCCCGCGCCCCTCGGCACCCCCGGCACCGCCCGCACGGCCCAGATCGCCGGATGGGGCTTCACCTCCGAGAACGACCTGTTCAACACCCGCCTCCGGGCCGCCACCGCGCCCCTACCCGGCGACGCCGCATGCCGGCGCGCCTACGGCGACTCCTACGACCCGGCCGACATGCTCTGCGCCGGATCCCCCAAGGCCGACTCCTGCCAGTTCGACAGCGGCGGCCCCCTCATCGCCAACGGCCGCGTCGCCGCCCTGGTCTCCTGGGGCTACGGCTGCGGCAAACCCGGCTACCCCGGCGTCTACGCCAGACTCGCCTCCCTCCCCTGACCCCAACCGCGAGGAACGTTCCTACCCGCGCGGGCGGATAAACTCGCCCGCGTGTCCGAGCCGAAGTTCGAAGTCCAGATGCTGCACGACCGCGTCATGATCAAGACCGAGAAGGACAGCGGTGAGCGCCGCAGCACCGGCGGCATCGTCATCCCCGCCACCGTCGAACAGCAGAACCGGCTGGCCTGGGGAGAAGTCTGCGGGGTAGGCCACCACGTCCGCATCGTCAAGCCCGGCGACCGCGTCCTCTACCACCCCGGCGACCAGTACGAAGTCGAAATCCAGGGCGAAAACTACCTGGTCATGCGCGAACGCGACCTCCACGCCATAGCCAGCGAACGCCCAGAACACGGCACTGGGCTGTATCTATAGCCTTTTTCTCCTCCTTCGGGCCTTGGCGGCCCTCCATCGTCGAAAAACGCGGGCGATCGCTGGCATCGCTTCGGCTCGCCTTGCGGCTCGCTGCGCGATCAGGTTCTCGCAAGCTCGAACCTGCCTTCGGACGCGATCGCAGCGTGTTTACGGCAGTGCTCTCCTCCTTCGGGCCTGGCGGCCCTCCATCGTCGTGAACTGCGGCGATCGCTGGCATCGCTCCGGCTCGCCTTGCGGCTCGCTGCGCGATCAGGTTCTCGCAAGCTCGAACCTGCCTTCGGACGCGATCGCAACCATTGAGGTTGTCGCGTGGTTGCGGTGCGGGCTGAGGGTGTTGCGTGCCTCTGGTGCGGGCTGAGGTCATCGCAGTAGCGAATGGCGCGTAGCACTTGATCGCTGGGCAGGGCGAAGGGGTTGTCGCCATCGGCCGTCGCGCCTCCGCGAAGCCTGGAATGAAGTGCGCTCTGGGGAATTTCGAGGCGGCAGCGAGAACCTGATCAGCTGCTCACTGACCGGCAGCCACTACTGCGACAACCTCAGCCGACGCCGCAACCACGCAGCAACCTGAAGGGCCGCGATCGCGTCCGAAGGCAGTTTCAAGCGAAGCAAGAAACTGATCGCGCAGCGAGCCGCAAGGCGAGCCGGAGCGATGCCAGCGATCGCACGCAGTGTCTTTGTTTCGGGCCCTGGGGGCCCGAAACA
>NZ_JBEZJI010000030.1:0-106005 GCF_040649435.1 Actinomadura sp. NPDC048955
TCGGTGCCGATGTAGTTGTGGTTGAGCATCCTGGCCTCTTCCTGAGCCAGAACAACAACCCGCCGCGCGCGGTCGGTGAACCTCTCGAACATCTCCTCGCTCCTCCCGGGGCCGCCGGTTACTATCAGATTCTAAAGTGATTTGGCGAGGATCGGTGGATGTTCGCAGTGGGCGTAAGAGCCCGGGACGTCCCCGGCCCCGGCCGGTCGTCCGCGCGCCGGCCCGCGACCTGGAGGGGATCCATGTCTCTCGAGAACCATCCCATGGTCGACGCGCTGGTCTCGGGTCGCACCGATCAGTCCGGCGACCCGCGCGCCCCGCACGAGCGCCCCGAGCGCGATCAGTCCCGCTTGCGGATCAGCGTGACGCCGTCCCCGATCGAGAGGATGACCGCCTCGACCCGGCCGTCCGCGGCGACGTGATCGTTGAACTCGCGGATCGCCCGGGTGTCGGCGTCCCTCGCGCGCCTGGTCTCCGAGACCTCCGCGGGGGGAGTGTCGGCGACGGGGTCGACGACGTGGCCGCGCCACAGGACGTTGTCGGCGAGGACGGCGCCGCCCGGCCGCATGCGCGGGAGCAGCTCCTCGTAGTAGGCGATGTAGTTCTCCTTGTCGGCGTCGATGAAGGCGAGATCGACGACCGGGCCGGGGGCGAGCGTCCGTAGTGTGTCCAGCGCGGGGCCGAGCCGCAGCTGGATCCGGTCCGCCACGCCGGCCTCCGTCCACGCCTCGCGGGCGATCCGCGCCCATTCCTTGTCGACGTCGCAGCAGAGAAGGTCGCCGCCGGGGGCGAGCCCCCGGGCGATGCACAGCGCCGAGTAGCCGGTGAACGTGCCGATCTCGATCGCCCGGCGGGCCCCCATGAGCCGGGCCAGCAAGGTCAGGAACGCCCCCTCGTCGGGCCCGATCTGCATCCGGGCCACCGGGCCGAGCCGGGCGGTCCGCTCCATGAGCCGGCGCTGCGCGCCGTCCGCGGGGAGGCTGTGCGCGGTGAGGTAGTCGTACAGTTCCGCCGTCACCGGCGTGGTCTTGAGCGCGCACATGGACCTGGCCTCTCCGTGATTCTCCTAGAAACTTTAATAAATTGTAGCAACATCCTTCTCATTTCCAGGGGGCCCGCGCCGTCCTCATCGGCCCGCCGTGCTCGCTTTGAGCTGGTCAGTTAAGTGCCCACTGAAATCCTCCGCCGCGCGGGCGCTGGCGGGAGGGTGTCGGGGTAGGGCTTGACGACGAAGAATCGCTATATAAAACTTCAGCGACAGGGCCCCGTCAACGATCCGCGGACCAGGCAGGTGCCCACCACACGTTCTCGACAGACGCTGGAGGTGTCTGGTTTGAGCTCTCTCCGTGAGACGTACGAGTCCCTCAACCTCGAACCCAAGCCGATTCGTCCGCACATCCTCGCCGCGGCCACCGTCGTGTTCGGCGACGACTACTACGCCGGCCGGCGGGAGACCATCAACCTGTCCGGCTTCGTCCAGCTGAACAAGTGGCCGATGCCGGGCTTCGAGCACCGGGTGGACGAGAAGGGCCACGCCGAGCTGGAGACCGAACTCATCAGCGCGCCCGAGGTCGGCATCAAGGGGTACAGCTACGAGCTGGACGACCGCATCCAGGTCCTGTCCAACCCGTTCCTCCCCAACTCCGGCCACGTGCGCCAGATCGTCCCGGGCAAGAACTTCCCGGCCGAGTTCTACATCCGGCGCTTCGGCATCCTGGAGACCAGCACCCTGCGGCTGGCCCACCGCAACGTCATCGACATCTACGGCGTGGTCGACAGCATCCCGCCGTACAAGAAGCCGCTGACCGGCCCGTACCTGGGCAGCCCGCGCGGCGACGGTCCGTTCGACGTGGTGCAGGCGCCCAACGTGGTGCGCGGGACCACCCTGCCCGAGGCCTGGTACCCGGCCAACGACGACAACGAGCCGGTCGGCCTGACGCCCACGGTGTTCTTCGCCGCGAGCGCCGGCCCCTGCATGTCGATGCTGGTCGACCCCTCCATGATCATGCAGGTCTCGCTGGAGGGCCAGATCGAGGTCGAGGTCGACGGCAGGACCGAGGTCATCGAGCTGGAGGGCGACTACCGCAAGGCGGCCGGCACGGAGATCCTCCTGTTCGGCCCCGACAAGCACGACGAGGGCCAGGGCGTTCTCGCCCAGATGGCCCGGGTCGCCATGGTCGGCCACAACGAGGCCCTCGGCGGCCGCGTGATGCTGCGGGCGAGCTGGCCGCGGCCGTCGGGCGGCACGCTGGGCGACGGCACCGAGGACAGCCTCAGCCGGGTCCGGTTCCCGAGCGAGCTGCACATCGACGCCGAGTTCGAGCTCGTGACGCCGCACGGCAACCTGTACGCGGCCCGGCCCGCCCACGTGGCCGGCAAGCTCAGGGACCTCGAGGCCACCGGCAGCGAGCTGAGCATGGTCGGCGCGGACGCGCCGCTCGTCACCACCGACGGCACGGTCAAGGCACGGCTGACCGGCGTCCGGCTGGCGATGCGCGACGCCCACGTCGGTGAGACGGCGGCGGTCAACATCTGAGGTTTCCCGCGAACCTCTTGACGTGTCCGGCGGGACTGGATCTGATGGAAATTCCAATAGTTCCAGTCTCGCCGGGACGTATGTGCGGCCCGCCCCGCCGGCCGTTCCGGGTACCTGCGAAGGGGAGGCGTCGTGGACCAGCGACTGCTGCTGATGCACCAGGCGATGCTCGCCGACCGGCCCCGGCTGGAGGCCTACGAGCGGGCGCTCGAAGACGCGATACCGCCCGGCGGGGTGGTCGCCGACGTCGGGGCCGGCACGCTCGCGCTGTCCCTGCTCGCGCTGCGGTGCGGCGCCGAGCACGTCTACGCCGTCGAGGCCGACCCTGAGACGGCCCAGGTCGCGGCCAGGATCGCCGAGCAGAACGACCTCAAGGGCCGGCTCACCCTCGTCCAGGGAGACGCGCGCCGCGTGCGGCTGCCGGTCAAGGCGGACGTCGTGGTCTCGGAGATGATGGGCAACCTCGGGCCGGAGGAGCAGATGATGGAGGTCCTCGGCTCCTTCGCGCGGCGCAACCTCGCCCCCGGCGGCCGGGTCGTGCCGGAGCGCCTGGTCACCCGGCTGGCGGCCATCGAGTTCGACGGCGAGGGCTGGGGGCTCTGGAACGAGGACTTCTTCGGCTACCGGCTGGACGCGGTTCAGGATTGTGTAGTTCCCGCCGCCCAGCTGCACTTCTTCCAGCGCCCGCCCACGATGCTCGGCGAACCGGCGGCCATCGCCGACCAGCACGGCGGCAAGGGGGCCTACCAGCGGGCGAGCCGGCGGCTGACCATCAACCGGGCCGGCCGGCTGCACGCCATCGCCGGATACTTCACCGCCACCCTCGCGCCGGGCGTGACGCTGTCCAACCTCCCCTCGTATCCGGGCTGCAACTGGGCGGTCTGGATCTGGCCGCTGCGGCACACCGCGGTGGCGGCGGGGGACGTCCTGCACGTCCGGATGCACCGGCCCGATGACGTCCGGGCGGCCACCGACTGGCGGCTCGAGTGCGGCCTCAGCAAGAAAGGAGGGGGCTGATGCCTTACGCGGCGGGGTCGGTGCGCGACATCCCGGTTCGCGGCGGCCTGAAACTGTGCGGGCTGACCTGGAGCGGGCAGTACCTCTGGTACTCGGAAGCGGTGCAGAACCAGATCGCGGCGATGGACCCCCGGACCGGCGAGGTGGTGCGGAGGATCCCGTGCCCCGGCGTCCGCACCGACCTGACCACGCTCGGCGGCAGCCTCGTCCAGGTCGTGGGCGAGCGGCGGACCCTGCGCGTCTTCGACCCAGAGTCCGGCGACGTCGTCGGCGAGCTGCCCAACCCGCGGCCGGGGCGGCAACTGTGCGGGCTGGAGGCCACCAGCCAGGGCGTGTGGACGGGATACGAGGACCTGCAGGTCATCGACCTGCGCAGCGTCGAGGACCTGCGGCTCATCGCCAGCTACCCGGTGCGTCGCCCGGTCGCCGGGGTCACCGTCTCCGACGACTACCTGGCCTACGCCGACTACCGCGGATGCTCCATCAACCTGATCGATCTGAACCAGGGGCGCGAGGTGGCCTCGATCACGGTCAACGGCAGTCCCACCGGGATCGCCTGGGACGGCAGGCTGATCTGGTACTGCGACCACGCGACCCTCCAGCTGCGGGCGATCGAGGTGCCGGGAATCACCGGAGGCAGGCAGCATGACGACGACAGGCGCTGAGCGGCGACCGGCGGTCCCCGCCGCACGCGTGGCCCCCGCACGCCTCGCGCTCGCCGGCCGGGGCGCGCGCGTGCTGGCGATCGTCGCCGTCACCCTCGTGCCGGCCGGGATCGCCGGCCTCGTCCGGACGGCGCTGCGCGGACGCGCGGCGGGACGCCGGTACCTCTACCGCCGGACGGCCGTCCTGCTGATGAGGCTCGGCCCCACGTTCATCAAGGCCGGCCAGGTCCTCGGCACCCGGCGGGACGTGCTTCCCGCGGAGCTCTGCGACGAGCTGTCCGTCCTCCAGGACTCGGTGGCGCCGCTGAACCGCGCCGAGACCCGCCGCGCCTTCGCGGAGGCCTACGGGACGCAGCCCCTCGGCGGGCGCTTCGCCCGCGTCGACCAGCGGCCGGTCGCCAGCGGGAGCGTCGCCTCCGTCTACCGGGGCGCGCTCGCGTCCGGCGACCAGGTGGCGATCAAGCTGCGCCGCCCCGGCATCGACCGGGTGATGCGGCAGGACCTGGCGCTGATGAGGGCGGGCGCCGGGCTGGCGGCCCGCCTGCCCGTGTTCCGCGGCGTCCCGGTCACCGACGTGGTGGACAACATGTGCGCCGCCGTCCTCGGCCAGCTCGACTTCGGCCGGGAGGCCGACAGCCTGACGCGGCTGCGCGACAACCTCGCGCCCGTGCCCCGGGTGTGGGTCCCGCAGGTGCACCAGGCCGAGTCGAGACCGCGCTGCATCGTCATGGAGTTCATCCCGGACCTGGACGTGGGCGCCGCGGCGAGATGCCCCCTGGCGATGCGGAAGCGGTTCGCGGTGTCGGCGCTGACCGCCATCTACCAGATGCTGTTCGTCGACGGCTTCGTGCACTGCGACATGCACCCCGGGAACCTCTACTTCACCCGCCAGGGGCAGGTCGTCGTGCTCGACGCGGGGTTCAGCGTGCAGCTGACCGAGCGCCTGCGCCGGCTGTTCGCCGAGTTCTTCATGAACATGTCCACCGGCCGGGGCCGCCGCTGCGCCGAGATCGTCATCGAGAGCTCGGCGGGGGTGCGCGGCGACGCCGACCTCGAGGGCTTCATCGTGCGGATGGCCGACCTGGTCGAGCGCAGCCACGGCCTGCCGGCCAAGGAGTTCAGCCTGATCGCCTTCGCCACGGAGATGTTCGACCTGCAGCGCCGGTTCGGCATCCACGCCGCGCCCGAGCTGATCTTCCCGCTGCTGTCGCTGCTCGTCATCGAGGGGACCATCCGCGAACTCGACCCGGAGATCGACTTCCAGGAGACCGCGAAGCCCGTCCTGAACCGCGGCCTCTTCGGCGCCCGGTAGCGGCTCGGGAGCGCGCACGGCCGGCGGCCGGCGTTCGAGGCCGAGTTATATAAGTTTGATATTATTATCCCGTGCACGCGTTCGATGTTCTCGGCGATCCGGTCCGCCGCCGCATCCTGGAGCTGCTGTCCGGTGGCGGACACTCCTCCGGGGAGATCTGCGCCGTCATCCAGGAGGAGTTCGGCATCTCCCAGCCGGCGGTGTCGCAGCATCTGAAGGTGCTGCGCGACAACGGGTTCGCCTCCGTCCGGCCCGAGGGGACGCGGCGGCTGTACGCGATCGACCCCGCGCCGCTGCGCGAGGTCGACGGTTGGCTGGAGCAGTTCCGGCGGTTCTGGTCCCAGCCGCTCGACGCACTGGCCACGGAGGTCGCCAGGGGACGGCGCGAGAGCCGCGGCCCGGCCGGGAGCCGGGCGCCGGGGAAGGGCTGATCCCCCTCAGTCGCCCCGCCCCAGGCGGCGCGATGGCGAACGGATCGGCTACAGGCGCGCGACGAGGTCGGTGAGCTCGGCGGCGACGGCCGTGGGAGAGGGCAGGCCCGCGACCTCCGTGCGGACCTCGGCGGTAGCCGTCCGCAGCGTCTCGTCTCCGAGCAGGCGTTCCAGCATCGTCGCGGTGATCTCATCGGCCGGCGCCGTCAGCCCGATCCCCCGGTCGCGCACGTCCTGCCCGATGGCCTCGGAGGCCACGTCCTGCGGGTCGAGCGCGACCATCTGGGGGACCCCGGCCTCGACCGCGGTCAGGACGGTGTTGGCGCCGCCGTGGTGCACGACCGCCGAGCACGTCCGGAACAGCTCGCCGAAGGGGACCCAGCCGTCGGCGGGACGGACGTTCGGCGGCAGCGTGCCGAGGGCGGAGGTGTCGACGTTGCCGAGGGCGAGCACGAAGTCGGCGTCCACCTTCGACGCGGCCTCGATGACCGGCGGCAGCGTGCCGAGGCCGAAGAACCTGGCCGAGAAGCCGCCGCCGAGCGAGAGCACGACTCTCGGCCGCCGCGGCCGCTGCCGCCAGAGCCCACCTAGGACCCCGCCGCCGTCGTAGGAGTGCCCGCCCATGAACCCGCCCTCGGGCCTGGCGTGCAGCATGCTCGGCGGCAGCCGCTCCAGGATCATCGCGGGCCGCGGGATCGCCGGTATCCCGTACTCGTCGCACTGGTCCGACAGCAGGCCGGCCGTCAGCTGATGGGTCCGCCCGGTGGTGAAGGGCCCCAGGTTCCGCTGGACGGCCGGAACGCCGAGCCTGGCCGCCGCCATCGCCCCGGCGGTGGTCGTCTGCTCGTAGACGACGAGGTCCGGCCGCCACTGGTCGACCACCTCCATGGTCCCGGGGACCAGCGGCCGGTTGAACCCGGCGAACATGGGCGCCCGGGGGGAGATGTCCCTGTCCGGCCCGACACTCCGGAACCACGTCTCCGCGAACTCCGGATCGTCCTGGAGTACTTTCTGGGCGATCGCCACGGCGTCGTAGCCCGGCGCGACGTCGACCACCGGCAGGCCGGCGCCGGTCGCCCACTCGGGGCGTTCCGCGAGCGCCACGAGCACCTCGTGACCCGCGGAGCGGAAGGCCCAGGCCAGGGGCACGAGCGTGAAGACGTGGCCGGCCGCGGGGACGGAGATGAACAGCACGCGCATGGTGGGATCCTCCCTGGGGGCGTGGACCGGGCGCCGACGAGGAAATCTCCGGTCTACTCCTCCAGGAGATTACTATATATAGTTCAAGTGTCTAGCGAGCTGGAGGAGTTCGTGACGCCGCCGATCTGCCCGCCCGACCTGTCGGCCAGGCCGTACCGCGCGATCGTGGACCATCCCGCGGGCGTTCCGGCCGGCACGGTGTTCCGCGCCTGGACGGAGCGCTTCGACCAGTGGTTCGCCCAGCCGGGTGAGATCGTGATGAGGGCCGAGGTCAACGCGCCCTACTTCTTCCAGACGTTCCACGAGGGGCGGCGCCATCCGCACTACGGCCGGTTCCTCCGGGTCGACCCGGGCCGGCTGATCGAGCTGACCTGGCTCAACGAGGCGGGGACCCGCGGGGTCGAGACGGTGCTGACCGTCGAGACGTCGCCCCGGCCGAGCGGCTCCCTACTGCGCCTGACGCACGCGGGCTTCCCGGACGACAGGACGAGGGAAGAGCACGAGACCGCGTGGAGATCGATCCTCCTGAATCGCCTCGACCCCGTGCTGCGAGGGGCGGAGGCCTGACCGGTGGCGACGCGCGCCACGCGTTCCCGACCCGAGGAGTGTTCCGCATGGCCACTGCCGAAGAGTACGAAGCCCTCTTCAAGGCCTTCGACCACGACGGCGACGGCGTCATCGAGCAGACCGACGTCGACCTGCTCGTGCAGCGGTGGTGCCGCGCGCTGCACGTGGTGCCCGGCTCTCCCCAATGGCTGGCGATAACGAGACCGTCCAACAGGCTGTGGCAGCACCTGGAGGGAACCGTCGACGCGGCCGGGGACAAGAAGGTGAGCAAGCAGGACTGGGTCGCCTCGCACGAGCTGCCGGGCTTCATCGAGAACGTCGCCATCCCATGGGGCGTCGCCGTGTTCGACATGGGCGCGGACGCCGACAAGCGGGTCTCCCTCCAGGTGTGGATGACGACGCATTCGGCGACGGGTTACCCGCAACTGGAGAGCCTGGCCGGGTTCCAGCGCCTCGATGAGGACGGGGACGGGTACCTCGACAGGGATCCCTTCGTGAAGTACATCGAGGCCTTCTACCACCGAGAGCACGCCTGATCCCTCCCAGGGCGGTCCGCGGGGCATGGCATTAGACTTGCCTTATATAAGCTGCGGGTTTATCATTTGCCCTGGACGGCCTGAGCGCGGAGTGAGGGAGGCGGGCGAGATGACGACGTCCCAGCCGGTGGCGGGCGAGACAGTGCGCGGACCCCTGCTGACGCCCCGCGAGCGCCCGCCGAGGGTGGGCGCTCTCTCGGCGTCGCTGACCTTCGCGTCCCGCTCGCTTCTGAAGATCAAGCGAGCGCCTGAGGGGCTGTTCGGCGCCCTGCTGCAGGCGGTCATGTTCACCCTGCTCTTCACCTACCTCTTCGGCGGTGCGATCGCGGGGTCTCCCGGCAGGTACCTGGACTTCTTCCTCCCCGGGGTGTCGGTCATCGCGATCGTGCTCGCGAGCATGAACACGGGGTTCGTGCTGAACGTGGACATCGACCAGGGGGTCTTCGACCGGCTGCGGTCGCTGCCGGTGTGGCAGCCGTCGGTGCTGGTCGGGGCGATGCTGGGAGACGTGGTCCGGTACGCGGTGGCGTCGGTCGTGCCGCTGCTGCTCGGGCTGGCGCTCGGGTTCCGCCCTGACGGCGGGCTGGGCGGCGTGGTGCTGGCGCTGCTGTTCCTCCAGGTGTTCGCCTTCAGCCTCGCCTGGGTCTGGGCCCTGGTCGGCGTGGCGGTGCGCCAGGCGGCGTCGGCGCAGATGCTCATCATCACGCTGGACTCGGTCCTGCTGTTCGGCAGCAACATCATCGCGCCGCGCGAGACCATGCCGTCGTGGCTGCAGACCGCCATCGGGGTCAACCCGATCACCCACGCGGCGACGGCCGTGCGCGGGCTGATGCAGGGCACCGAGACGGCGGGCCAGATGGGGCGGGCGTTCCTGGCCTGCGCGATCCTCGTCGCGGTCTTCGCGCCCCTGACGGCGTACGCCTACTCGCGGCGCGGCCGCGCCTAAGCGGCGAGCGGCCGCCGCGCCTCCCTCCGGGACGCGAGTACGGGCTGTGCTACGTTATTTTAAAGTCAGCTCGGTGGAGCGGTGGCGCGACCGCACCCGGTCCGGACGGAGGGTCATGCCTGGCCAGCACACTTCGGGTCCCGCGCCCGTCCCGGCGGAGCCGGGCGGGCCCCGGTACGTCGCCGACTACCTGGAACGCCTCGGCGTCGGCGACCCGGGCGGGCCGTCGCGCTCCGGGCTCTTCGTGCTGCACCGGGCCCACGTGGAGCGGGTGCCGTACGAGGTGCTGGAGATCCAGCTGGGACGGCCGACCACCGCGGACCCGCGTGACGCGGCCGGCCAGGTGCTGAAGGGGCGCGGCGGGTACTGCGTGCAGCTCAACGGCGCGTTCTCCACCCTGCTCGCGGCGCTCGGATACGACGTCACGTGGCACCGGGCCGGCGTTCACGCGAGCCGCAAGCTGCCGCCGGTCGGCCCGGCCGAACCGGCTCCGCACCTGGTGCTCACCGTGAGCGTCGAGGGTGAGTCCTGGATGGTGGACGTCGGCCTCGGCGACGGGCTGCACGAACCCCTGCCGTTGCGTCCCGGCGAGTACCGGCAGGGACCCTTCGCCTTCCGGCTCGGTTCCTCGGAGTTCGGGCCCGGCTGCTGGCGCTTCGAGCACGACCCCGGCGGCGCGATCGCCGGGCTCGACTTCTCGACGGCGCCCGCCGGTCCGGCGGACTTCGCCGAGTGGCACCCCTACCTGGCCACGGACCCCGAATCGCGCCTGGTGAGGACGGTCGCGGTGATGCGGCGCGACGCGACGAGCGTCGACAGCCTGACGGGATGCATGCTGCGGCACACCGACGACTCCGGCGGGACGACGAGAGCACTCGGCACCTCGGAGGAGTGGTACGGCGCGCTCGCCGAGGTCTTCGGTCTCCCGCTGGCGGACGTGGGCCCGCAGGAGCGGACCGCGCTGTGGGCGAAGGTGCGGGGCGCCCACGAGGCCTGGCTCGAAGCGCGGGCCCGGCGCTCCGCCGCCCGCGCCTGAGCGCACCGCACGGTCCCGGGCGAACCGCACGGTCCCGGGCGCACCCGCCGGGCTAGGCCGGAACCTCGACCCGCGTGTCGTCGCCGACGACCAGCCGGGGCCGGGCCGAGGCGCTCACGCTGGCGTTGCGGCCGATGATCGAGTCGTGCAGGCCGGCGAAGCCGGAGACGGACGCGTTGTCGAGGACGATGGAGCCGGCGACGCCGGTGCGCCGCAGGACGCAGCCCCGGCCGATCGACGTGCGGGGACCGATGTGGCAGTCCTCGATGACCGAGCCCGCGCCGACGATCACGGGGCCCTCGATGCGGGAGCGCACGACCCGCGCCCCGGCCTCGACGACGACCACGCCGCCGACCTCGCTGTGCGCGTCGACCTCGCCGGCGATGCCGGGCTGCAGTGCCTCCAGGAGCCGCCGGTTGCAGTCCAGGACGTCCTCCGCGCGGCCGGTGTCCTTCCAGTAGCCGCCGTACTCGGTGGCCCGCACGTCCGCGCCCCGGGCCAGCATCCACTGGACGGCGTCGGTGATCTCGAGCTCGCCCCGGGCGCTCGGCTCGATCGACGCCACCGCCTCGTGGATGGCCGGGGTGAAGAAGTACACCCCGATGAGTCCCAGGTCGCTCCGGGGCTCTTCCGGCTTCTCCACCAGCCGCTCGACCCGGCCCTCGACGTCCAGCTCCACCACACCGAAGGCGCGCGGGTCCGCCACCTTGTGCACCAGCACCTGGGCGTCGGGCCGCTGCGCGGCGAAGTCGCCGGCGACGTCCGCGACCCCCTGGGGCAGCATGTTGTCGCCCAGGTACATCACGAAGTCGTCGTCGGCCAGGAAGGCGCGGGCCAGGATCACGCAGTGCGCGAGGCCGAGCGGCCTGTCCTGGTGGATGTAGGTCACCCGCGCGCCGAACCGGGAGCCGTCGCCCGCGAAATCGATGATCTCCTGCGCCCGGTCGCCGACGATGATGCCGATGTCCGTGACGCCGAGGGCGCGGATGTTGAGCAGGACGTACTCCAGGACCGGCTTGTTGGCGATCGGCATCATCTGCTTGGCCATGGAGTGGCTGAAAGGGCGCAGCCGCATTCCCGATCCACCCGACAGCACCAGAGCTTTCATCGGTTGCTTCCTCGCAGGCGCGTAGAAGGATCGCCGCTCTCCCGCCAACGGGGCAGGAGGCCGGCGGATACGGTTTCGGCCATGCTGGGCGCCGCCGCGTCCCCGTCGGACAGCAGCGGCGGCTCCGTCGTCCCCCAGGGAAGCGCGAGGTCGGGATCCAGCGGGTTGATGGAGATCTGGGCTTCGGGCGCGTAGGTGCTGGAAAGGGCGTAGCAGACGCAGGTGTCGTCGGTGAGCGCCAGGAAGGCGTGGCCGGCGCCTTCGGGGATGTAGACGCTCCGGCCCGACCCGGCGTACAGCTCGTTGACCGCGTGGTGCCCGAAGGCCGGGGAGCCGACCCGCAGGTCGACCACGATGTCGCGCACCGCGCCGCTGACGCAGGTGACGTACTTGGCCTGTCCTGGCGGGACGGTCACGCCGCGGATGCCGCGGAGCGTGTTGCGCCGCGACGTCGAGCAGTTGATCTGCCGCGGGACGAAGGGGCGCCCCAGCACGGCTTCGAGGACGTCGGCGCGCATGACCTCGAAGAAGCCGCCCCGCCGGTCCGAGTGGTGGTCGGAGGTGAGGACGTAGGCCCCGGGAACGGCCGTCTCACGGACGTGCATGGCGCGCCGATCGTGGCAGTCGCATCGTGGGGCCGCCCTCAGCCCCGGTCGGCGCGGTAGGCGGCACGCAGGGTGGTCGAGGGGGCCAGCCAGGCCATGTCGGCGACGTTGGCCCGCGCGTGGGTCCAGTTCGCCACCAGCCTCCAGCCGCGGCCCTGCATGTAGGCCGCGACGTTCTGCCGGGTCGCCCCGCAGTGGTAGCGGGCCTCCGCGCTGCCCTCGATCACGGCCAGGTCCAGCCGGTCCAGGTCCGCGCCCGCCAGCACGTCCAGCTCCGCGCCCTGGGCGTCCACCACGAGCACGTTGCAGCCGTGCTGGACCTCGCGCACCGGAATGACATCGGTGGTGTCCAGCCGGGTCACCGTCATCGGAGGCAGCGGCGCGAGCAGGCTGGCCTGCTGGTCGTACTCCGTGACGTGCAGGGTGGCCGTCCCGCGCTCCCGCCCCGCGGCGGCCATGACGACCTCCTGGGCGGGCCGGCCCTCCCCGGGCTCCGGCCGGCCGGCCAGATGGCGCCCGAGTTCGCGGGCGAGCGCAGCGGAGTGGTCGCGGTTGGGCTCCACCATGACGAGTCGCCGGAAACCACACCGGACGAGCGCCGGGACTTCCTGCCCGACATGCGCCCCGACCTGCACCACTCCCACCGGATCCACGCCGAGCCGGCCCATCAGCCCCGGGAGCTGCCGCTCCCACCGGACGTACACCGGGGCGGCCGACCGATCGACCTCGGTCAGGGCACGGCCCTGCGGGGCGGGGGAGGACCCGTGGGACATCGACGTACCTCCAGAGAGGGCGGACACCACCCGCGCGGTGTTAACTTTAGAAGCATATAGTACAGTGAGGTTGCACGGCGGGCCCGGGCGGTCCTCCTCCGAGATCGCGTCCGCGGCCGGCGGGACGCGGCACGGACCGGGACGCCGCCGGGTGAGGAGTCCTGCATGGCCTTGCGTGATGTACGTGTCCTGCTTCTGTATCCGCCGAACCAGAGCGCCCCGGGGACGGTGTGCAAGCCGAACGGGTCGCTCGCGTACCCCAACCTCGGCGGCGCGCTGCGCGACCACGGCGTGGACGTGCGCGTGTTCGACGCGTGCGTCGGGGACGACTCCGACGAGCTCGACGGCATATTCGACAAGCCCGTCCAGCTGCCGAGCGGCTTCCTGCGGACGGGCGTCAGCGACCAGCGGATCCTGGAGGAGGTCGCGGCCTACGACATCGTGGGGATCACCTCGATCTTCACGGACCAGGAGACGATGGTCCTGCACTGCGCGCGGCTCATCCGGGCGGCCTTCCCGGAGAAGGTCCTCGTCTCGGGCGGGGTCAACGCGCGGTCGCGGCTGCCGCAGTTCTTCCGGGCCGGGTTCGACGCCGTCTGCCTCTCCGAGGCCGAGGGCACGATCGTCAAGATCGTCGACGAGGTGCGGCGGTCGGCCCGCCCGGACTTCGCGGGGATCAGCGGTGTCGCGGTCCTGGACTCCGGCGAGATCCGCGTCAACCCCGCGCGCCCGGACGACGTGGTGTGGGATCTGGACACTCTTCCCATGCCCGCCTGGGACCTGCTGCCGAACGAGCGGTACTGGACCATCGCCCGGCCGCACTCGGGCGTGTGGGAGTCCGGCACGGAGCTGCGCTACGCGGACATGATGACCTCCCTCGGCTGCCCCTTCCACTGCGCCTACTGCCATATCGCGGGGGAGCAGGAAGGGAGCGTGAGCGGCCCCATCGGGCGGTACCGCGCCAAGTCCGACGATCGCGTGCTGCGCGAGCTGGACGTCCTGAAAGGGCTGGGCGTCGAGCACGTGATGATCGAGGACGACTCGCTCCTCGGGAACAAGAAGCGCGCCCTGCGGCTGCTGGGGAAGATCCGGGGAGCCGGGGTCGACATCTGCGATCTGAACGGCATCAACATCATCCACCTCCTCAAGCGGTGGAAACCCGACCACGAGGTATTGGAGGCCCTGGCCGAGGCCGGGTTCACCCAGCTCAACCTTCCGTTCGAGTCGGGCAATCTCCGGATCCTGCGCAAGTACGCGAGCAACAAGCTGAACATCGAGATGGCCGACATCGAATCGCTGATCGTGGCATTGAAGGACTACGGCTTCAAGATTTTCGGCAACTACATGATGGGGTATCCCGACGAGACCATGGAGGAGATCCAGTCCACGATACGCATGGCCCGCGATCACGTGTCCTTCGGACTCGACGCCGCGAACTTCTTCATCGTGGTCCCGCTTCCGGGGACGCCCCTTTTCGACACGGCGATTTCGGAAGGGCATCTTCGGCGCGACTTCGATCCGGACACGATGAACATCTACCGGGCGAACATGACCGGAACGGTCGTACCGTCGCATGTCCTTGAGGAGTTGCGCAGCCGTGCGTGGGAGGAGGTCAACTCCCCGACGTGGAAGAACGCGAAGAAGGCGTGGGCCGCGACCGAGAGTTGACGGCCCCGGGCGGCGACGCGCCGGCGGCGGTCCCGGAAAGGCGGGCCGCGGCGCGGAAGGGACCCGCGCCGGCCGGCATCGCCGAAGGTTCCGCGAAGTGCGCCCCTCTGGGTATACACTTCTAAAGTGAACCTGGGAGGCGGTAGGAGTACGTGAATCAGCGTCGGAACTACGGACAGTACTGCGGCCTCGCCGGCGCGCTGGACATCGTCGGTGAGCGCTGGACGCTGCTCATCATCCGGGAACTGCTCACCGGCCCCTGCCGCTACAACGAACTGCTGGCGAATCTGCCCGGTCTCGGGACCAACCTGCTGGCCGACCGGTTGAAGTTCCTCACCGAGGTCGGGCTCATTCGGCAGCGGTCCCGCGAAGGTTCGAAAGTCAAGGCGTACGAACTCACGGAGCAGGGCGAGGGCCTGCGCGAGGCGGTGCTCGTGCTCGCGCGCTGGGGGCTCGGCGTGCTCACCGAGCCCAAGGCCGAGTACATCGTGCGCCCCCGGTGGGCGGTGCTCGCGGTGGAGGCGATGGCCGCACCGACCGTGGAAGGCCCCGACGAGCAGTACGAGTTCCGCATCGACGACGACGTGTTCCACATCACGGTGTTCGAGGGCAAGGTGGCGGTCGCGCACGGGAAGGCGACCGAAGAACCGGCGCTCGTCGTCCACACGGACGCGGTGACCTTCGTCGACATCGGCGCCGGGCGCCTGGACCCGCTGGAGGCGACGCTCACGAAGCGCATCGTCATGGAGGGCGACGAGGACGCGATCATCCGCTGCTCGCGCCTGCTCGGCCTGGTGGCCTGAGAGCCGCTCCCGCAGGCGCCGTATCGGCGGCCGCCTTCCGGCCTTCAAAGACAGATCTCGATAGCCGCCCGCCCCTGCCGGTAAAATCGCGCGCGCCCGGGCGGCGGTCTTCGATGTCGCGTTCTACGGCGGGATCTTCCGTCGCCGCGCCGCCGGCCGCGCCGGACTTGGACGTCCTATCTTGACGCCGTCGCGGCGATAGCTTTTACTGGCGGCGAGCGCCTCTATTTCCGTGACGACATGACCAAGCGTTGCACCGGCGCAGAGTAATGAGCCCACTACGTGATCGCCATCGACATGAGACCGTCAGCCGATTCTGATCGCCGATAGCACGGAAAGCGAAGAGCGCGTCGCGGCCGTCATCGGGAAGGTGCCATCAGTGGACTATGTGCGCATGGCCAGGCCGGCTCGTCCGAATCTCAGCGCGGGCGGCCTGACATCATATGGCTTCGCCATCGAGGCCGCGATCGGCCGGCGACCCATGCGCTATCTCGTCGGCCGCCGTTTTGTCGGGCCTTCGGCGGTGACCGGTCTATTCGTACTTCTCCCGCAGATCCTTGCCGGAAGCCATGTCTGGATAACCGAGAACTCCGATCGCGGCGAATGTGAAGTGGAAACACATATACCCACGATGAAGAATTCGGTGCGCCCGGTCGAACGCTATCTTTTCGACTGCCTTCCGCTCACCGACATCGGATACCTGGATCTCATGGCCTGGCGCTATCCCGGGCTGGGCGCCACTCCCGAGGACGTCGAGGTCGACATGTCCTGGAGCCGGTGGTCCGCGGCCGAGCCGCGGTGCTACCTGGGGCCGGTCACCACGCCCGGCCTCACCGTCACCGAGGCGGTCGACCACGAGACCGGCATGGTCGTCGCGCGCGCCGTCGACCGCCTCCGGGAACCGTTCCGCCGCTGGGAGGTCGTGGAGATGGGCCGCCCGGACGTGGGCGGGTTGCCCGAGCGGGTCAGGGCCTCCCGCACCCGGACCGGTGGATGGACGGACTTCCGCCGTGTCGGGGAGCCGGTCCCGGTGCCGCGGGAGGCGTTCGACGCCGGGCCCGCACGACTCCGGGAGGCGCTTGAGCACGGGCTCTCCGGAAAGGCGGCCTGAGGATGGCGGATCGCGCCGGTGTTCGCGCACTGGCGGCGCGAGCGGTCCGGATAGGCGCGTTCGGCGGAGCGGCCGCGGTCCGCATGGCCGCCATCGCCGCGACGTCTTCCGGGAGCACCCGCGGAACGCGGCTGGCCGCCGAGCTCGCGCGTCTCACGGAACGGCTGGGCGGGGCCTTCGTGAAGGCCGGGCAGATTCTCGGGACCCGCGTGGACCTCGTGGGGGAGACGGTCGGGACCGCGCTCGGCAGGCTGCACGACAGCGTGGAGCCGATGACCCCCGAGGAGGCGCTGCGGACGCTCCGCGCCGGGCTCGGACCGATACCGCCCGAGCTCGTGAGGGCGGTCGGGGGGCCGTCGGTGGCCGGCGGCTCGATCGCCTGCGTGTACCGCGCGGAACGCGGGGGCCGGGCGGTCGCGGTGAAGGTGCGCCGCCCCGGCGCGGGCGCCGCGATCGCGGCGGACCTGGCCGTGCTACGGGCCGTCGCCGCCGTCGCCGCGCGGCTTCCGCCCCTCCGCCGGGTGCCGTTCCTGGAGATCGTCGACCAGATCGGCGACTGCCTCATGGCCCAGCTCGACTTCGGCGCGGAGGCGGCGAACCTGCGCCGGCTGCACGACGATCTCGCCGAGGTCCCGGGTGTCGTCGTTCCGAGGCCCGTCCCCGAACTGTGCGGAGACGGCGTCATCGCCATGGAGTTCATCGAGGGACTCGACCGCGGCGCGATCGAATCCCTTCCCGCACGGGTCCGAGAGGCGCAGATCACCTCGCTGGTGCACGCCGTCTACCGGATGCTGTTCATCGAGGGCTTCCTCCACATCGACCTGCACCAGGGGAACACCTACTTCATGCCCGACGGCACCGTCGTGCTCCTGGACGCCGGTCTGGTCTTCCGGATGAGCGCCGAGGCCCGGGAGAGGTTCACCGGGTTCTTCGCCGGCATGATCCGGGGGGACGGGGAGGTGTGCGCCGACATCCTGCTGTCCACGGTGCGGCGCACGGAATCGGAAACGAACATCGAGGCCTTTCGTGGTGAGGTATCCGACCTTGTCATGCGAAATGTTGGCATGGTGGCCCGAGATTTCGATCTCCCCGCGTTCTGCCTGGACCTCTTCGATCTGCAGCGGAAATACCGCCTCTACGCCGAGCCGGAGTTCATTTTCCCCATGCTCTGCCTGCTCACCTTGCAAGGTGTGGTCAAGCGCCACCATCCGATGATGGACTTTCAGTTGGAGGCCGCGCCTTTCGTGATGCACGGTCTTCTCGTGACAACCGGCGCGACCGGCTGAGGTGGCGCCCCGGCAGGGACACGCGGTGAAACCGCGCAACGTGCGCTGTCGGCGGCTCATCGGTGCCGTGCGGGGCGCACGGGGCCGGCTGTGGGCGACGGCCCGGGCGGCGTGATCCCGGCGAGATTATCCGCGGCGGCCCATTCGTCATCTGGTAAGCGGCCGGAGCGATCGGCCGCGTCGTGCGGGACACGCGCGGAAGCACGCTTCCGGCGTGGCTCGCGGGGCACCCCAATTAGAGCGTCTACGTAGCGCCGTGGGGACGAGCAGGGGATTTCGTGGTCCTGTCCCGCGGCGGGCCCGCTCGCCGCCGCCTCGGGCCAACACGACGCCGGCGGAGCCTGCCGGAGCAGGTCCGCGCCCCGGTCGGCGGTGCGAGGCGGTGCGGCCGCCGCCGGCGGCGCCGGATCCGGGCCCCGGACCGAACGAATTTTACGGAGACGTCCAGCGTGCGCGCGATGAACGAGATCACGCAGAGCCCAACGCCATTGAGCTGATCTTTTGTGGTGAGACAACTTCATAGCGTGGCTTCGCGCTGTTCGGGCCGACGCGATGCGTCCCCGCGGCTTCCCGAGCCCGCCTGTCCGAGATTACTAAGAGCATGTCTCATGTGGTCGGCCGGTGGATGCGGCATGATCGGTGCTCGTGATGTCGGACCTTGCGATCCGGCTGGTGCCGGATGAGCTGTGGGAGATCGTCGGCCCTCTGATCCCGGAGTTCGCGCCGCGGCGGCAGGGTGGCGGGACTGCGCCCGTGGACGATCGGATGGTGTTCACCGCGATCGTGTACGTGCTGACGAGCGGGTGCGCCTGGCGGCACCTGCCGGCCGAGTTCGGGGTGAGCGTGCCGACCGCGCATCGGCGCTTCGCGGCGTGGTCCAGCGCGGGGCTGTGGCCGCGCCTGCGCGACGCCGTGCTGGAGGTGCCCGGGACGCGCGGTCAGCTCGAATGGGCTGCGGCGATCGTGGAGGCGGCCACCGCCCGGTCGGCGACCTGACCGGCGCCGGCAGGGCCCGTGCGGTGCCGGCGGCGCCCGCCACGGAAAACTCACCTCTTCCACGTGAGACACGCTTGAAAGGTCAATGGCAGCGGTTCATCTCGATGAGATCACCTCGGCAAGGCGTTAATCACCGATTCGCCCTATTGACAACCTGCTGAAATAGTTTGACGATGACCATCATTGCTGCTCGCAGCGAAGGCTGGAGACGATCGCAGGTGGGCGGCCGACGGGCGTTAGGCGCGATCGGAGGGGGGCGGCCGCCGGTGGTGGGCGATCGGAGGGGGCCGAAATCAAGTCTGCCGGGAATTCGTATGCGCCACGGCCAAGGGGACTGGTAGAAGCCGTGGTCGAAATATTTTTCTCCAGCCTGTGACCTGAAGCGGCAACATGCAGCGTCTGGCGACTGTTCGGGAGGATATTCGTGTCCGGCTCCGGGAATGGGCAGCGTTACACATCGCCTCATCGGTCCCCCATAGAAGAGGCAAACCGGGTCTCCGCGGCCAGAATGGTCCTCGACCAGTCGGCGAGGCCGCGGCGGAGCGGTCTGGAGCTGCCCCCTCGCCTTCCCTTTGAGACATGGCAGCGGATCGGACGCCAGATATCCCTTATTTCGGACTGCTCGCGCTGGTGGCTCGGCGACTGGCTCATCTACGGAGAGCGGCATTACCCGAACCGGTACCGGATGGCCATCGAGGCCACCTCGCTCGACTACCAGACACTCAAGAACTACGCTTGGATCGCGCGCCGCATCCCGAGGTCCCGCCGGCGGGACCAACTCAGTCTCCAGCACCACGCCGAGGTGGCCGCACTCCCGCCATCCGAACAGGAGCACTGGCTCCAGCAGGCGGCGGAACTGGGCTGGACGAGAAGAGAACTCAGAAAGCGCCTGCGAGGAATTCGCAACGGCGGCGACAGCAAGAAGCCGGTCGAGGCTACCGTTCGCATCGACGTGCTCGCTGAGCGCCAACGCCGCTGGCAGGAGGCCGCGGAAGCGATGGAGCTCAGCCTGGCGGAATGGATTGTGGTCATTCTCGACCAGGCTGCGGGCCAGCTCGACGAGGCCGTCGCGAAGAACGAAGAAGAGGCGTGACTTTTCGCCTTGCCGCGTGTATGAGTAGAAGGGCGTAAGGCCGCTCATACGCACTGCGCGGAAGTTGCTGGGGCGCTAGTCGGTCGTCTTTTCGGCGACGCTGCCCCATAAGACCGCCCCGGCCGATGGCCACGGCGGTCGCCGCCGGCACGGCGGAAAAATCCCCGGCTGAACGCCGCCGGTCAGTATTGCCACTGTGGGGTTGGAATGGCCGCTGTAGGGAATCTGCTGACGCCGCCGTTGCGCGGCTTCCTGGAAATCGATCCGAAGACCCTCGACGTCGGGCGCCTGGGTTTTCCGCCGGGTGATCCGCAGGCTCGTGCCCGCCTGGCGGACGTGGTGCAGAGTTTCGCCACCGGATTCAACACCGCCCTCGGCGCGGATCCGGCGAGCCTGGATTTCACGGTGCTGCCGCACGATCTACGCGGATTCGCCTTCGAAGGCGCGGCCATGGGCGTCGCCCTGGTCGACCTGGCCACGTTCTCGGGGGGCCGCAGGGTGCGCCTGCTGGCCGAAGGGCCGGGCGCGCGGTACATCCACCTGATCCACGTCGGAGTCGGCTGGGCGTACGCGCGCACGCATCTGCATCCGTGGACGGGCATCCGCTTCGGGCGGCCACTGCTGCGCTGGCTCGTATGGGACGGATGGGGTTTCCACCAGGCTTTCTTCAAGTCCCAGCGGGTGCTGGTCCGGCACTGGGTCGAGCGGCCGGCACGCGGAAATATGCGGACAATTCGTGATCAGGGCGTCGGTCGGGCGCTGTGGTTCTACGCCGGCGGCGACCCGGCCGGAGTGGCCGACACGATCGGTGCCTTCCCGGCCGCCCGCCGGTCGGACGTGTGGGCCGGCATCGGGCTGGCCGCGGCGTACACGGGGGCGCTGTCCCCGGAGCGGCTGGGCGAGCTGCTGGACCGGGCCGCGGGCTTCGAGGAGCACATCGCGCAGGGCGCCGCGTTCGCGGCGAAGGCGCACGTGGTGTCGCTGGAGGTGCCGGAGCGGTCCGCGGCCGCGATCGAGACGCTGACCGGAGCCGCCCCCGCGGTCGCCGCGGCGTGGACGGACGAGGCGGCGGTGACCGCCGAGCGGTGTGGCGACGGCCCGGAGGGCTACGAGGTCTGGCGCGCGAGGGTGCGCCAGGCGTGGCGGAAGCACAACGAGGGGTGAGGGCATGACCAGAAGGATTCGGGTGTGGCTGGCCCCGATCTGCGCGGCGCTGCTCATCGTGGCGGGCTGGTACAACGCCCGGCTTCCGTCGGTGGCGCGGGCGGAGAACGAACGGCTGGCGAGCCGGTTCGCCTTCCAGCGGCAGCCGCTGAACGGCACGGCCTCGCCCCGCGACATACGCACGGTCGCCCCCGCCTACAAGGGGATCGACCACTGGATCTCCTCGGTCGGCGCCGCGGTGGCGCTCGCCGACATCGACGGCGGCGGCCGGGCCGACGACGTCTGCCTGGTGGATCCGCGCGATGACAGCGTCATGCTGACCCCTGCGCCGGGCACCGGGGCGCGGTTCCCCGCGACGAGCCTCGCTCCGCACGGCCTGCCGTACGACAGGACGATGGCGCCGATGGGATGCGTGCCCGGCGACTACAACGAGGACGGCCGCATGGACGTCCTCGTCTACTACTGGGGCCGTTCGCCGGTGCTGTTCCTGCGCACCCCGGCGGCGCTCGGCAAGAGCGACGCCTTCGCGGCGCAGGAGCTGGTGCGCCCCTACAAGGTGTGGAACACCAACGCCGTGTCGCTTGCCGATCTGGACGGTGACGGCCACACCGACATCCTGGTCGGGAACTACTTCCCGGACCGGGCACGGGTCCTCGACCCGACGGCGCGCCAGAGCGAACTGCAGATGCAGGGCTCGATGTCCGCGGGCGTCAACGGCGGGGTCAACCGGGTCCTGCGGTTCCGGTCCGCGCAGGGCGGCGACCGTCCTTCGGCCGTCTACGGCGAGGAGCGCCGTCCCTTCTCCGACGAGGTCGCCAGGGGCTGGACGCTGGCGATCGGGGCGCAGGACCTCGACGGCGACGGCCTGCCGGAGCTGTACTACGCCAACGACTTCGGCCCGGACCGCCTGCTCTACAACGAGTCCCGGCCGGGGAAGATCAAGCTCCGCCTCCTCAAGGGCGTGCGCCACCTCACCACGCCGAAGTCGATGCAGCTGGGCAGGGACTCCTTCAAGGGCATGGGCGTGGGGTTCTCCGACATCAACGCCGACGGCGTGCCCGACATCCTGGTCAGCAACATCACCCAGGAGTACGGGCTCCTGGAGAGCAACTTCGCCTGGGTGAGCACCCGCGAGAAGGTCGTGGGGCCGGACGGCCCCGCGTACTACGACGATCACAGCGAGCGGCTGGGGCTGTCCCGTTCGGGCTGGGGCTGGGACATCAAGGCCGGCGACTTCGCGGGCGAGGGGCGCGACCAGATCATCCAGGCCACCGGCTTCGTCGAGGGCAAGGACAACCGCTGGGCGCAGTTGCAGGAGCTGGCGATGTCCAACGACGAGGTCCTGGCGCACCCGCGCCTGTGGCCCAACGTGCAGAAGAAGGACGACATCTCCGGCAGGAACCCCAACCGGTTCTTCGTGCGCGGCTCGGACGGCCGGTACCACGACGTCGCCGGCCGGCTCGGTGTCGGCGACCGCGGGGTGTCGCGGGGCATCGCGCTCGCGGACGTGGACCACGACGGGCGGCTCGACTTCGCCGTCGCGAACCAGTGGGGTCAGTCGCACCTCTACCGCAACGTCCGCAGTGCGCAGCGGCCCTATCTCGGGCTGAGGCTCCTCCGCCCGTCCGAGGCATGCGGCGCGCGGCCCGGCGGTTCCGCCGCGCCGCTGCCGGCCGGCTCGGCCGGGGTGCCGGCGGTCGGCGCGAAGGTCGTCCTGGACTCCGGAGCCAAGGGCCAGCGGACGGGCCAGGTCTATCCGGCCAACGGCCATGCCGGCGTCTCCTCGCCGGAGCTGCTGTTCGCGCTGGACGGGGCCGCGGCGCCGGTCCCCGTCACGGTCACCTGGCGCGACTCCTGCGGCAACCGGCACACCGGCAAGGTCCAGGCGACTCCGGGCTGGCACAGCATGCTGCTCGGCCCCGACGGTTCGATCAGGGAGATGGACTCGTGAACTCGGCGAACGCGGAAACCACGACCGGCCCGGCGCCCGCCGCCCCGGCCAGGCCCGCCAAGGATCCGCGGATCGTCGCGCTGCGCCGGTTCGCGATCTCGATCACGGTCTTCAACATCCTCGGGCACACGGTCCTCGGGTTCGAGCCGTCATGGGCGACGCCGCTCGCCGCGATGGCCGTCGCGTACGTCATGGAGCTGGGGCTGGAGACCCTGGACGCCTGGGCGACGCGGCGGCCGGTGAAGTACGCGGGCGGGCCGGTCGCCTTCGTGAACTTCCTGATGCCGGCCCACATCACCGCGCTGGCCTGCGCGATGCTCCTCTACGCCAACGCGCGGCTGGGCCCGGTCGTCTTCGCGGTCATCGTGGCCGTCGCCTCGAAGTATCTGGTCAGGGTCCGGATCGGCGGACGGCCGCGGCACGTGCTGAACCCCTCCAACTTCGGCATCGCGGTGGTCCTCGTGCTGTTCCCCTGGGTCGGGATCGCGCCTCCGTACCAGTTCACCGAGTGGGTCGGCGGACCGCTCGACGTGGCGATCCCGGCGCTCATCCTCGCGGCCGGGACGATGCTGAACGCCAAGCTCACCAGGAAGATGCCCCTGATCCTCGGCTGGGTCGGCGTCTTCGCGCTCCAGGCGCTGGTCCGGACCCCCATCGAGGGCACGGCGACGCTCAGCGCGCTGCTGGCGATGACCGGCGTGGCGTTCGTCCTGTTCACCAACTACATGATCACGGACCCGGGGACCACGCCGGTGCGGCCGCGCAACCAGGTCCTCTTCGGCGCGTCGACCGCCCTCGTGTACGCACTCCTGGTCCACCTCCACGTGGTGTACGGACTGTTCTTCGCGCTCGTCATCGTGTGCGTGCTGCGCGGCGCCGCCCTGGCGATCATGGACGTGCGGCAGCGCGCCACCGCGCGCCCGGCGGCGCCCGGATCCGAGTCCGCGGCCGAGTCCGGGGCCGGCCCCGGATCCGAGCCGCGGTCCGTGCCCCGCCCGGCGCCCGCCCGCGGGGGCGTGCTGGCGACCGGCGAGGAGGCGAAGTGACCGTCGCGAGCGACGTGATCGCCGTCGTCGGCCTCGGGTGCCGCCACCCCGACGCCGCCACCCCGGAGCAGCTCTGGGAGACGGTGATGGCGCGGCGGCGGGCGTTCCGGCCGCTCCCGCGCGAGCGCCTCGACCTCGGCGACTACGGCGACCCGGCGGGGGGACCCGACACGACCGATCTGCGGTACGCGGCGGTCCTCGACGGCTGGTCCTTCGACCGCTCGCGCCACCGCGTGCCCGGGCCGGCGTACCGGGTGACCGACCTCGCGCACTGGCTCGCCCTGGACGTCGCCGGGGACACGCTGACCTCCGCGGGCCACCCCGAGGGGCGCGGGCTGGACCGCCGGCGCGCCGGCGTGATCCTCGGGAACACCCTGACCGGCGAGTTCAGCCGGGCGGCTCTCATGCGGCTGCGCTGGCCCTACGTCCGCAGGAACCTGGTCTCGGCGCTCGCCGCGCGCGGCTGGGAGGCCGAGGAGCTCGGCGGCCTCCTGCGGGAGGTCGAGGCGTCCTACAAGGAGCCGTTCGCCGAACCCAACGACGAGAGCCTCGTCGGCGGCCTGGCCAACGCCATCGCGGGCCGGGTGTGCAACCACTTCGACTTCCGCGGCGCGGGCTACACGGTCGACGGCGCCTGCTCCTCGTCCCTGCTCGCCGTCATCACGGCCTGCACCTACCTGCGCGACGGCGATCTCGACTTCGCGCTCGCGGGCGGCGTCGACCTCAGCCTCGACCCGTTCGAGCTGGTCGGGTTCTCCCGGCTCGGCGCGCTGGCCGGCTCGGCGATGCGGGTGTACGACGCCCGGCCCACCGGCTTCCTGCCCGGCGAGGGCTGCTCGATGGTCGCCCTGATGCGCGCCGGGGACGCGGCCGCCGCCGGGCGGCGGCCGATCGCCCTCATCAAGGGCTGGGGGATGTCCTCGGACGGCAACGGCGGACTGACCCGGCCGGACGTGTCCGGGCAGCGGCTCGCGCTGGAGCGCGCCTACGCGCGCGCGGGCTTCGGACCGGAGACGGTGGCGCTGTTCGAGGGCCACGGCACCGGCACCGAGGTCGGCGACCGCGCCGAACTGCACGCCCTCTCCGAGATCCACGACGGCCGGCGGAGGCCGCGGCCGGCGGCGCTCGGCTCCATCAAGGCCAACATCGGGCACACGAAGGCGGCCGCCGGCGCCGCCGGGCTGATCAAAGCGGCGCTGGCGCTGCGGCGCCAGGTGATCCCGCCGACCACCGGATGCGACGAGCCCCACCCGCTCCTGTGCGAGCCCGGCGCGCCGCTGCGTGTCGTCCGCGAGGCCGAGCCCTGGCCGGACGCCCCGCTGCGGGCCGGCGTCAGCGCGATGGGCTTCGGCGGCATCAACACCCACGTCGTCCTGGAGGCCGCGGACGTCCGCCGCACCACGGCGCGGCTGGCGACCCGGGACCGCCGGGTCGCGCGCGAGCCGCTCGACTGCGAGGTCTTCGCCCTCTCCGCCGACACGGACGCCGAACTCGCCGCCGTCCTGGAGCGGGTGGCGGCGCGGGCGGCGACGATGTCGTTCGCCGAGCACGCCGACCTGGCCGCCGCCCTCGCGGAGCGCGCGCACGGTGACGCGCCGGTGCGCGCCGCCATCGTCGCCCGGGACCCCGCGGAGCTGTCCGCGCGCGCGGAACGCGCCGGCGAGCTCCTCGCCGGGCTCGGCGCGCGGGGATTCGCCGCCCGGCCCGGCGTCTACGTCGGCCGTGGCGCCCCGGGCCGGGTCGGGCTGCTGTTCCCGGGGCAGGGCGCGCCCGTCCGGGACCGCGCCGGGGCCCTCGGCGTGGTCCTTCCCGAGACGGGGGAGTACTTCGAGGAAGGGCTCCCGGAGGACCCGGTCGACACCGCCGTCGCCCAGCCCGCGGTCTTCCGCGCCTCCACGGCGGCGCTGCACTGGCTCGACCGGCTCGGGGTCGCGGCGGCCGCGGCGGTCGGGCACAGCCTCGGTGAGATCACCGCCCTGCACTGGGCCGGCGCGCTGAGCCGCCGGGACGCCCTGCACCTGGTGACCAGGCGCGGCCGCATCATGGCCGACCACTCCGAGGCGGGTACCGGGATGGCCTCCCTCGCCGCGCCGCCCGGCGCGGTCACCGAGCTCATCGACGACGCCGACCTCGTGATCGCCGCCGACAACGGCGCCGTCCAGGTCGTCGCCGGCCCCCTCACCGAGGTCGACCGCGTCGTCAAGCGGGCCCGCGCGAAGGGGATCACCGCCGGAAGGCTGCGGGTCAGCCACGCCTTCCACTCCCCGGCGGTCGCCGCCGCCGAGCCGGTGCTCGCGCGCCACCTCGCCGATCTGGAGGTGGCCGGACTGCCCGGCCGTGTCTACTCCACGATCACCGGCCGCGAACTGACCGCGGCCGACGACGTCCGCGCGCTGCTCGCCCGGCAGCTCACCGCGCCCGTGCGGTTCCGCGAGGCGCTGGAGCTCCTGGCCGCCGACTGCGACCTGCTCGTCGAGGCCGGCCCCGGCCACACCATCACGGCGATGGCCCAGTCGGTCACGGACGTGCCGGTCCGCACGCTCGACGCGGGCGCCGGGTCGGCGGCCGCGCTCGGCGACGCCACCGCCGCGCTGTTCGCCGCCGGCGCCGTCTCCGACCTCACGGCGCTCTTCGCCGAGCGCTTCCACCGCCCGTTCGACCTCTGGCGGGATCCGGAGTTCCTCGCCAATCCCTGCGAGAGCGCCCCGGCCGACGGCCTCGATGGCCTCGACGGCCGGTCCGGCCGTCCCGCGCCGGACGCCGCGGCCCCGGCCGGCCCCGCCACCGCCGCGGCGCCGGCGGCGGAAGCGCCGCCCGGAGCGGACGCCGACGTGCCCTCCGTGGTACGCGGGCTCATCGCCGAGGCGCTGGAGCTTCCCCCCGATGTGATCGGCGACGGGGACCGGCTCCTCGGCGACCTCCACCTCAACTCCCTTCGCGTCGTCCAGCTCGCCGCCGAGGCCGCCGAGCGGACCCGCCGGGCCGTGCCGGCCGCCCCGCCGCTGTTCGCCGAGGCCACGGTCGGCGCGTTCGTCCAGGCGATCGAGGAGCTGCCCGCCGCGGAAGGCGAGACCGGTTCGCAGGGGCCGCCCGAGGGCGTCCGCGAATGGCATCGCGTGCTGGTCGAGTTCACCCGTCCCGTCGAGCTGGACGCGGAGCCCGCGTCCTGCACCTGGCGCGTCTTCGGCGGCGGGCGGCTCCGCGCGCTCGTCGAGCCGCGCCTGACCGCCCTCCCCGAGCAGGACGCTCGCTCGGCGGTCGTCGCGTTCCTCCCCGAGGACCCTGACGACCGCGCGATCGACGCGCTGCTCGAAGCGGCCCACCTCGCGGTGGACACCGGGGCGCCGTTCACCGTCGTGGACTCGGGGGACACGGCGTCGGGTTTCGCGGGCACCATCGCCGCCGAGTACCCCTCCCTGCCGGTCCGCTGGATCCGGGTCCTGGAGGCCGCCCCCGCGGACGCGATCGGCGCCCTGCTCGCGGTCTCGTGGCAGGGCCATTCCGAGATCGTCGTGGACGAGGACGGACGCATCGGCACCCCCGCGTACCGGGCCGCCGGTCCCGCGCAGACCGGACGGGCGCCGGACGCCGCGCCTCCGCTGTCCGCCGGGGACGTGCTCGTGGTGACCG
Organism: Actinomadura sp. NPDC048955; assembly: GCF_040649435.1. NCBI lineage: Bacteria > Bacillati > Actinomycetota > Actinomycetes > Streptosporangiales > Thermomonosporaceae > Actinomadura > Actinomadura sp. NPDC048955. Next base: position 27,481 of record NZ_JBEZJI010000030.1, read on the forward strand.
GGGGCGGGAAGGGCATCGGGTTCGCGGGCGCGTGCTTCCTGGCGCGGCGCTGGGGAGTGCGGCTGGGACTCATCGGGCGCAGCGGGCCCGACGGCGACGCCGAGCTGCGTGACAACCTCGCCCGGCTGCGGGAGGTCGGCGTCGAGTTCTGCTACCAGCCCGCGGACGTCACCGACCCGGAGTCGCTCCACCGCGGCGTCGCCGCGATCGTCGACCGGCTCGGACCGGTCAGAGGAGTGATCCATGCCAGCGGCCTGAACCGCCCGGCGCGGTTCGGCGAGATCGGCGCCGCCTGGGCCGAGCACGCGGCGCCCAAGCACCACGGGCTCCGTGCGCTCCTGGGCGCCGTCGACGCCGGGGGCCTGCGGCTGCTGCTCACCTTCGGCTCCGTGATCGGCCGTTTCGGCCTTGCCGGGGAGGCGCACTACGCCCTGGCCAACGGCCGCATGCGGGAGCTGGTCCGGACCCTCGCCCGGGACCTGCCGGACTGCCGGGTCGCCAACCTCGACTGGACGGTCTGGTCGGGAGTCGGCATGGGCGAGCGCCTCAAGGTGCTGGACGACCTCGCCCGCGCCGGCGTGGCGCCGGTCGCGCCCGACCGCGGGACCGAGCTCCTCGCCCGGGCGGCCGAGGCGCGGCCGCCGTCGCACTCCATGGTGATCAGCGGACGGCTGCCGCAGCTCGGCCGCGCCGGGGAGGAGGCCCTGGACGGGCACCGCTTCCTGCGGCGGGTGCGCGCGTGGACCCCGGGCGTCGAACTGGTGGCCGAGGCCGAGCTGAGCCTGTCCGCCGACCCCTACCTCGACGACCACCGCATCGACGGTGTGGCCGTGCTGCCCGCGGTGTGCGTGCTCGAAGCGATGGCCCAGGCGGCGGCCGCGCTGACCGGCCGTCCCGTGGCGGGAGTGGCGGACTCCCGCTTCGACCGTCCCGTGGTCGTCCCCGAGCACGGGACCCGCACCGTCCGTGTATGCGCGCTCGTCCGCGAGGACGGGGACGTGGACGTCGCGGTGCGCAGCGACGAGACGGGCTTCGCCGTCGATCACTTCACCGGGACGGTCGCCTCGGCGGACTCCGGGCCCCCGGAGATCCCGGCCGGGACGGCGCCGGTGCCGGCCCACACCGGCGACGACATGTACGGGCCGCTGTTCTTCCACGGCCGGCGCTTCCGCAGGCTCCGCCGTTACCTCCACCTGGAGGCCACCGCGTGCACGGCGGTGCTGGACGGCGACAGGCCCTGGCGGTTCGGGGAGGGCCTCCCGACGGACCTCCTGTTCGGTGACCCCGCCCGCAATGACGCCTCGATCCACGTCCTCCAGGGGTGCGTCCCGCATCGGCGGCTGCTGCCGGTCGGGTGCGCGCGGTTCGCCGTCCACCGGAGCGGGGCCGGAGAGGGCGAGCTGACGCTCGCCGCGGTCGAGCGCGAGCACTCCGGCGCCGACTACACCTACGACGTGGTCGTGCGCGACGGCTCCGGCCGGCCGGTCGTGAGCTGGAGCGGGCTTCGTCTCCGCGACGTCGGCCCGCTACCGGTCACGACCTTGCACCCGGTTGTCGTCGGGCCCTACCTGCAGCGCACGCTCGACGCCCTGCTCCCGGAGCGCGACCTCCGGTTGGCCGTCGAGGCCGCCGGGCCGGACCGCGAGTACACCTCCGGCGGGCCCTGGGCCGTGCTGGTGGACGGGGAGCCCGTCGCGTGCGCGTGGACCTCCGATCCGGCGCCGGAGCCTCCCGCGCACTGGACCGGTCTCGCCGACCGGCTCGGCCGCCTCGCCGGCGAGCCGGAACAGCAGATCCGGACCCGCCTCCAGACGGTCGGCGCATGCCTGTCCGGGCCGGCGGGCCCGCCCGGGCTCACCGTTCAAGGGGTCTACGAGAACGGATGGGTGGTCCTTCAGACCGGGGGCGCGGACATCGTGTCCGTGGTCCTTTCCGTCGAAGGCGAAGCCGGGCCGGTGGCGATGGCGATCCCCGTCAAGGGGGCCTCGTGAGGGCGTACTTCGAATACCGGCACCGGGTGACGTTCGCCGACACCAACCTCGTGGGGAACGTCTACTTCACGAACTACCTGTCCTGGCAGGGGACGTGCCGGGAGCTGTTCCTCGCGGAGAAGGCGCCGAAGACCGTGGCTCGCCTGAACGGCGACCTCGCGCTCGTCACCTCGTCGTGCTCGTGCGAGTTCTTCTCCGAGCTTTATGCGCTCGACACCGTGTCGGTGCGGATGTCCCTCGTAGGAATGGACTTCTCGCAGATCACCATGGGTTTCGAGTACTACCGGCTCACCGATGGGCCGGCCCAGCTCGTGGCGCGCGGCGAGCAGACCGTCTCGTGCACGCTGAGAGCGGAGGACGGCCTGACCACCGTCGAGGTCCCGGGCGAGCTCCGGACGGCCCTCGACGCCTACGCGCCGGATCCGCGGGGAGCCGGCCGCCCGCGTCCGGAGACGTCGCCGCGATGAGGTTCCGCGAACCCGCCGCGGGCGCGGAGGCCCGCGCGCCGGTCATCGGCATCGTCGGCTGCGGGCGGATGGGCACGGCGCTCGCGGAGACCTTCGCGGCCCAGCGGCGGCCGGTCCTGCTGGCCAGCCGGGACGGCCGGTCCGCGAGCGGTCTCGCCGAACGGCTGCCGGGCGCCGGGGCCGGCGGCCTGGAGCGGGTGGCCCGCGAGGCCGACATCGTGGCCCTGGCCAGCCCCCTCGCCGCCATCCAGGCCGAGATCGCACCGCGCATCCGCGCCCACGTGGTCGGCAAACCGGTCATCGACATGTCCAACCCGTGCGGCCACGACCTGCTCGGCCACGGCTCCGCCGCCGAGCTGATCGCCCGCCTGCTGCCCGGCGGCTCGGTGGTCAAGGCGTTCAACTGCCTTTCCGCACGGCAGCTCGCCGGCGTCGCGCACAACGGCGTCACCCTGACGGTCCCCATCGCCGGAGACGATCCCCGCGCCAAGCAGGCGGTCCGGTCGATCATCGAGCCCGCAGGACTCGACGTTGCCGACGCGGGCGGCCTTCCCGGCAGCCGCTGGATCGAAGCGCTCGCGCAGCTGCTCATGCGCCTTGAGAAGCAGCCCGGACTGGGCGACGCCGTCGGGTTCCGATTGCTACGCCTCACTGCATGCGAAGCCACCTGGACGAGGCCGTAGCTCCAAATTGCGACCGGGTACTGCTCGCTGAGCGTCTAGTCGATCGCGATCGGGAAGTGGTCGATGCCGCGTCCCACCCACGAGTCGCGGCGGACGGGCTCTCCGGCGGGCCGGATGCGGGGGAAGCGGCGCAGCAGCCGGGGGAGCGCGATCCGCGCCTCCAGGCGCGACAGCGGCGCCCCGAGGCAGAAGTGGCCGCCCGCGCCGAAGGTGAGCGGCGCGGTGTAGGGGCGGTCCGGGTCGAAGCGGTCGGGACGGTGGAAGCGCCGGGGGTCCCGGTTGCCGGCCGCCAGGATGGCGACGACCTTCGTGCCCGCGGGGACGGTCGTCCCCAGCAGTTCCACGTCGGCCCCGGCCCAGCGGCTGGTCGCCTGCACCGGCGGCTCGAACCGCAGCACCTCCTCCGCGTAGGCGGAGGCGAAGCCGGGTTCGGCGCGCAGACGGCCGGCCAGGTGGGGATGCTCGAAGGACAGGAGCAGCGCGTGCGCCATGAAGAAGTTCGTCGTCTCGAACCCGGCCGTCAGGAGCAGCATCATGTTGCCCACCAGCTCGTCGCGTTCGAGCCCGCCCCCGTCGTCGTGCACCCGGACCAGGGAGCTGACGAGGTCCGCCTCGGGGCAGCCGCGGCGGCGCTCGATCAGCTCGTCGAAGTACACGGCCAGGTCGTCCATGGCCGCGTCCGCCGGGGCGAGCTTGGAGGCGTTCGTGATCCCCTCCAGGGCGGTCGTCACGTCGGCCGCGATGGACCGGAACCACGCCTGGTCGCGCTCGGGCACCCCGAGCAGCCCGCTGATCACCGCGATCGGGAGCCGCGAGGCGAACCCGGCGATGAAGTCGACCGGCGCGCCGCCCGCACCCTCCTCCGCCAGCGAGTCCAGGAGCCGGTCGGTGATCTGCTCGATCGCCGTCTCGTAGCCCGCCACCCGCCGGGGCGTGAACTCTCCCCGCAGCAGCCGCCGCAGGCGGGTGTGCGCCGGGGGATTGCTGTAGAGCATGGAGTCGGTGTACGCGCGCAGCGAGGAGTGCGCCCGCCACGCCGGGTAGAAGAGGTCGAAGCTGTCCCCGTCCTGGACGCGCAGCCGCGGGTCCCGCAGCACCCGGTCGCACTCGTCGTACCCGACGGCGGCCATCACCCCCGGTTTGATCCGCACCAGGTCGCCGTGCGCCCGCATCTCCTCGTACAGGGGATACGGATCCCGGAGCCCCTCGCCCGTCAGCGCCGCGAGCGCCTCGCGCGGCCGCATCGTGCCCGTCGCCATTGCCTCGTCCCTTCCGCGAGATTCCTCGTGGTCGCCGCGTCGCGGCGGCGGTCACCTGCCGGGGTGGAGCTCGACGATCGACACCGCTCCCGCGGGGTGGACGGCGGCGACGCCGAGCCCGGCCTCGGCGGCGAGCGCGGACAGCTCCGGCAGCGACCGCACCTTCCCGCCGCAGTAGGCGAGCATCCGCAGGTCCAGCCCGGTCGGCCCGGAACCGTCCGGACCGACGTTCTCCACGACGAACACCGAGCCGTCCGTGCCCGCCGCCTCCGCGCAGCGGGCCAGGACGGCGCGCGCGGGGTCGTCGGCCCAGTTGTGGACGACCAGGGACAGGACGTAACCGCCGGCGCCCGGCGGGAGCGGGCCGAACATGTCGCCCGCCTCGACCTCGGCGCGGTCGGCGACGCCCGCCGCGGCCAGCGCCTTTCGCGCCGCGTCGGTGGCGGGGGGCCGCTCGACGAGCACGCCTCGCAGTCCTGGATGCGCGGTGAGCAGCGCGGCCAGCAGCGTGCCGTCCCCGCCGCCGACGTCCACCACGCGGCCGAGGGACGCCCAGTCGTAGGCCGACGCGATCCGGCGCGCCCGGTCCGCGCCGCCCGGGCGCAGCACGGCGCGGAAGGCGGCCTCGTGGCGGGGCTCGGCGGCCAGGTCGTCCCAGAAGGACAGGCCGAAGCGCCGCGGATAGGCGGGCTCGCCCGTGCGCACGCTGTGCAGCAGTTCGACGTAGCACAGCTCGGCCCGGCCGCCCTCCTCGACGTCGAGGCAGGCGCGCAGGCCGCCCGGGTGGTCGTCGCGCAGCGGCTCGCCCAGCGCGGTCAGCGCGTACCGGCCGGAGTCGTCCCGGCTCAGCACGCCGCGCACCGCGAGGTAGCGCATCAGCCGGGCGAGCCCGTCGGCGTCGGCGCCGGCGGCCTCCGCCAGTTCGGGCACGGTCCGCAGCCCGGACGCGATGTGGTCGGCGATGCGCAGCGTCGCCGCCACCCGCACCGCCATCGGGGTCGCGAGCTGGGCCATCGCCCACAGCGCGGGGACGGCCTCGTCCGCCGCCGCCGACACGGGTCCCGCGTCGTGGCGCCGCCGTGCGGGGTCCCCGGAGCGTCGGCCGTGCGGTTCGTCAGGCGTGACCATTCGGTTCATCGATCTCCCCGGTGCGCGGCTAGGGACGGAACAGCTCGGAGGGCATGGTGGTGATGCCGGCGGCGGTGCGGACCGGGAACCCGATCTGCCCCAGGACGTCCCGCCGGACGTCGACGCCGGGCGCCACCTCCGTCAGCACGAGTCCTTCGGCGGTCATCTCGAACACGGCGCGTTCGGTGACGACGATGGCCCGCTGGCCGCGCTCCAGACCGGCGCGGACCGCGTAGGTGATGTGGTCGACCTCGGGCACGAGCTTCTGGATCTCGCCTTCCCGCAGGATGTCGAGCCGCCCGCCGTCGCAGGAGACGTCGAGGCCCTTGGTGGTGAGGGTGCCTCCGAGGACGATCCGCCGCGCGTTGTGCGCGATGTCGACGAATCCGCCGCCGCCCGGGCTCGTGCCCGCGAAGCGGCTGACGTTGACGTTCCCGGCGGCGTCGAGCTGGGCGAAGGAGAGCGCGGCGAGCGCGCAGCCGCCGCCGTCGATGAAGTCGAACTGGTAGGTGCCGTCGACCAGCGCCTCGGGGGAGTAGTTGGCGGAGAACTGCCAGCCGCCCATGACGACGCCGCCGAAGGAGCCGTGCTCGGTGGTGAAGGTGTAGTCGCCCAGCCGTCCGTCGTGGAAGGCGCCGTCCTCCGCCATCGCGAGGATCGCGCTCGACGCGGCGCCGAACCCGAGGATCGTGGTCTCGCCCGGGCGGATCTCCCGCGCGACACGGCGCGCGATGACCTTGCCGGGGCCCGGCCGCAGGCGCGGGAGGCGCTCGACGGGGTGCGGCACCGGCCGCAGGTACCCCGGGTCGTTGCGCACCTCCGTCCCGATCAGCTCGCCCGCCGCGACCACGACGCGGTCGACCAGCGCGCCGGGCACCTGCACCTCGCGCGCGGGCCGGGAGCCGCGCGGCACGATCCGGGACACCTGCGCGATCACGGTGCCGCCGCTCGCCTTGACGGCGAGCGCGAGGGCGAGGGCGGCAGAGGTGAGCGGCAGGTCCTCGAAGGACAGGTTGCCCTGGGCGTCGGAGCTGCTGGCCCGGATGATCCCCACGTCCAGCGGCCAGGTGGGGTAGAGCAGGAGCTCCTCGCCGCGCAGCTCGACGACCTCCACCAGGTCGTCCTTGGCCCGCCCCGTGAGGCGGCCCCCGCCGTGCCGCGGGTCGGCGAAGGTGCCGAGGCCGATGCGGGTGAGGTACCCCGGGCTCCGCCGGGCGACCTCCCGCAGCCAGTGCATGGCGGCGCCGATCGGCCAGCTGTAGGCCTCGATCCGATCGTCGCGTATCAGCTCCGTGAGCGCCGGGCGGGTACCGGTGCGCGGGTGCCTCGGATTGATGTAGGACCCGGCGACGATCCGGCGCATCAGCCCCTCGCGGGCCACGCCGTCCATGCCGCCGATGTCCATGGCGTCGCCCGTGGCGCAGGGGAAGAAGAAGGTCAGGTCCCGGGGGGAGCCGAGCCGCTCGAAGCGCTCGCCGATCGCGCGCAGCACCGCGTCGGGCGTGATCCAGCCGATGACGCCCGTGCTCGCCACGGACTGCCCGTCCCCGACGAGGGCCGCCGCGGTCGCCGCGTCACAGACCTTGCCCCCCACGGCAGCAGCCGCGACATCGTCCATCGCGTCCCCTCGGCTTCGCACCGGTCCCGGTCGTCCCGTCGCGGACGTGGTTCCCTCCGACCGGACGGCGTCAAAGAGCAATACTATCAAAAACTATAGTTATCTCCCAGATCGGCGATTGGAGATCCCCGCTTCACTCCCAGCTTTCGTGTCGGTGGTCGGCCTTTTCGATCGCGAGACAATATGTTTTTCTAGTAGGACGTGCCGGAGGCGTGGAAAGAGAGGCAGCGTGCGACGTGGTCTGGACGCCTCGTTCTCCGCCCTTCCCCTGCACGCGCTGGCCGATGCGGCGCTCGCCCGCGCGTCCGAGCTCGGAGCCGAGCACGCGTCCTTCCGCCTCGACCGCGTCCGCACGGCCCGGCTGCTGCTGCGCGACGGCGTCCTCGGCGGCGGACAGGACGCCACGGACACGGGGCTGGCCGTGCGCCTGTGGCATCGGGGCGTCCCCGGCTTCGCCGCCGCCGCCGAGCTGACGCCCCGGGCCGCCGCCGGCGCCGCCGAGCGGGCGGTGGCCGTGGCCCGCGCGTGCTCGGCGATCGGCGGCGGCTCCGGTGAGCCGGTCGGCGAGCCGGTCCACCCCGCCGCGACGTGGATCTCCTCATACCGGGTCGATCCGTTCGAGGTGCCCGAGGAGGAGCGCATCGCGCTCATGGCCGGCTGGAGCCGCCGGCTGCTCGCCGCGCCGGAGGTCGACCACGTGCTGGCCTTCCTCACGCTCGTCCAGGAGAACAAGTTCTACGCCGATCTCGCGGGCACGGTGACCGCCCAGCAGCGGGTCCGGGTCCATCCGCTGCTGTTCGCGCAGGGGTCGGACCCGCGCGGCGGCGGGGCGGCGACGCTGCGCACCCTCGGGCCTCCGACGGCCCGGGGCTGGGAGTACCTGTCCGGCGACGGCTGGGACTGGGAGCGCGAGCTGGCCGAGCTGCCCGCGCACCTCGCCGCCAAGCTCCGCGCCCGCCCGGTGCGGCCGGGCCGCTACGACCTCGTCATCGACCCCTCCAACCTCTGGCTGACCGTGCACGAGTCGGTCGGCCACACCACGGAGATGGACCGCGCGCTGGGCCACGAGGCGTCCTCGACCGGCACGACGTTCCTCTCCCCGGACGGGCTCGGCTCGCACAGGTACGGCTCGCCGCTGATGAACGTCACCGCGGACCGCACGGCCGAGCACGGCCTCGCGACGGTCGGCTTCGACGACGAGGGGGTGGCGGCGCAGTCGTGGAGCCTGGTGCGCGACGGGGTGCTCACCGGCTTCCAGCACGACCGGCGCACCGCGGGCCTGGCGGGCCTCGAACGTTCCAACGGCTGCTCGTTCGCCGAGTCCGCGACGCACGTGCCGCTGCCGCGGATGCCCAACGTCGGGCTCCGTCCCGCGCCCGGCGGGCCGTCCACCGCCGGCCTCATCGCGGGGATCGAGAACGGGATCTACCTCGCCGGCTCCGACAGCTGGTCCATCGACATGCGGCGCCAGAACTTCCAGATGACCGCCCAGCGATGCCATCGGATCCGCAACGGCAGGCTGGACGGCCAGCTGAGCGGGGTCGCCTACCAGGCCTCCACGACGGAGTTCTGGTCGGCGCTGACCGCGCTCGGCGGCGAGGACACCTACCGGCTCTTCGGCGCCGACCTGTGCGGGAAGGGCCAGCCGATGCAGGTGGCCGCCGCCAGCCACGGCTGCCCCGCGGCCGTGTTCACGGGGATCGAGGTCATCGACACCGGTGCGGAGGGGCTGCCGTGACGCTCGCGGAGCTGGCCGTCGAGGCCGGCAAGGACGCCGACGCCTACGTGGCGATCGTCGACGAGGCCTCCACCGCGCACGCGCGGTGGGCGGGCAACGCGCTGACGTCGAGCGCTCTCACCGCCGACACGAGGCTGACGGTGATCGCCGTCAGTTCGGACGCGCGGGGCACCGCCGCCGGCGTCGTCTCCCACCGCGGCGCCGTGGACGAGGACGCGGTGCGCGCCGTCGTGGCGGCGGCCGAACGCGCCGCGCGCACGGCGACGCCCGCCGCCGACGCGCGCCCCCTGCTGACCGGCGACGCCGTGCCCGCGTCGCCGGACTGGACCGAGGCCGCGCCCGCGGCCTCGGTCGACGTCCTCGCCCGGTTCGCCACCGGCCTCGCCGCGACGTTCGAGCGGGCCCGCGCGGAGCACCGCCTCCTGTACGGTCACGCCGAGCAGCGGCGGCACACCACCTGGCTGGCGTCCTCCACCGGGCTCCGGCTGCGGCACGTCCAGACCGCGGGCGTCGTGGACCTGACCGCCAAGACGGAGGACGGCGTCGCCTCGACGTGGACCGGAACCGGGGCGGCCGACCTCGGCGAGATCGATCCGCTTCCCATGTACGAGGGGCTCAGCACGCGGCTCGACTGGGGACGCAGGCGCGTCGAACTCCCCGCCGGGCGTTACGAGGTGCTGCTGTCCCCGTCCTGCGTCGCCGATCTCATGGTGCGGCTGTACCGCGCCGCCGGGGCGAAGGACGCCGCCGACGCGCGCACGGTGTTCCGCGGCCCGGACGGCGGGATCCGGATCGGCGAGCGCCTGACCCGCGCGCCGCTCACGCTGCGCAGCGACCCGCAGGAGCCGGGACTGCGGTGCGCGCCGTTCGTCACCGCCCGGGGCTCCGCGGACGTCGCGCAGGTGTTCGCGGACACCGTCTCGGTGTTCGACAACGGGCTGCCGCTCTCAGCGACCGAGTGGATCCGCGACGGCGTCCTGACCGGTCTGGTCCAGACCCGCCACTCCGCCGATCTCACCGGGCTGCCGGTCACGCCGCAGGTCGGCAACCTGGTGCTGGAGGGCCAGGGGGAGGGCCGGTCGCTCGCCGAGATGGTCGCGACCACGAGGCGTGGGCTCCTGGTGACCTCGCTGTGGTACGTCCGCGACGTGGATCCCCGGACCCTGCTGCTCACCGGGCTCACCCGCGACGGCGTCCACCTGGTCGAGAACGGCGAAGTGGTGGGGGAGGCGAACAACTTCCGCTTCAACGAGAGCCCGGTGGACCTGCTGGGGCGGGTGACGGAGATCGGCCGTACCGAGCAGGCCCTGCCCAGGGAGAGGGACGACTCCACGCCCCGGACCGCCATGCCCGCGCTCCGGGTGGAGGACTACACGATGTCGGCGGTCAGCGAGGCGACCTGAGCATCGGCCCCGGCGCCTCCCGGAGCCCGGCCTTCAGCGGCTCCCACCAGGCCCGGTTCGCGCGGTACCACTCGACGGTCGCCTCCAGCCCGTCCTCGAAGCGCACGCGCGGGACGAAGCCGAGCCCTTCCTCGATCTTGGTGGTGTCGAGCGCGTACCGGCGGTCGTGCCCCTGGCGGTCGGGGACGTGGTCGACCCTCTCCCAGCCGGCGCCGCACGCCTCCAGCAGCAGGGCCGTCAGGTCCTCGTTGGACAGCTCCTTCCCGCCGCCGACGTGGTACACCTCGCCCGGGCGGCCGGACCGCAGCACCAGGTCGAGCGCGCGGCAGTGGTCCGACACGTGCAGCCACCCCCGCCGGTGGCGGCCGTCGCCGTAGAGCGGCACCCGGCCGCCGTCGAGCAGGTTGGTCACGAACAGCGGGATCACCTTCTCGGGGAACTGGTAGTGGCCGTAGTTGTTGGTGCACCGCGTGACCACGACCTCGAGGCCGCGGGTCCGGTGCCAGGCCAGCGCCAGCAGGTCCGACCCGGCCTTGGCCGACGCGTAGGGCCCGTTGGGCAGCAGCGGAGCGTCCTCCGCCCACGCCCCCCGGGCTATCGACCCGTAGACCTCGTCGGTCGACACGTGCACGAACCTGGCGACGCCGTGCCGCTGGGCCGCCTCCAGCATGTTCTGCGTGCCCAGCACGTTGGTGCGCACGAAGGGGGTGGCGGTGTCGATCGAGCGGTCCACGTGCGATTCGGCGGCGAGGTGGACGATCGCGTCCTGCCCGGCCACGGCCGCGTCGACCGCGTCCGGATCGCAGGTGTCGCCGTGCACGAACCGGTAGCGGGGATGCCCGGCGACGGGGGCCAGGTTCTGCGGGTTGCCCGAGTACGTGAGCGCGTCCAGTACGGTGACGTGCGCGCCCGCCGTGCCCGGCAGTTCGCCGCGCAGCGTAGCCCGCACGAACTCCGAGCCGATGAAACCGGCGCCCCCGGTGACCAGGAGTCTCATCGCCCCGCCTCCTCGGCGTTCGCTGGTGGTGGCACGCCCGCGGCGGGCGGGACGTGCCGGGGCATCGTCCCGCCCGCCGCGGGCGTCGATCAGGCCTGCGCGTCCCGGGGGGCGCGCATCGCCTCGGCCCGGACGGGCGCCTCGGCGGGAGTGCTGACGGCGACGCTCAGCTCGACCGGCGCCTTGCCCAGGCGCGGCCGCAGCATGTGGAACGGCTTCTCCACGATGATGTAGCTGGCGTAGCCGACCATCACGCACAGCGCCAGTTCGACGCCCAGGACTTCCCAGTAGCCGCCGATCTCGGGGGCGAAGAGGGGCCCGACGAACTTGGCGTACACGAAGATGTGCCAGAGGTAGACGCTGTAGGAGATGCGGCCGAAGAACCGCAGCAGCGAGTTGTCCAGCATCAGGCCCGCCAGCCGGAAGCGGACGCCCGGCACGGTCAGCGGCGCGAAGACGGCCACGGAGAAGGCGAGGAAGAGCCAGTAGTCGGCCGCCGCGGCCGGCGCCGCGACGTAGTCGACCAGGCGGTAGTCGGCGAGCGGGGAGAGGCAGGCCAGGACGAAGATGAGCAGCGCCCCCAGCCAGAGTTTGGCCGGATGCCGGCCGATCAGGCGGTACACCCGCGGCACCGCGTCGGGGCGCGTCTCCGCGGCGGCGGACAGCACGGCCAGCATCATGCCCACCGAGAGCCAGCCCATGTAGCTCATCGGCCAGAAGTACTGCGTCGGCCACAGCTTCATCGGGTCGTCCCGGAATTGCGGGAAATGGAGCCAGGTGAAGAAGCCGAAGCCGATGAACACCGGGACGGCCAGCGGCACGAGCAGCCGCTTCACCCGGGCCTCGTGGGATTCGGCGCGCCGCGCGTACCGGTGGAGGAGCCATGCGAACGCGGGCATGGCCAGGTAGAACAGGAAATCGTTGGCGTTGCTCCAGGTGTGCATCATCCCCATGGGAATGGCGCCCTTCTCCCAGATCTGCAGCAGGAGCAGCGGGCGGACCCATTCCCAGACCCCGTGGACGGTGTCCCGGTTGAGCACGAGGAGAGCGGTGATCGTCAGTACCCAGTAGGCGGGCAGGATCCGCAGCGCCCGGCGCCAGAAGTAGCGCTTGACGTTCGGCTTCCGTTCGCCGGTGAGCGTGTACAGCGCGAACGCGCGGTACAGCAGGTAGCCGGTCATCACGAACCAGATCGGGAAGGCGACCGCCACCCGGTTCAGCATGATGGCCCAGACGCCGTTGCCGGTCGAGTGCATGTAGCTCCAGCCCTGCACGCTGGTCGCCACTCCGGTGTGGCCGAGGACGACGAGCAGCACGACGGCGCCGCGCAGTCCTTCGAGTTCCGGGATGAACTTCCGAGGCCGGTCCGATGCCGGGTCGGGTGCGGCGGCTCCCACAGCATCCCCGCCGGATGCCTTCGTTACCATGGGCGTTTCTCCCATCTCGCGCGACCCTGGATTCGACGGGTCGAGGCGAAGAGCGGATCGGATCAGACGATCCGTCGAGGCCGGCCGGCAGGCCGGTGCCGCCCGCAGAGCCGCGCGTTCCCCGTCACCGCCCTCGGGCCCATGTGGACCGCCTATGCCCGCCAAAGGTCCTACACTTGAGAAAACGATAGCATCGGCGTCGTAGAACGCAATAGTAGGCGACATAGGGGAATCTGACTTGAATAACTAGTATCGTGAAAGGCCGATCGAGAGCCTGAGGAGGCGGTCGATGCCCCATCCCGGAGAGTTCCGCGCGTCGCTGGGTTCCACCGGCCTGGAGATCGGCCGCCTCGGCCTCGGCACCGTGAACTTCGGCGGCCGCGTCGACGGGGCGGACGCGCACCGCCTCCTGGACCACGCGCTGGCGAACGGCCTCAACCTCGTCGACACCGCCGACATCTACGGCTGGCGCGTCTACAAGGGCCACACCGAGGAGGTGATCGGGAGCTGGCTGGCGGCGCGCCCGGGCCGCCGGGACGAGGTCGTCGTGGCCACCAAGGTCGGGAGTCCGATGAGCGACGACCCGGCCGACCGCGGCCTGTCGGCGCGGCGCATCGTCGCCGCGTGCGAGGCCTCCCTGCGCCGGTTGAACACCGACCGGATCGACCTCTACCAGATGCACCAGGTCGACCGCTCGGTCCCCTGGGACGAGATCTGGCTGGCCATGGAGCTGCTGATCCGCCAGGGCAAGATCCGGCACGTCGGCTCGTCCAACTTCGCCGGATGGGACATCGCCCTGGCCCAGGAGACCGCCGCGCGCCGCCGCGTCCCGGGGCTCGCCTCGGAACAGTGCGTCTACAACCTCGTCACCCGGCACGCGGAGCTGGAGGTGATCCCCGCGGCGGCGGCCCTCGGGCTCGGGGTGCTGGTCTGGTCGCCCCTGCACGGCGGCCTGCTCGGCGGCGTGCTGCGCAAGAAGGCGGAGGGGACCGCGGTCAAGTCCGCGCAGGGGCGCGCGGTCGACGCGCTGAAAGAGCACGGGACCGCCATCGCCGCCTACGAGCGGTTCTGCGCGGACATCGGGCGGGACCCCGCCGAGGTCGGCCTCGCCTGGACGCTCGCGAGGCCGGGGGTGACCGGGGTGCTCATCGGCCCGCGCACCCCCGACCACGTCGACGGCGCGGTCAGGGCGCTGGACAAGCCCCTGACCGAGGAGGAGACCGACCGGCTGGACGCCCTCTTCCCGCCCGTCGGCCGGGGCGGGCCGGCGCCCGCCGCGTGGATGAGCTGACCCCGCCTTACGCGATCTCTGCCGCTGGGAGGACGAGACAGGTGACCGCACCGAACCACCGGGATCCGCGCTCGCTGGCACGCGAGTCGGACCAGGAGCGCGACGTGCGCGAGCGGCTCACCCGGCTGCTGCGCGACACCCCGATCCCCGCCGAGTACCTGATCGACAACCTGGCGCTGTACCTGCGGCGCCACCAGCTCACCGATCTGCTGTGCATGGACGCGCTGTACCGCATGATCCTCGACGTGCCCGGCGTGATCATGGAGTTCGGCGTGCTCCACGGGCGGCACCTGGCCACGCTGACCGCGCTGCGCGGGTGCCACGAGCCGTACACCTCGGTGCGGCGCGTCATCGGCTTCGACACCTTCACCGGCTTCCCCGACGTCGCCGACGTCGACAGGGCCGGGCCCAACGCGGTGGCCGGCCGGTTCGCCGTAAGCGAGGGCTACCCCGACCACCTGCGCGAGGTGCTCGACGCGCACGAGTCCGGCGAGCCCTTCGCGCACGTCCGGCGGACCGCGGTGGTCCAGGGCGACGTCCGCGAGACCCTGCCGCGCTATCTCGCCGACAACCCGGAGACCGTGATCGCGCTGGCCTACTTCGACCTCGACCTCCACGCGCCGACCCGCGCCGCGCTGGAGGCGATCCGGCCCTATCTGACCAGGGGCAGCGTGCTCGCCTTCGACGAGATCGCCTACTCCAAGTGGCCCGGGGAGACGGCCGCGCTGCGCGAGGCCGTCGGCCTGGACGGGGTGGCGCTGCGCACCCTCCCCGGCCGGGAGCCGCCCATCACGTACCTGCGCTGGGGCGAGTAGCGTCCGCGGCCTCCCGGGCCTCGGGCCGGCCGCGGCGGACCCCGACGAACAGGCCGTAGCCGTTCAGGCCGGCCTCCTCGTGCTCGACGTCGCATCCGGAGTCCTGGAACGCCGCCCGGAACTCGTCCGCGGTGAACATGGTGAAGGTCTCCACGGTGCGGAACGCGCGGACGCCCGCCGGACGGCCCACCGTCCAGCGCACGTCCATGTGCGCGGCCCGGTCCCGCCGGGTCGAGTGGGAGACCCGGGCGACGACCGTGTCGCCGTCCCGCACCAGGTCGGCCCCGACGAACCCCTCGATGAACCTTTCCGGCGGCCACCAGGGCTCGATGACCAGCACCCCGCCGGGAACGAGGTGGCCGGCCATGGCCCGCACCGCGGCGCGCATGGCGGCGACGGTCGGAAGGTAGGCGATCGCGGTGTAGAGGCACGTCACCGCGTCGAAGGCGCGGCCGAGGTCGAAGCCCCGCATGTCGCCGTCGTGCACGGTCACCCCCGGCAGCCGCCGCACGGCACGCTCGCGCATCGCGCGCGAGATCTCCAGGCCCTCGACATGGTCGAAGCCCGCCCGGAACGCCTCCAGGTGGGCCCCGGTGCCGCAGGCGACGTCGAGAAGGGACCGCGCGAGGGGACGGTGGGCGCGGATGCGCCGCGTCACCTCCGCCGCCTCCGCGCCCCAGTCCTTGCCACGGTGCCGGTACGTCAGCTCGTAGACCTCGGCGTGCTCCGGGCCGAAGGCGGCGTCGCGCTCCGAGGCGGGCACGGGGTCTCCCTTCCCATCGCTAGGTGCTATATATAAATTAAGTAAATGGTACAGCCGAGCGCGAACGGCGGCCAGCTCCGGCGGCCGTGGACGGAGGCGGGCATGGCGGGCACGAACGCGGGCACTCGGCTGAGGGCGGCGCCGAGCGGGGAATCCGACGAGCTGGGCCGGCGGCTCGCCGCGTCGGCCGAATACCGGCCCCGACCGGCCGGCGACGTCGTCGAATGGCTGGCCGGACGCCGCCGCAGCGTCCCGGTCGAGGTGACGCGCATCCCGTTCGACCGCATGGCCGGATGGTCGTTCGACCCGGGTTCGGGCGACCTCGTGCACGAGAGCGGCCGCTTCTTCACCGTGGGCGGCATCCACGCCCGCACCGACTACGGCGCCGTTCCCGAATGGCGGCAGCCGATCATCTACCAGCAGGACGTCGCGATCGTGGGCATCCTCGCCAAGGAGATCGACGGCGTCCTGCACTTCCTGATGCAGGCCAAGATCGAGCCCGGCAACGTGAACACGGTGCAGCTGTCGCCGACGGTCCAGTCCACGTCGAGCAACTACCTGCGGACGCACCGCGGCGCCCGGTCCAGGTTCGTCGAGTACTTCACCGAGCCCGGGCGGGCCCGGGTGCTGGTCGACGTCCTGCAGTCCGAGCAGGGGGCGTGGTTCTGGGCCAAGCGCAACCGGAACGTGGTCATGGAGGTCACCGGCGACGTCGAGCCGCACGACGACTTCGCCTGGATGACGCTCGGGCAGATCCTCGACCTCCTGCATCACCCCAACGTCGTGAACATGGACTCCAGGACCGTGCTGGCCTGCCTGCTGGCCTCGGCCTCGTCCATCGTGCGGCCGGGCGACGGGGCCGCGGCCGCCTTCGCGGCGCCGCCGTACGCCTCCGGGGAGGACGCGTTCCTCTCTCCGGTGCAGGTGAGGAGCTGGCTCACCGAGCGCAAGTCCGCGTACACGCTCGCGACGCGCGCGGTCCCCCTCGACTCCGTGGACGGATGGGAGCGGGGAGCGGATGCGATCCGCCGTCCCGACGGCAGGTACTTCAGCGTCGTCGGGGTGGAGGTCCACGCGGGCAACCGGGAGGTGTCCGACTGGTGCCAGCCGTTGCTCGAACCCCGCGGCATCGGGCTGGCCGCTCTCGTCGTCCGCCGCATCAACGGGATCCTGCACGTCCTCGCCCGCGCCGACCTCCGTCCGGGATGCCGCGACACCGTGGAACTCGGTCCCACCGTGCAGTGCACCCCCGAGAACTACGAGGGGGCGAGCGGTGAGACACGCCCCCGGTATCTCGATCTCGTCCTCTCCAGAAGTGTCAAGGTGCGGTACGACGTGGTGCAGTCAGAGGAGGGCGGCCGGTTCCGGCACGCCCAGACCCGTCATCTCGTGGTCGAGGTCGGCGGCGGCTTCCCCGCCCGGACGCCCGCGGACTTCTGCTGGCTCACGGTGCCCCAGGCGATGGCGCTGGCGCGCCAGAGCTACCAGGTCAACATCGAGGCCCGGAGTCTCCTGCTCTGCCTGCACGCGCTGTGAGCGCCTAGTGGCGGCTGCGGCCGTACCGGTACACGGTCAGCGGCGCGAAGACCGCGACGAGGATCGCGCAGGCCAGGAACGCCCAGCCCATCTGGCCCGCGGTCACGGTGCCGTCCATCAGCCCGCGCATGGCGGTCGTCGCGACGCTGACCGGATTGACCTTGATCAGCGCCTCCAGCCAGCCCGGCATCGTCTGCTGCGGCACCATGACGTTGCTGGCGACGACGAGGATGAACAGGAGCGTCCAGCTGAGCGTCTGGGCCGCGGTCGGCGTCCGCACGCTGACCCCGACGAAGGTCCCGATCCAGGCGAGGCTGAACGCGAACACCTGGAGGAACAGCAGCGCCAGCACCACGCCGCCCACGCCGCCGTCAGGGCGGAACCCCAGCACCAGCCCGAGCAGCAGCGGCACGACCGACGCCACCGCGTACCGCACGACGTCCCCCAGCATCGCCCCGACCAGCACCGACGACTGCCACACCGGCAGGGAGCGCACCCGGTCGAAGACCCCCTGGTCGACGTCCTGGTTCAGCACGATGCCGGTGTACGCCGTCGTCAGCGCCACCGCCATGACCATGACGCCGGGCAGGAAGAAGTGCAGGTAGCGGCCGGGCGATCCCGCGATCGCCCCGCCCACCAGGTAGGTGAACGAGAGCGTGAAGACGACCGGGAGCATGAGGGCGTCCACCAGCTGGTTCGGTGAGTGCTTGATCTTCAGCAGCGCGCGCCACCCGAACGTCATCGACGCCGACAGCGCGCCGGCCCTCGGCGGGCGCTCGCCGGGCGCCGCCAGCGGCCCCCGCGCCCGCGTCATCGGCTGGGACGTCGTCATCTCGCCGGCCTCCTCACTTCGCCGTCTGCTTGTCGCCGGCCTCGGCCTCGGCCTCGGCTTCGGCCTCGGCCCCGTCCACGGCCTCGGCCTTCTCCGCCTGCCCGTCGCCGGTGACCGGGTGACCGGTCAGGGCGAGGAAGACGTCGTCCAGGCTCGACTGGGCCATCGAGAAGTCGTCGAGGGCGATCCCGGCGTCGGCCAGTGCCGTGACGGCCCGGGCCGCCTGCTGCGCGTCGGTGACCCGCACCGACAGCCTGTGCGGATCGGAGTCCGCGCCCGGCTCCACGGCCAGGGTGCGGGAGAGCATCTCTTCGGCTTGGGCGCGCTGCCCGGGATCCTGGAGCCGCAGTTTCAGCGCGCCGGTGCCGATCTGGGACTTCAGCCTGCCAGGCGCGTCCTCCGCGATGACCTTGCCGTGGTCGAGGACCGCGACCCGGTCGGAGAGCCGGTCGGCCTCGTCGAGGTACTGCGTCGTGAGCAGCACGGTCGTGCCCCCGGCGACCAGGGTGCGGATGATGTCCCACACCTGGTTGCGGGCCCGCGGGTCGAGGCCCGTGGTCGGCTCGTCCAGGAAGAGCAGGTCCGGGGTGACGATGATGCTGGCGGCGATGTCGATCCGGCGCCGCTCGCCGCCGGAGCAGGTCTTCACCGGGCGGTCCGCCACCTCCGACAGCTCGAAGGCGTCCACCAGGTCGTCGGCCCGCTGCCGCGCCCCGGCCCCCCGGTGCCCGAGCAGCCGCCCCACCATCGCGAGGTTCTCCCTCCCGGTGAGGTCCTCGTCGATCGAGGTGGACTGCCCCGTGACGCTCACGCGGGACCGCACCGCGTCGGCCTCCCGCACCACGTCGTGGCCGAGCACCCGGGCCGTGCCCTCCGTCGGGCGCAGCAGCGTCGTCAGGATCCGGAGGAGGGTGGTCTTGCCGGCGCCGTTCGGCCCCAGCAGGCTGTGCACGATGCCGGTGGGGACGGCCAGGTCGACGCCGTTCACCGCCCGCGTCTCGCCGAAGGTCCTGACCAGCCCGGACGTCTCGACAGCGAGGGTCGAATTCGATCCCACGGTTGTGCCTCCCGTCGCCACCAGAAGATCAAGCTCATCCTAAAGCAGAAGCTTATATAAGTCAACGCCTAAGGAGCGTGGCCGGGCGGCGCGCGCGTGCCGGGTGATCGGCGTCTTGCTGACTTGAAAAAACTATAGTAGTGTCCGTTTTCATGGCTCATCTCGCCCGATCCGGGGAATCGTGATGCGACCACGCCACATTCTTTTCGCCGTCACCGGCGGGTACGGGCACATCCGCCCGACCTTCGGCGTCCTCGACGAGCTCTCCGCCCGGGGACACCGGATCAGCTTCGTGACCTCCGGCGACTATGTCGACGACCTGGCGAAGGTCGGCGCCCGGCAGATCCGCCACCGGTCGATATTCGAGGACGGCGTCGACCTGCCGGAGATCGTCGAGCAGGAGGACGCCGAGGCGCTGACGGTGAGCGCGTTCGTCAACGAGAACCTCGCGATGCTCAGGGCGGCGGAGAGCGCCCTGGACGACGACCCGCCGGACCTGGTCGTCTACGACATCTTCCCCCTGATCGCCGGGCGCCTGCTGGCCGCCAGGTGGCAGCGGCCGGCCGTGTGCGTCAACGGAGGCTTCGCCTCGAACGAGCACTACTCGGTGTGGGAGGCGCTCAGCGCGGTGCACGGGCACCGGCCCATAGTCGAGACCGAGACCTTCCAGCGGATGATGTCCGAGCTTCTGCCGGAATATGGCATCGACCGTTCCCCGGCGGAGTTCTGGAACGCGATCGAGGACCTGAACGTCATCTTCCTGCCGCGGTCGTTCCAGGTGAAGAGCGACACATTCGACGACCGTTTCGTCTTCGTCGGGCCGAGCTTCTCGCAGGGGCGGCTCCAGCCGGGGTGGCGTCCGCCGAACGAGGACGACGACGTGCTCCTCGTGTCCCTGGGATCGACGTTCAACGGGCATCCGGAATTCTTCCGCAGATGCGCGCAAGCGTTCGCGGGAACGCCGTGGCATGTCGTCATAGTGACGGGGAACGGCACCGACCCCAAGGCGCTGGAGCCGTTGCCGCCCAACGTCGAGGCGCACCAGTACATCTCGTTCATGGAGGTTCTCCGCCACGCGAAGGCGTTCATCCTGCAGGGCACGCTCGGCGCCACCATGGAGGCCGTCCACTGGGGCTGCCCGATGCTGTTCTTCACCGAGTACGCGGTCGAGGCCAGGCCTTTCGCCGAGCGGTCCGCCGAACTCGGCCTGGGCCATGTGCTGCGGCCCGAGCAGGTCGACGGCGCGAGCCTGGTCCGGGCGGTGGAGGACCTGGTCGCCGACGACGCCGTCCGCGGCCGGATCGCGCGGATGCGCGCCGAGGCCCGCGACGCCGGCGGCGCGGCCCGGGCCGCGGAAGTGATCGATTCGTACGCGCGGCGGGCCGCCTCCCCGTCGGGCGGCGCGTCCGGCGCCGTCCGCTGACAGGGCGGCGGTCGCCTCGTTCAGGCCGGTCGTAGCGGGAAGGCGGTACACCGATGGCGGTCGTGGTCACCGGCGGCTGTGGCTTCATCGGCAGCCACCTCGTCGAACGCCTCGCGCGGCAGGGCGAGGACGTCATCGTCTACGATCCCGCGCCGCCGCCGCCCGATCTGGACTGCGGCGGGGCCGCCGTCCGCCACGTCAGGGCCGACATCCGCGACGAGCGGGCGCTGGCCGACGCCATCGGCCCGGACGTGCACACCGTCTACCACCTCTGCGCCCTGGTCGGCGTCGACCAGTACCTCGACGACCCGCTCGAAGTGATCGACGTGGCGGTCTCCGGCACCCGCAACGTGCTGCGCTCGGCGTCCGCCGCCGGGGTGAAGGTCGTCGTCTCCAGCACCAGCGAGATCTACGGCAAGAACCCCGACGTCCCCTGGGCGGAGGACGCGGACCGGGTCCTCGGCAGCGTCGCCGCCGACCGGTGGTCCTACTCCGCGAGCAAGGCCGTCGCCGAGCACATGGTCGTCGCCTACGCCCGCCACCGGGGCCTGCGCGCCTCGGTCGTGCGGTACTTCAACGTCTACGGGCCGCGGCAGCGCCCGGCGTACGTGATCAGCAAGACCGTCCACCGGGTCCTGCGCGGGCTGCCCCCGCTGCTGTACGACGACGGCTCCCAGACGCGCTGCTTCACCTTCGTCGAGGACGCGGTGGAGGCCACGCTGCGGGTCGGCGCCGCCGAGATCGCCGACGGCCAGTGCTTCAACGTCGGCAGCGACCGGGAGACCTCGGTCGCCGACGCCGTCCGGCTGGCGACCCGGCTGGCCGGGGCGGAGTTCGCCCCGATCCGCGTGAGCACGGACTCGGCGCTGGGCAGCGCCTACGAGGACATTCCCCGGCGCGTCCCGGATGTCGGGAAGGCCAGGGACCTGCTCGGCTGGCGCAGCCGCATCCCGCTGCGGACCGGCCTCGCCAGGACGATCGCGTGGGCCCGGGAGAGCCCGTGGTGGCTGGACGCCGTCGCGGGCGCGCCCCCGCGGCCGCTGGTACCCACAGGCGTGACGACGGCCGCGGACGGCCGGAAAGCGAGGGGACATGACATCGGGTGAGACGGCGGCGACGGCCGCGGGCGCCGGCGCCCTGCCCGCCCCCGCCGCCTACATGTGCGGGCTGACCTGGGACGGCGCCCGGCTGTGGCACTCGGACCAGGACGCGGAGAAGATCTTCGCGATCGACCCGGCGACCGGGGGCGTGACCAGGACGTTCGCCTGTGACAGGGTCCGGGCGGACCTGGCCTACGACGGCGCCCGCCTGTGCCAGGTCGGCGGCCGCCCGAAGCGGATCGTCCTGATCGACCCCGACGACGGCGCGATCACCGGGGAGAAGGAGGTGCTCCCCGCGAGCGGCAGGCTGACCGGGATCGAGTTCGGGCCGGAGGGCCTGTACATGTGCCTGCGCGGTCCGACCGTGGTGCAGGTCAGGGACTACGACACGATGACCGTCGTGCGGGAGTTCCCGGCGGCGGGGGAGTCTCCCTCCGGACTCACGTACGCCGACGGCGTCGTCGTCTACGGCGACTTCGACGACGCCGTGCTCCGTGCGATGGATCCGGCGACCGGCGAGGAACTTGGAGTCCTGCCCGTTCCGGGCCGCCCGACCGGGCTGACCTGGGACGGCAGCCGTCTCTGGTACTGCGACTTCCCGGCGCGCGCGATCCGTCCTCTGGAACTGTCGGCGATCCTCTCGGACTGAACCGGACTCCCGGGCGCGGGCCCCTACTTCCCCTTCTTCCTGCCGACCACTTCGCTGATCCAGATGGGCACGAACGGAGACGTGCAGTTCGGGGGAGTGGGGTAGTCCTTGAGCACCTCCAGGCGCTCACCGATCTCGATCGCGCGGGCGCGGTGCTCCTCGTGCTTGATCCCGATGTTGCCCAGGCAGTCGTTCATCGCCCACTGCAGGCGGTCCGGCGCGTCCTTCATCTCCGCCTCGATGACGTCGAGCAGCTTGTCGAGGTCGAGGCCGTCGGGCTTGCGCATCACGCGCTCGGTGGTCAGCGCCCAGCCGGCGCTCGCGATCACCGGATCCGCGTCGTCGAGCCAGGCCAGCCGCAGCTCCTCGGAGTGCGGGCTCTTCTTCACCACGTAGTTGACGAGCCAGTCGTGCACCTTGGGGGTGCGCGCCTCGCGCAGCATCGCGTCGAGCTCGTCGCGCTCGAACGCCTTCGGGCGGCAGATCAGCGTCGCCAGCAGCCGCGCCGAGCTGTCGTCGGTCTTCCAGAGCTCGCGCGCAAGGTCCTGCTGCGTCTTCAGGCGCTTTGCGACGGCGCGCAGCTTGCTGAGATTCACGGCGTGGTCGTCGCCGCGCTTCTCGTTCACCTCGCGCGCCTTGGGGTCCTCCAGCTCGGCCAGCTCGGCCATCACCTCGGCCACCGCCGTCTCGGCCATCCCGGTCTCCTGTGCCTCGTATCGCGAGCGTCTGACTAAATTGGCATAGTTGACAATTGCCGGAATATCGAGCTTAACATGCGGTGCTTTTCCCTTCAACTCTCCCCGGTCATCGCCGAGAGGTCTTTCGCCTTCTTTATGTGGACAGTTGCTATGTGGCGGATGGCGGCGTATCGGCCGATCTCATCCCGTATTCGAGAGCGCGGAGACCGTCGCGGCCGAGTGCCCTTCCCGGCCGCCACGCCGCCGGACGAGGGCGAACCCGGCACGTCGGCGGGGTCATTATCGTAGAGTCCGTTGTCGAATTGACACGTGCCGCCGACGGACCCGAAGGGGCCAGCGATGAGCGACGACGAGCCGAAGATCCCGCCGATGTGGCCGGTTGGGGCGAGCCAGGAGTACATCGACGCGCGGATCGAACTGGCGAAGGCCGAAAGGCTGCTGCGCGACCGGGTCGAGGAGGTCGCCGCCGCGCGGCGCCGGATGCCCCGGGGCGCCGTGCTCGGCGACTACACCCTCACCGCGGGGCCGGCGGACCTCGAGAAGGACGAGCCGACCGAGCCGGTGACCGTCCGCGAACTGTTCGGCGACCGCGAGACCCTGGTCGTCTACCACCTCATGTACCACCCCGACGACGAGGCGGCGTGCCCGATGTGCTCGATGTGGGTGGACGGCTTCAACGGCGTCGCCGCGCACCTGGCGCAGCACACCGCCTTCGCCGTCATCGGGAAGGCGCCGCTGCCGAAGCTGCGCTCCTGGGCGCGGCGGCGGGGGTGGGACGAGGTGCGCGTCCTGTCCAGCCACGGCACGTCCTTCAACGCCGACATGAATGCCGAGCGCCCGGACGGGGCGCAGCGGCCCATGATCAGCGTCCTGGCCCGCGAGGGTGAGGAGGTCCGCCACTTCTACACGCTGCCGGCCGACTTCCTCGACGGCGCACAGCGCGGCATCGACCTGCTCTCCCCGGTCTGGAACGTGCTCGACCTGCTGCCCGGCGGCCGCGGCGACTGGTACGCCGGCAACGCGTACGCGGGGCGCGACTGAGCCACGACCCCGGGTCCGTTCGGTATATTTTTTCTTAGTACCGATCGATCGGGGGTCCCGATGACGACTCAGCCCGAGGACGCCGTCGGCGTGTTCCCCGTCGCCCGCGCGTGCCCGTTCAGCCTGCCTCCGGAGTACGAGCGGCTGCGATCGGGCGGGCGCGCGGTCCGCGCCCGCATGGCCGGGGGGAACTCGGCGTGGCTGGTCGCGCGGCACGAGGACGCGCGCAAGGTCCTCAGCGATCCGAGGATGAGCGTCGATCGCCGCCGCGAGGGGTTCCCCCGGTTCGCCCCCGTCACCGAGGAGGAGCGGCAGGAGTCCTTCCGCGCCTTCCGGCCGCCGATGAACTGGATGGACCCGCCCGAGCACACGGCCGCCCGGCGGTCCGTCCGCGCCGAGTTCTCGCCCGGGCGGGCGGAGGCGCTGCGCCCGCGCGTCCAGGAGATCGTCGACCGGCGGCTGGAGCTGATGGCGGCCGCCCCGCGCCCGGTCGACCTGGTGCGCGAGCTCGCGGTTCCGGTGCCGTCACTGGTGATCTGCGAGCTCCTCGGCGTGCCCTACTCCGTGCACGGCCACTTCGAGGAGCGCACCGCGCGGATGTTCAGCCACGCCACCCCGGCTGCGGAGCGCACCCGGGCGGCGCACGAGATCCGGGCCCTGCTGGCCGAGCTGGTGGCGGACAAGGAGCGCGACCCGCCCGACGACCTGCTCGGCCGCCTCATCGCCGCGGGGCGGCGGGAGGGCACGGCCGACCGCGAGGCCGTCGTGAGCATGGCGTTCGTGCTGCTCGTCGCCGGGCACTCCACCACCGCCGACATGATCGCGCTCGGCGCCCTGACCCTTCTCGAACATCCGGACCGGCTCGCGTGGATGCTCGCCGACCCGGCCAGGACCCCCCTCGCCGTCGACGAGCTGCTGCGGTTCCTGTCGGTCGTCAATGCCTCCACGGCGCGCACGGCGCTGGCGGACGTCGAGGTGGGCGGCGTCACGGTGCGCGCGGGGGAGGGCGTGGTCGTCCTCGGCCCCGCGGCCAACCGGGATCCGGAGGTGTTCGAGCGCCCGGACGACTTCGACCCTGGGCGCGGCGGCGGGCGGCACCTGGCGTTCGGCGTCGGCAGGCACCGGTGCCTCGGGCACCATCTCGCGAGGATGGAGCTGCGGATCGTGTTCGACGCCCTCTTCCGGCGCCTGCCGGGACTGCGGCTCGCGGTGCCGTTCGACGCGCTGTCGTTCAAGGAGAAGGCGAACATCCACGGGGTGCGCGAGCTTCCGGTCACCTGGTGAGGCGCCACCGCCTCCGCACCGCCGCGGATATTGAACCGGCGAAGATCATAGTTTAAATTCTTATAGTGGCGTTCGCGCGCCGGGGTGCCCGGACCGGGCGCCGTCCGGTCCTGCCGCGGGCGCGGACACGGGGAGAAGGGATCTTCCGGATATGCGTGTGATGTTCTGCTCTCACCCAGGTCTCGGGCACTTCTTCCCGCTCGTTCACCTCGCCTGGGCGTTCCGCACGGCGGGCCACGAGGTGATCGCCACGATCGCGGGACCCACCGAAGGCGCGGCGGGCTCCGGTGTGGAGATCGTCGACGCCGCGCCCGGGTTCAGCATGGAGGCCGTCAACGAGCGGCTGGCCCGCGAGCACCCGGAGTTCGTCCGGACGGTCGCGACCAAACCGGCGATCAACCTCGACGAGTGGGGGCCCGGGTTCGCCGCGATCAACCGCCCGCTGATCGACGGGATCATGGCGCTGACCGACGACTGGGGCCCGGACCTGGTGGTCTACGACCAGGGCACCACCGCCGGCCTGTTCGCGGCGGCGCGCGCCGGGGCGCCCGCCGTCCAGCGGAACGTGAGCGCCTGGCGCACCCGGGGCATGCACGAGGCGGCCGCGGCCCACCTGCCCGACGTCTGCGAGCGGTACGGCGTGACCATCTCCAAGCCGGCCGTCACCATCGAGGAGTTCCCGCCCAGCATGCTCGCCGGTGAGCGGCCGGAGGGATGGTTCATGCGCTGGCTGCCGCACAGCGGCGGATCGGTCGTCGGGGACCGGCTGCTCCAGCCGCCCGAGCGGCGGCGCGTCGCCGTGAGCATGGGCACGGTCGAGCTGCAGATGCTGGGCACCGGGACCATGCGCACGATCATCGACGCGGCGGCCGGCGTCGACGCGGAGTTCGTGCTGGCGCTCGGCGGGGTCGACATCGGCTCGCTCGGCCCGCTGCCGGACAACGTCAGCTCCGTCGGCTGGATCCCGCTGCACCACCTGCTGGCCACGTGCACCGCCATCGTCCACCACGGCGGCGGTGGGACGGCCCTGACGGCGATCGACGCCGGCGTCCCGCAGCTCATCACGCCCGACCCCCGGGACCTGTTCCAGCACACGACCCTTGAGGCGGTGCGGAAGCGGGGCATCGGGTTCGTGAGCGAACGCGAGGACGTCGACGCCGACCTGCTCACCCGGCTGATGACGGACGAGGGCATCCGCGCCGCGACGGCGGAGGTCCAGCGGGAGATGGCGACGCTGCCCACGCCCGCCGCCACCGCTCAGCGCATCATCGAGCACCTGTTCTGAGTTCCTGGGAGCCCGTGGCCGCCAGGTCGGCGCGGAGGTCGGACGGCAACAGCGGCTCGTCGAGGAGCCTCTGGTACCGCTCGACGAGGGACGTCCGGCCCGCGCCGGCGTCGAGCCACGCGCCCACCAGCCGCGGGCCCTCGATGTACGTCACCGAGTAGGCGCGCCAGAGCGGATCGGTGAGGAACCGCGTCATCCGCCGGGCGTGGTCCGGGGGCACCAGGAGCCACCGTTCCAGGTAGTCGGTGACCTCGTCGGGGTCGGCTCCGCGGTCGTGGAGCATGACGGCCGCGTCCTGGCGTGCGGGCATCAGCAGCCGGATCAGCCGCAGGACCTCCTCCACCAGCTCGCCCTCGACCCGGACGCCCGCGCCGGCGAGGATGTCGGCGGTCCAGCGGCCCCAGCCCGGGCCCGGCACCGCCGCGTCGGCCATCTCGGCGGTCCCCTCGGCCATGAGGGACTGCGGGGTGTTGACCAGCGAGATCAGGTGCTCGTCGTGCCCGGCGCCGTCGACGAGGCCGGCCTCCTTGCGGCAGTGCTCGGTGTGGTGCCCGGGGTAGGACTCGTGGATCGCCAGCAGCGGCAGCGCGGCGATGGTGCGGCCCGCCTCCGCGTTGAGCTCCACCCTCGAGCGGAACCCGCCGAGGTAGCGGTTGTAGGCGTTCCAGGGCTTGTCGTGCACCACCACGTACTCGACGCTCTCCTGCTCCGGCAGGCCGAACACCGTGCGGGTCATGGCGCGCAGTTCGCCGGACACCGCCTGCACGGCCCGTGCCAGCCGGTCCGGGGGGACGGCGTTGCGCTCGTAGAACGCCGCGGTGCGGGCGCGCAGGTCCCCGGGGCCCGGCAGCAGCGCGCCGATCGCCTCGTGGATCTCCGCGTAGCGGCCGGGGTCGCCGAGTTCGATGTCGACCTCGAAGTACGTCCGGACCTCGTCCCCGAACGCGATCTCCTCCCCGGCCATCCGGCGCGCCGCGCAGTTCAGCGCGGCGAGTTGCGCGGACAGGAACCGGCGCCGCGGCTCGGCCAGGCCGCTGTCCGGGAGCGCGGCGAGCAGCCGGGCGGACTGGGCGGCGAGCCCGGACGCGCCGGGCCTCGGCTCGGCGTCCACCCGGCGCGACAGTTCCGGGTCGCCGTACCAGGAGTCGACGAACCCGTCGGCGAGCCGGCCGAACCGCAACCCGAGTTTCAGGTACTCGGTCACCACGTCGTCGAGCATCCGCGCTCCCTGGATCGCTGTGGTCCGCCGCCGTCACCCCGCGGGATCGTCCGGCGGGTCGAGCCAGACGCCGGCGAGGTCGTAGGAATGGCCGAACGCGGGCATCGGGACGGCGCCCCGCACGCGCGGGCCGCGCAGGCGCGGGACGACCGGCCGCTGGAACAGGACGGGCACGACCGCGGCGTCCTCCAGCACCGTCCGTTCGGCCAGGTTCCAGGCCGCGGTCGACCGCGCGGGCTCCTCGATCGTGCCGAGCGCCCGCTCGATCAGGCGGTCGACCTCCGGACGGCGGTAGCGGCCGCGGTTCGCGGAGTTGCGGGAGTCGCCCGACTGGAACATCGGCTGCAGGAAGACCCGGCCGTTGGAGGGGTACCAGTCCGGCGACCACGACGAGGCCGCGACGTCCCACTCGCCCGCCGCCGCGCGGCGCGGATCACCGAGCAGGGCGTCCCGGGCGTCGTGGTCCAGCGCCACCAGCCGCACGGTGACGCCGGCCTTCTCCAGGTCGGCCGCGTACGACCGCGCGACCGCGGCGTCCAGGGTGGTGTCCAGGTGGACCGCGGTGAGCGCGAGGCCGTTCTCATGGCCCGCCTCGGCTAGCAGCGCCCGGCATTTCTGTGCGTCGCCCCGGCTTCCCGGGGTCGCGTAGAGGTCGAGTTCCTGGTGCGCGTCGTTGCCCGGAGGGACGACGGAACCGGCGATCCGCACCAGCGCACCACGGCCGGACCGGCGGTACAGGTCGGCGATCGCCGCCTTGTCGATCGCGTACGAGAGCGCGCGGCGCACCCTGGCGTCGGCCAGCGCGCCGCCCGCCCCGGGGCTCTGCACGTTGAAGACGAGGTACGGGTCGAGGGAGAGGCCGAGGCCGTCGCCCGGATCGGCCGGCTCGGCGTCGTGCGGCTCGGCGACCGGCCCGCCCCACGGCAGGTCGGCCGCGCCCGACGCGATCCGCTCGGCGACCTGTTCCGGCGCCGCGTCCTCGACCGTGACCTCGACGCCGTCCAGGTACCGGTGCCGGAGGGGATCGGTGTCCTGCCGCCAGACGGGGTTGGGTTCGAGGCGCAGCTCGCGGCCCGGCACGAGACGGACCGGCCGGTACGGCCCATTGCTCCGGAGGTTCCGGTGCAGTTCCGGGCTTC
The DNA here is from genome assembly GCF_040649435.1 of Actinomadura sp. NPDC048955. Classification (NCBI taxonomy): domain Bacteria; kingdom Bacillati; phylum Actinomycetota; class Actinomycetes; order Streptosporangiales; family Thermomonosporaceae; genus Actinomadura; species Actinomadura sp. NPDC048955. The sequence goes on from NZ_JBEZJI010000030.1 coordinate 56,324, forward strand.
CGGGCAGGAACGCGTCGTACTCGGCCGGGGCGGGCGACGCGCACGGCAGGGCCATGATGGCGGCGAAGTCGATGGCCGGCCGCATGAGCTCGATGACCAGCGACTCGTCGTCCAGGACGAAGACGCCGGGGATGTCGTGGGAGTTCTGGAAGGCGGCCAGTTCCTCGGCGGTCGGGTCGTCGCGGCGGACCGCGGCGGCGTAGTCCTCGCAGTACTGCGCCATGCCCCTGATCGTGCTGGTGAAGTAGGGCAGGGCGGCGGGCCTCGTGAGCGGGTTGGCCAGCCGCTTGAGCCCGCGCACGACGTCGTGCGCCGTGACCTCCCGCGCGGGCGCGGTGTCCCAGAGGACGCCGCGGCGCAGGTGCACCACGTAGTTCGTGTGCCGCGCGCCCATCCCGGTGTTGTAGGTGGACGGGACGTCGGTCGCGAGATCGGGCGCCGGGGCGATCGCCCGCCAGTCGCGCAGGTCCGGCGCGGGGGCGTAGCCGAACAGCTGCCGGGCGAACAGCCTGATGATCTGGTCGGCGGGCGCCTGGTGGGAGGCCGAGGGGTCGAGGCGGTGCACGGGGGCCGGGCCGTGGAGGCGGAGCGTCCCGCCGAGCCGCGGCCGATCCCCGCTCCACGGGACGGTCTGGGGGCGGTCGGAGACGGTCATGACATCTCCTCGCCGATGCGGGCCATGATGCCGATCGCCCGGTCGATCTCCTCGCGGGTGTTGAACAGATGGGTGCAGACCCGCGCCGCGTAGTGCTGGTGCGGCGAGTCCGGGACGTCGAACTCGGTCCACCGGATCCAGATGCGGTGCTCCCGCTCCAGCCGGTCGGTGAACGCGGTGAACTTCTTGATGTTCCAGGCGGCCTCGGGGTCGCGGAACGGGTTGAAGGCGATGAGGGGGGACTTCAGCAGCGGATCCTCGCCGGGCGAGAAGATCGACTCCTTGCCGAAGGCCTCCACGAGGCGCCGCCGGGCGTGGTCGCCGAGCTCCATCGCGCGCCTCTCGATGCGGTCCCGGCCGATCTCGTCCCAGATCTCGCAGGCCCGCGCCAGCGCGGCGCCCCTGGCGATGCTCGCGCTGCCGGCGCTCTGCACGTACAGGGCGGTGTCGTCGCTCTCGACCGACGTCCTCGTCCGCGGCGGGGGACTGCCGATCATCGGGTACCAGGTGGAGATCACCGGCCAGAACGTCGGCAGCGGCAGCGGGTTGTACTCGGGGAAGACCTTGTTGCGCAGGTAGAGGATGCCGGTTCCCAGCGGGCCGCACTGGAACTTCGAGCCCGAGCAGGCGATGAAGTCGGCGCCGAGCGCCCGCATGTCCAGGTTCACGAGGCCGGGCAGCAGCGCGCCGTCGATCACGGTGGTCAGGCCGTGCCGCTGCGCCAGCTCGCACAGCCTGCGCATCGGCATCATCGTGCCGGTGAACAGGGTGATCCCGGCGAACGCGAGCACCTTGGTGCGGGGGGTGATGGCCGCCTCGAACAGCTCGACGATCTCGTCGGCCGTGACGTCGTAGCCGGTCGGCATGGTCAGCGTCTTGATCGTCAGGCCGTACCGGTTCCGGACGAGGTTGAAGTTGGAGAGCACCGAGTAGCACTCGTGGCTCGTGGTGATCACCTCGTCGCCCTCGTGGAGGTCGAGCCCCTGGATGATGCGGGCGACGCCCTCGGTGGCGTTGTGGCAGATCACGATCTCGTCCTGGTCGACGCCGAACGCCCTGCCGATGAGGGCGCGGTGCTCGTAGTAGCCGGACGGCTTGTAGACGTCGGCCAGCCCGCCCGTCCACTCGCGGGTCACCCGGTCCATCGTGTCGAGCACGTCGTAGGGCATCGCGCCTACGGTGCCGGTGTTGAGGTGGGTCGTGGTCGGATCCAGGGCGAACAGTTCGCGGATGCTCTCCCACGGCGCGTCGCGGAGCCGCCGCGGCGATCCGCCGTTCGCCGTCCCGGCCGGGTCCGGGACGCTGCGCTCGCCGGGCTTCACGGACTGTGTCACGAGTGACCCCCTCCACCGTGCGGATGACCAGTCGCCCCCACAATACAATATGTTTTTGAAGTTATCTGGCCATGGGTCGCGGATGCGGGCATTCAGCGCGCCAGGGTCGGGATCGCGTGCCGTGTCCCGTTCACGTGGGTGCTGACCACGGAAGATGCGGTTATGTGCAGGGCCTCGGGGATGGCGGAGAGGGCGTCGGGCTCGGCTGCGGGAGACGCAGGCGAGGGGCTGTGGTTGGACCCGAGATCCCTCTAGTGCTTTAAGAAGAGATGGTAATCTTCGGCGTGGGACAGGTGGGGCGCCGGCGGTGGCCGCGGGGCCCGGTGACGTGCAGGGAAGGTGATCGGTGTGGAGCCTCGTTACGGCGGTACCCTCCGCTACTTCGGGCCTGGCGGAATGGACCATGTCGATCCTGCGTGCGCCTATTACGCCTTTTCGCACCAGATCATCAGGCTGTTCGCGCGGCAGTTGTTCGGCTACCCGACGGCCGTGGACGAGACGGCCCTGACCCCGGTCCCCGACGTCGCCGCGGAGTCGCCGACGGTCGCCAACGGCGGGATGAGCCCGGACGGGCTCGTGTACCGGATCCGACTGCGCCCGGGCGTCATGTGGGACACCGACCCGCCGCGCGAGGTCACCGCGGAGGACTTCGTCCGCGGCTTCAAACGGATGTGCAACCCGGTGGCCGGCGCCGGGGCGATCGCCTACTACACGAGCACGATCCGGGGGATGGCCGAGTTCGCCGACGGCTACCGGAGGGAGTTCGCCGGACGGACCCCCTCGGCCGCCGACCTGGCCGGCTACCAGAACGCGCACGAGATCTCCGGGCTGCGGGCCGACGGCGACCGCACCCTGGTCGTCGAGCTGGTGCGGCCCGCCAACGACCTGCTGAACCTCCTGTCGATGATGTTCGCGTCCGCGGCGCCGCGCGAGTACGACCGGTTCGTCCCGGACAGTGCCGAGTTCGTCGCGAACGTTCGCTCCAACGGCCCGTACCGCCTCACCGGCTACGAGAACGGCCGGTTCCTGACGATGGAGCGGAACCCGGTGTGGCGGCAGGACACCGATCCGCTGCGGCACCAGTACGTCGACGGCCTCGACGTGCGGATGGCGCGCGTCGACGACGACCGGGTGCGGGAGGCGATCCGGAGCGGGGAGGCCGACCTGTCGTGGGGCGCGCCGGTCATCAGCGAGGACCGCCGCCCCCCGGACGCGGACCGGCATCTCGGGTACGCGATGAACCCCTACCTCGTGTTCAACATGAAGAGCCCGAACGAGGGCGGGGCGCTGCGCGACGTCAGGGTGCGCAGGGCCGTCGCGTACGCCGTCGACAAGGCCTCCATGGTCAGGCTGCTCGACGACATGGATCTGGGGACGGTGACCCGGACGGCGCACACGGCGATCCCGCCGGGCAACTTCGGGCACCGAGAGTACGACCGCTACCCGACGCCGGGGGACCACGGCGATCCGGCGAAGGCGCGGGCGCTGCTCGCCGAGGCCGGGTACCCCGACGGCCTCACCCTCAAGGCGCTCTACCGCGCCGACGCCCCGCACGCCGACATCGCGCGGTACTACGCCGCCGACCTGGAGAAGGCGGGGTTCACGGTCGAACTGCGGTTGATCAGCCAGCCCGACGAGTACTACCGGTTCCTGCAGAACCCGGCCATGGCCGAGGCCGGCGAGTGGGACGTCACGGCGGCGGCGTGGACGCCCGACTGGTTCGGCAACAACGGCCGCGCCTACGTCCAGCCGATGTTCCAGTCCAACTTCGCCGCCGGCACCAGCAACTACGGCGGGTACCGCAACCCCGAGGTCGACCGGCTCATCGAGGAGGCCCTGTCCGAGCGGGATCCGGTGCGCGCGGAGGAGTTGTGGCACCGGATCGACCGGCAGGTCATCGAGGACGTCGCGATCGTGCCCGTCCTGGCCTGCGAGCCGACCATCCCCCACATGACCAGCGCCCGCGTGCGCAACGGCCTGCCGCTGCCGCAGGTGGACCGCTGGCTCGACGCGGCCTGCATCTGGCTCGACCCGCCCGGCTGACGCGGCGGGCGGCGGGCCGCGGTCAGCGCGGCACGCCCTCGGCGATCGACATGACCGAGGCGGTGGGCAGGACGCGGGCGAGCCGCAGGCCGGCGGCCTCGAACAGCGGGTGCAGTTCCGCCTCGGTGCGCTCCCGCCCGGTGCGCGCCGCGAGCATCATGAAGTCCATCGGCTTGCTCTGGTGGGCCTCGTTCCCGGCCGGGACGATCGCGTCGACGGCGAGGACCCGCCCGTCCGGCTTCATCGCCCGGCGGCAGTTGCGCAGGATCGCCACGCACTTCTCGTCGTCCCAGTTGTGCAGGATGCGCTTGATCAGGTACACGTCACCGGCGGGGACGGAGTCGAAGAAGTCCCCGTCGGCGACCTGCCAGCGGCCGGCGATGTCGCCGCCGTCCAGCAGGTGGTGGCCGAGCACGTGCTCCTCCTGGTCGAGGAGGACGCCGTGCAGCCCGGGGTTCGCTCGCAGCACGGCGCGGAGGAATCCGCCCTTGCCGCCGCCGACGTCGACGACCGTGCCCGCCGGGGGGAACGCGTAGCTCCCCGCGACGAGGGCGTTCTCGGCCTCGGAGACCATCGCCATCCCGTCGTAGAAGAGCGCCTCGGTGTCGGCGTTCTCCGCGAAGTATCCGCCGATCGTCGTGCCGAAGAGCTGCTCGAAGGTCGTCGCCTCGTCCCGGGCGACGGTCGCGGCCTCGTGGCTGACGGTCCAGAACATCCGGTCGGTGAACATCAGGATCCCGGCGCGGGCGGACATCGGCGCGTCGGCGCGCAGCGCGTCGCCCCTGGCGGTCAGCCGGAACCGCCCCGGCTCGTCCTCGTGGACCACGTCCCGCGCCGCGAGCAGGCGCAGGATCCGGTACAGCGCGTCCTGCCCCGTTCCGGTGGCGGCGGCGAGCTCGGCCGTCGTGCGCGGGCCCGCGGCCAGGTGGTCGGCCACACCGAGTTCCGCCGCCGCGCGCAGCGCGGCGGAGTAGGTGAATCCCATCGCCTCCTCGAAGAGGAAGAGCGCGGACTGCTGCGCGTCCATCGGCCCCCTGCTCCCTTCCGGCGGCGGTCCGCCGTGCTCGACCCGGCCCATTACTTACTCTATGAATATAAAGTAACTGTGGTCGCGAGCAACGGTGAGCGGCCCCGCGCCGATCCATCGTGGAGGATCCCTGATGAGCTACGGAGCGGCGCACGCCGAGCTCTACGATCCCGTCTTCCGCAGCCGCGGGAAGGACTTCGCGGGGGAGGCCGAGGGGCTGAACCGGCTGGTCCGGTCCCGGTTCCCGGGAGCGCGCACCCTGCTCGACGTCGCCTGCGGCACCGGCGCCCATCTGGAGCACCTCGCCGGGTACTTCGACCGCGTGGAAGGGCTCGACCACTCGCCCGCCATGCGGGAGGTCGCGCGGGGGCGGCTGCCCGGGGTCGCGGTGCACGGCGGCGACATGCGGGACTTCGAGCTCCACCGCACCTTCGACGTGGTCATCTGCATGGGCAGCGGGCTGGCCGAAGCGGATTCCCCCGAGCAGGTGGCCGACTCGGTCGCCAGGATGTCGGCGCACCTCGCGCCGGGCGGGGTCCTCATCGTCGAACCGTGGTACTTCCCTGACAACTTCCTCGACGGGCACGCCGCCGGGCACCTGTTCCGGGACGACGGGCGGGTGGTCTCGCGGCTGACGCACTCGGCGAGGCACGGGGCCAGGAGCCGCGTGGAGATCCGGTTCACGGTCGTGGACTCGTCCGGGTTCAGGGAGTTCACCGATGTGATCGTCAAGTACCTGCTTCCCCGCGAACGGTACGAGGCCGCCTTCGAGCGGGCGGGCTGCGCCGTCGAGCTCGTGCCCGGCTTCTCGCTGGCCGACGGCCGGCCGAACGGCCCCGGGCTCTTCGTCGGCGTCCGCGCCGGGGGAGCGGACCCGGACGTCAATACTTGACTTTAATATAGTTATGGCTCGATGCTACCGCCATGCGGAGCGCAGTGGCCCACCGGATCGCCCTCGTCAACGTCGCCAACCACGGCAGCGTGCTCCCCACCCTGCCGGTGGTGTCGGAGCTGGTCCGGCGCGGGCACGAGGTCGGTTACGTGACGTCGCCGGAGTACGCCGGGCCGGTCGGGCGGACGGGCGCGACGGTGATCCCCTACGCATCGGGGGCCTCCGGCGCGGCCGAGGCGTTCGCGGACGACGACCCGGCACGGCCGCACCTGCTGTACCTCGCCGAGAACGAGGCGATCCTGCGGGCGGCGCGTGCGCACTACGCCGAGGACGTGCCGGACCTGGTGCTGTACGGGGAAGTGCCGATCATCGCCGGCCAGGTGCTGGCCGCCGCCTGGAAGCGCCCCGCGTGCCGGATCAACCCGGGCTTCGCCTCCAACCACGCCTACTCCTACTCGCGGGAGATGATCGAGGAGACCGGCGGCGTCGACGAGCGCACGCAGGGCGTCGTCGGCGCGAAGCTGGCCGCCCTGCTCGCCGAGTACGGCCTCCAGGACCGGGCCGGGGAGTTCGCGGACCGCGTCGAGGACCTCAACCTGGTCTTCATCCCCCGCGAGTTCCAGATCGCGGCGGACACCTTCGACGAGCGGTTCGCCTTCGTCGGGCGCTCGGCCGCGCGCGAGGAGCGGCCCGGCGCGTGGCGGCCCCCCGAGGACGGCGCGCCGGTGGTGCTGATCTCGCTGGGGACGACCTTCAACGACCACCCCGACTTCTACCGGCAGTGCGCGGAGGCGTTCGAGGGCGCGCCGTGGCACGTGGTGATGGCCCTGGGGGACCGGGTCGACGCGGGCGATCTCGGCCCCCTGCCCGCGAACGTCGAGGCCCACCGGTGGGTCTCCCTCCCCGCCGTGCTCGAACACGCGCGCCTGCTCGTCACCCACGGCGGCATCGGCGCCGTGATGGACGCCCTGATCGCGGGCCGGCCCATGGTCGTCGTGCCGTTCACGTTCGACGTCAAGCCGATGGCCCGGCGGGTGGGCGAGCTGGGGCTGGGGACGGTGGTCCCCGCGGAGGAGTTCACCGGCGCGCGGCTGCGCGAGGCGGTGGAGGGGCTGGCGGGCGACCGGGCCGCGCTGGAGCGGGTGCGCCGCATGCGGGAGCACACGGCCCGGGCCGGCGGCGCCGCCCGCGCCGCCGACGTGATCGAGGAGTATCTCGCGCGGGGGCGTTGACCGGCGCGAAGGGCGAACCGTAACTTTAAAAAACGATACTGATACGGGTCGGGCGTCGTCCCCACGAGAAGGAGTCCGCGATGATTCCGCTGTTCAAGGTCGCGATGGCGCCGGACGCGCTCGGCCGGATCTCCGAGGTGCTCGGCAGCGGCCGCCTGGAGCACGGGCCCAAGATGGCCGAGTTCGAGGCGGCCCTGGCGCGGCGCCTCGGCAACCCGCGCGTCCTCGCGGTCAACTGCGGCACCTCCGGCCTGCACCTCGCGCTCAGCATGGTGGCCGACCCCGACCGGTTCCCCGCGGCGGCCCAGCCCTCCGGCGGGGCCGGCCCGGGCGAGGTGCTGAGCACGCCGCTGACCTTCGAGGCCACGAACTGGCCGATCCTCGCCCACGGGCTGCGCGTGCGCTGGGTCGACGTCGACCCGGCCACGCTGACGATCGACCTCGACGACCTCGCCAGGAAGATCACGCCGGCCACCCGGGCGATCGTCGTCGTCCACTGGCTGGGCTATCCGGTGGACCTGAACCGGCTGCGCGAGATCGTCGACCGGGCGGAGGAGGCCCACGGATTCCGCCCCCTGGTGATCGAGGACTGCGCGCAGGCGTGGGGCGCGACCTACCGCGGGTCGCCGCTCGGCAACCACGGGAACGTCTGCGTGTACAGCTTCGGCGCCATCAAGATCCTCACCTGCGGGAGCGGCGGGCTGATCGTGCTCCCCGACGAGGACCTGCACCGGCGGGCCCGGCTGCGCCGCTGGCTCGGCATCGAGCGGCAGGCCGACCGGGTGCACGGCGACTACGACGTCGCCGAGTGGGGCTACCGCTTCCCGATGAACGACATCTCCGCCGCGATAGGACTGTCCAACCTGGAGATCGTCGACGGCCTGCTCGCCAGGACGCGGAGGAACGCCGCCTTCTACGACAAGGAGCTGTCGGGGATCGCGGGCGTCGAGCACACCGAGCGGGCGGACGACCGGGAGCCCTCGTTCTGGGCGTACCCGCTGAAGGTGGCGGACCGCACGTCCTTCATGCGGAAGATGGCCGACGCCGGGATCATGACGAGCATCATCTCCCGGCGCAACGACGCCCACAGCTGCGTCGCCGCGGCGCGCGGCGAGCTGCCGGGCCTGGACCGCGTGCACGACCGCGTGGTCTACGTGCCCGTCGGCTGGTGGCTGTCCGAGGAGGACCGCGCCCACATCGCCGACACGATCCGGTCGGGCTGGTGACGGCCGCGGCGGGCGGGACCGGGCGGGACGCCTGGGCTGTGTTTCAAAGTCCCGGCCCACTTCGCTCGCCTGGCGGCTCGCTACGTGACAGGCCCTAGCCTCCCGCCAGCGGCGCGATGATCTCGACGCGGCTGCCGGGGGCGAGCTCGACGTCGTCCGCGGGCGTCGTGCGGGGCACCTGCTCGCCGTCGACGAGGAACAGGTGGTAGGGCAGCAGCTCGCCGGCCGGGGAGTAGAGCCGGTAGCCGGCCTCCGGGTGGGAGCGCACGAACGTCTCCAGGAGCTCGCGCAGGTTGGCCGCGGGCAGCTCCGAGCGCACCTTGCCGGAGGTCACGTTGTGCCAGCTGCCGGGGACGATGAGATGGGGCATGGGGCATCCTCACGGGTCGCGGACGCATCGGAAACCACTGGCGAAGCAGGCCCATCCGGTCGGATCGCCGTGCAGGCGCTCGCTGGTCCGGGCCTGGAAGCGCAGGTTCATCCAGGAGCCGCCGCGGATGACGCGGAAGCGGTCCATCACGCTCAGCAGCGACTCGTCGCAGTCGGGCGACGGGCCGTAGAGCCGGCTCGGCGAGGCCGTCCACTCGTAGACGTTGCCCGCCATGTCCGCCACCCCGTACGGGCTGTCGCCGTGCGGGCTGAAACCGCCGACCGGCGTGGTCAGCGGGATCGGGCCCCCGTCGCTCTGGAGGGCCTTCCACCACGCGCGCCACTCGGCGGCGCTGCGGGTGGCGTCGCCCAGCCGCAGCTCCGTGGTGTTGGTCCGCTCGCGGGACCATTCGTCGCCCCAGGGCCACAGCCGGTACTCGGGGCCGCGGGCCGCCAGCTCCCACTCAGCCTCCGTCGGCAGCCGCCCGCCCGCCCACGCGGCGAAGGCCTCGGCGTCCTCGACCGCGATGTGGACGGCGGGGTGGTCGTCCGGCGGGACGTAAACGACGTCCCGCCCTGCCGGACGGCGCCAGGACGCGCCGGGAGCCCCCTGCCAGTAGTCGGCCCCGTAGACCAGGCTCCAGCCGCGGCGCTCGGCGACCGTCCGGTACCCGGTGGCCTCCACGAACGCCGCGTACCTGCCGGAGGTGACCGGGTAGCGGTCGATCAGGAACGGCGCGACCTCCACGAGCGTCTGCGGGGTCTCGTCGCGGAACCACGGGGTGGGGAAGGGCTGGTCCTGCTCCGCCAGCCAGTCGATCACCCATTCCGGCGAGCCGAGCTGGAAGGCCGCTCCTTCGACGAGGACCGGTTCCGCGGCCTCCACGTCGCCGCGCATCGCCGTCTCGTGGTCTGCCACAGCGCCGTCCCGTAGACGAGGGTTCTCAACGAGCAGAAACTATATAAATATATAGCATCTGTGCGCCGGGCGTGCCACGGCTCACCGCCCGATCCCGCGGTAGCCGAACCCGAGGCCGCGCAGCCGCCGGATCGTCTCCGGCCGGTAGTGCATGCGCCCGTCGAAGATCAGGCACGGCATCGCGACCCGCCGCCGCAGCCGCTCCAGGTCGAGGTCGCGGAACTGCCGGTGCCCGGCGAGGAGGGCGACGGCGTCGGCGTCCCGCACCGCCTGGTCGAGGTCGTCGACGGGGAAGCCGCCCACCTGCGACCGGATGAGCTCCTTCTCGGCGAGGGGGTCGAAGACCCGGACCTCCGCGCCCGCCGCCAGCAGGGCTCGGACCACCCCCGTGACGGGGGTGTTGCGCAGGTCGCCGGTGTCGTTCTTGAAGGCCGCGCCGAGAACGGCGATCCGCGCCGAGGCCAGGTCCTTGCCCATCTTCGCGAGGCCGTCCCTGAGGACCTCGTAGGCGTACTCGGGCATGGCGTCGTTGACGCGCCGCGCCGTCTCCACCGTCCGCAGCCGGACGCCGCGGTCGCGGGCGGTGCGCCAGGTCATCCACGGGTCCTTGGTCAGGCACGGTCCGCCGACGCCCGCGCCGGGCCGCAGGATGTTGACCCGCCCGTCCCCCTTGGGCAGCGAGTTCGCCGCGGCGATCACCTCCATCACGTCGACCTCGAACAGCGCGCAGAACCGGGCCAGCTCGTTGGCCATCGCGACGTTCGCGTCGATCCACCAGTTGTTGGCCAGCTTCACGATCTCGGCGATGTCGGCCGTGGGCACGATCCGGACGGGCACGTCCAGCGCCGCCTTCCAGAACCGGGCCGCCGCCGCCGTGCTGCCGGGGCCGCACCCGCCGACGACGACGGTGAGCTCGCGCAGCTGGGCCAGCGCGTCCCCCTCGGCCAGCCGCTCCGGGCAGTAGGCGAGGCCGAAGTCCCGGCCCTCCGCCAGGCCGCCGCTCTCCAGCAGGGGGACGACCAGCGTGCGCGTGGTCCCCGGGGCGACGGTGCTCTTGAGGATGACCAGCTGGCCGGGCCGCAGCCGGGGTGCGAGCTGCCGGCACACCTCTTCGAGCTGCGAGGTCAGCAGGGCGCCGTTCCCGTCGACGGGCGTGCCGACCGTGATGAGCACGACGTCGGCGTCCTCCAGGGCGTCGTAGTCGGTGGTGCACGCCAGCCGCCCGCTCGCGACGAGCGGGGCCAGCGCCTCGGCCAGCCCGGGCTCGGGGACCGCGCGGCGGCCGGCCCGCAGCCCGGCGATCATCGATGCGTCGCTGTCGATGCCGACGACGCTCATGCCGCGCTCCGCCAGCGCCGCCCCGAGGCACGAGCCGATGTAGCCGAACCCCAGGATCGCGATCCGCGGGCTGGGAGAGTCTGACAGGAATTCCATGGTCGCCTCCGACGCCGCCGGACATAGTTACAATATATTACTAAAGTGATGTTGTCCCGGGCTGGCCTGCGAGGCCCTCGCTTCGCATCGGGCATGCTGCTCGTGCGTGGGGAGCTTCCGGGCATCGTCCTTGGAGTCGCCCGATCAAGTGCTATATGATAGTTAAGTGAGTGACCTCGCGCTCGTGACCTCCGGAACGGGAGATGGTGACCGAGGAACGCCCTGCCGGCGTCGATCTGTCCTCGCTGGCGCAGCGCCATGTCGACCAGTGGGCCCCCGCGGGCGGACGCGGCCCCACGATCGCCCGCCTGGCCCGGACGGCCGTCCGGCTGGACGAGGGCTACTGCCGGGCCGTGGCGGCGTACTACGACCGCGCGCCCCTGCGCGCCGACGACGCGGGTCTGCGCCGGCGCTACGCGCGGTTGAGGCGGCAGAACCTCCGGCAGTTCCGGTCGATCGTCGAGGCCGGCATCGAGATCGCGCCGTGGCTCGGGGAGGGGCAGCCGTACAAGGGGTCGCGGGACCTGCGCGAGAGCGTGCACCGGACCGGGCGGCTCCACGTCTACCTGACCAGCTCGGGCCACGGGCCGTCGCCGGCCGCCGGGGACCATCCGCTGTCGGGGCCTTCGGGTGTCGTGGTCGACGGCGTGGAGTTCTGCCACAACGACCTCTTCCGGGCCGTGCACGACATCTTCGGGCACGTGATGCTCGGCCACGGGTTCGGGCCCAAGGGGGAGTTCCTCGCGGCCTTCTGCCACATGCACACGTACTCGCGCGACGTGCGTCCCATCCTGTTCACCGAGCAGATCGGCCAGATCTGCTGGTTCTTCTACGGCCCGCACCTGCTGGACGGCGCGGGCGCGCTGCCGGGGCCCGGCGACCCCGGCCACATGCCGCCGTCCCGCCGCCCGTACCCGGAGCAGAAGGTCTTCGCGTTCCCGGCGCGGTTCCTCGACGCGTTCACGAGCCTGTTCCAGCCCGAGAGGAGTCCGGATGACTGACGTGATGCCGCAGGGAGGGGGATCTCCGGTACGGCTCGCGGACCAGGCGTTCCTTCCCAGATCCATCAGGGACGACTTCCCGATCCTGGCGGGCGGGCGGGGCGGCGATCCGCTCGTCTACCTCGACAACGCCGCGACGGCGCAGAAGCCGCGCGCGGTCCTCGACGCGCTCGTCGACTACTACTCGACGGCGAACAGCAACGTGGGCCGCGGCCACTACCGGCTGAGCATGGCCTCCACCGATCTCTACGAGGAGGCGCGCGAGACCGTCCGGCAGGCGCTCGGCGCCGAGCACGCCGACGAGATCGTGTTCACCCGGGGCACCACGGACGCGGTGAACCTGATCGCGGACGGCTTCGGCGCCCGGCTGGTCGGCGAGGGGGACCAGGTCGTCGTCACCGGGATGGAGCACAACTCCAACCTGCTGCCGTGGCGGCGGCTCTGCGAGCGGGCGGGGGCGGAGCTGGTGGTCGCCCCCGTCGACGAGCGGGGCGCCGTCGACGTCGCGGCCTTCTCCGCCGTGCTCGGCCCCCGCGTCCGGATCGCCGCCGTCGCCCACGTGTCCAACGTGCTGGGGACCGTCAACCCGGTCCGCGCGATGATCGCCGAGGCGCACCGGCGCGGTGTCCCGGTCGTCGTGGACGGCGCCCAGGCGGTGCCGCACGCGCCGGTGGACGTGCGCGGGCTCGACGCCGACTTCTACTGCTTCTCGGGGCACAAGGCCTACGGCCCGATGGGCACCGGGGCCCTGTACGGCAAGCGGGACCTGCTCGCGGAGCTGCCGCCTTACCAGGTCGGCGGCGGGACGGTGAAGGGCGTGAGCCACTCCGAGCCGGTCAGCTACGTTCCCGTGCCCGCCCGGTTCGAGGCGGGCACCCCGAACGTCGCGGGAGCCGTCGCCCTGGCCGCCGCGCTGCGCTACGTCCGCGATCTCGGCTGGGACGCCGTGCGGCGGCATGACGAGGCGCTGGTGCGGTACGCGGTCGAGTCGCTGGGGCGGATCGGCGGCGTGCGGGTGGTCGGCGACCCTGCCGCCGCGCCCAGCGGGATCGTGTCCTTCGTCGTCGACGGCATCCATCCCTACGACGTCGGCGGGCATCTGGACCGCCACGGCGTGGCCGTGCGCAGCGGCGTGCACTGCGCCAGCACCTTCCTGGACGACATGGGCCTGCTCGGAACCGTGCGGATGTCGTTCGCCGTCTACAACACCGCCGACGAGATCGACGTCGTGGCCGGCGCCCTGCGCTCGGTGCGACCCGGTTCGTGGACCGCCGACCACCCGACCACGCGGTTCCTCTGACATGCGCTTCGACACGAGGCTGGTCCACCTCGGCCAGGAAGCCGACGGCGCCACCGGGGACGTCGTGCCGCCCGTCCACGTCGCCGCGACGTTCGAGCGGCGGGTCCAGGATCCGCTGCGCTACTTCTACTCGCGCGGTGAGAACCCGACGCGCGAGGCCCTCGAACGATGCCTGGCGGGGCTGGAGGACGCCCGCTTCGCCCTCGCCTTCGCCTCCGGGCAGGCGGCGGGGACGACGGCGCTCTCCCTGCTGCGCCCCGGCCGCAGGCTGATCGCCTCGGACGACGTGTACGGCGGCACCCGTTCGCTGTTCGCGCTGCTCGGCCGGTACGGCATCACCGTGGACCACGTCGACCTCACCGACGCGGGCGCGCTCGACGCGGCGCTCGGCGACGACGTGGACATGATCTGGGTGGAGGCGCCGACCAACCCGCTGCTCAAGGTCGCCGACCTCTCGGTGGTGTGCGAGCGGGCCCGGCGGGCGGGCGCCCGCGTGGTGGTGGACAACACCCTCGCCGGCCCGGCTCTGCAGCGGCCGCTGCGGTTCGGCGCCGACATCACCCTGTACAGCACCACCAAGTCGATCGCCGGCCACTCCGACGTCATCGGCGGCGCCCTGGTCTACGACGACGAGGAACTGCACCGCGAGCTGGCGTCCCACCGCACCACCACGGGCGGCGTGCCCGGCGGCATCGACTGCTTCCTGGTGCACCGCGGGCTCAAGACGCTCTCGCTGCGCGTGGCCCGGCAGGTGGGCAACGCGGAGGCGATCGCCACCGCGCTGCGCGGGAGCGAGCGGGTGGGCGCCGTCCACTACCCGGGGCTGCCCGAGCATCCGCAGCACGAGGTGGCGGCCCGGCAGATGTCGGCGCCGGGGTCGATTCTGAGTTTCGAGTACCTGGGCGATCCGGAGAAGCTCCTGGACCGGGTGCGGCTGTACGCGTGCGCGGTCAGCCTCGGCGGCGTGCGCTCGCTCATCGAGTGCCCCGCCATGATGACCCACGTCTCCGTGCCCCGCGAGGTCCGGGGGGCGCTGGGCATCTCCGACGACCTCATCCGGGTGTCGGCGGGCATCGAGGACCCCGCCGACCTGGTGCGGGACCTGATGGACGCGCTCTGAACTGCGGAGGGATGACACATGAACGACCTATCCGGGGGCCGCCGGTCCGGAAGCGGCGGACCCCTGTGGCTGGACGGCGGGACCGCGACCGAACTGCAGCGCGCCGGCATGAGCGTCGACGGGCCGTGGTGGACCAACCGGGCCATGAACTCCGAGGCCGCCCGCACGCGGTTGCGCGGGATCCACCAGGGCTACCTGGACGCCGGAGCACAGGTGATCACCGCGAACACCTTCCGGTCCAACCTGCGGGCGCTCAGCCGCCTCGGCCTCTTCGACGCCGGCCTGGCGTGGATGGTGCACGCCGCCGTCGGCGTCGCCGAGTCGGCGGTGCGGGCCTGCCAGGACGGGCGGGCGCCGGACGCCGGCCGCCCGCGGATCGCGGGCTCGGTGGGGCCCGTCGAGGACTGCTACCGGCCCGACCTCGTCCCTCCCGACGACGAGCTGCGGGCCGAGCACCGCTGGCTGGCGACGGAACTGATGCGGGTGGGCGTGGACCTCGTCCTGGTCGAGACGATGAACTCCGAGCGGGAGGCGCGCATCGCGCTGGAGGAGGTGCGGCGGGCGGGCGCGCGGGCCTGGGTCGGTTTCGTGTGCGACGCCGACGCCCGGTTGTTGTCGGGGGAGAAGCTGACCGAGGCGGCCGCCGCCGTCGAACGCGACGGCGCCGAGGCCGTCCTCGTCAACTGCACCGGCCCGGCCGACAGCGAGACGGCGCTGCGGGCGCTGCGGGACGCCTGCTCGGGCCCGATCGGCGCCTACCCCAACATCGAGGACCGCGACGGCATCCCCCGTTCGGCGCACGTCGACCGGCACGTGCCCGCCGCGCTGGGGCCGGACGAGTTCGCCGACCTGATCGCCCGCTGGGACGCGGAGTTCTCCCTCGACGTGGTCGGCGGCTGCTGCGGCACCACGCCGGCCCATCTGGCCGCGGCCCGCGACCGGCTGCCGCGGAGCGGGCGATGAGGCTCGGCGAGGCCGCCCGCCGGGCGCGGACCGGCTCATGAGGATCCTCGTGACCGGCGGCGCCGGGTTCGTCGGGTCCCACTACGTGCGCCGGCTCCTCGGCCCGGAGCGCGCCGGAGGCGGCGCGCACCAGGTCACGGTGCTGGACAAGCTCACCTACGCCGGCAACCCGGCCAACCTCGACCCCGTGCGCCGCGCGCCGGGCTTCGCCTTCGTCCACGGGGACGTCGCCGATCCCGCGGTGGTCGACGAGCTCGTCGCCGCTCACGACGCGATCGTCCACTTCGCCGCGGAGTCCCACGTCGACCGGTCGATCCGGTGCGCCCAGGACTTCGTGGTCACCAACGTCCTCGGCACGCAGACGCTGCTGGAGGCGGCGCGGCGCCACGGCACGGCCCCGTTCGTGCACGTGTCGACCGACGAGGTGTACGGGCCGATCGGGACGGGGCGGTGGAGCGAGCGGGCCCCGCTGGCGCCCGGCAACCCGTACGCGGCGTCCAAGGCCGCGGCCGACCTCGTCGTGCTCGCCTGCCACCGGACGTTCGGGATGGACGTCCGGATCACCCGGGGCTCCAACACCTACGGCCCGTACCAGTTCCCCGAGAAGATCGTCCCGCTGTTCGTCACCGAGCTGCTCGACGGGGGGAAGGCGCCGCTGTACGGCGACGGGCTCCACGTCCGCGAGTGGCTCCACGTCGACGACCACTGCCGGGCCGTGCACCTGGCGCTGACGAGGGGGCGGGCGGGCGAGGTCTACAACGTCGGCGGGGTGCCGCTGACCAACCGCGAGCTGACCGGCCGGCTGCTCGCCCAGTGCGGCGCGGGCTGGGAGGCGGTGTCGTACGTGGAGGACCGCAGGGGGCACGACCGCCGGTACGCGATGGACTGCACGAAGATCGCGTCGGAGCTCGGGTTCCGGCCCCGCCGGGACCTCGCGGCCGGCCTCGCGGAGACCGTCGCCTGGTACCGGGACAACCGCGAGTGGTGGGAGCCGCTCACGATGCACGTGCCGCGGGACGTGGAGGTGAACTCGTGACGGCCGCGAACATCGACCCGGCCGCCGTCAAGCAGGGGCAGCGGGCCTCCTGGGACGCCCTCAGCGCGAACTGGGAGGCGGTGGGGGAGCGGTTCGAGCTGGGCGCGGCCGCGGTGACGGAGCGGCTGCTCGACGCCGGCGGCGTGCGGGCGGGCCACGCGGTCCTGGACGTCGGGACCGGGCACGGGGAGCCCGCCCTGACGGCGGCCCGGCGGGTGGGGCCCGCCGGGCGGGTGACCGGAGTGGACATCTCCCCGGCGATGCTCGACCTGGCCAGGCGCCGGGCCGAGGGCACGCCCAACATCGGGTTCGCCGAGGCGGACGTGGAGTCCATCGACCTGCCGGCGGCCTCGTTCGACGTCGTGCTCAGCCGCTGGGGGCTGATGTTCGCGGTGGACCACGTCGCCGCGTTCCGCGGCCTCGCCCGCCTCCTGGTCCCGGGGGGCGTGCTCGCCGCGGCGGTCTGGGGAGAGGCGCCCGGCGCGCCGACGATCTCGCTGGGCTTCCGGGTGCTGAGCGAGCGGCTCGAACTGCCGCCCCCGCCGCCGGGCACGCCGGGCCCGTTCAGCATGGCCGACCCGGAGCCGCTCGCCGCCGAGCTGGCTGCGGCGGGGTTCACCGACGTGTCGGTGACGGAGTTCGTGGTGCGGTTCCCCTTCGACTCCGTCGAGCAGTGCGTGGCGTTCACCAAGGCGGTGACGCCGCCGATGCTGCTGCGGAAGGTCGCCGAGCGCTTCGGGTCCGCGGACGACCCCGGCACGTGGCAGGCCTTCGCCGACGCCACCGAGCCCTACCGTTCCGGCGACGGGGCCTTCACGCTGCCGTCGACGGCGCTGATCGTCCGGGCCGCCGTCCCCGCCCGTGAGTAGTGCGCGGCGCCCGGCGCCGGGCCGCCGGCGTCACGGCGCGGGCGGCGGGCACCGGCGGGGAAGCGCGACCCTGCCGGGGCCGTGCTCGAACGTCGACATCACGAGCCACTCGTCCAGTTCGGGGTCGTAGAGGTTCTGGAGGCCGAACTGGAGGACCTGCCAGAAGGTCGTCGGGTCGCGCTGGTCGACGTAGACGTCGCCGAGCGCGATCGGGAACCTGAGGTACTTCCCCGGTGGCAGTTGTGGTGCGACGACGCCGACCCGCCAGTGGTTCACGTAGCGCTGCGGCTCTCGCTGCAGGATCTCCCGCCCGACGAAGCGCGCCGTCCTGAGTTTCCGGTTGAGCAGGCCGAGGTCGAACCCCGGGATTCGCGAGCACCGGTGGTCGCTGAGGCCGGGCCATTTGTACGTCAGGGTGTAGAGGGAATTCTTGTAGATCAGGTTCGTGAACCAGATCGGGTATCGCGGGCCGCCCGCGATCATCTGGCTGTTCCCGTTTCTCCCCGCCCAGGTGAACGGGACCGTGATGCCGAGATCCCGGACGATCCATTTGCCTGTCCCGTGGAAGTCCCG
This sequence comes from Actinomadura sp. NPDC048955, assembly GCF_040649435.1. Classification (NCBI taxonomy): domain Bacteria; kingdom Bacillati; phylum Actinomycetota; class Actinomycetes; order Streptosporangiales; family Thermomonosporaceae; genus Actinomadura; species Actinomadura sp. NPDC048955. Next base: position 74,317 of record NZ_JBEZJI010000030.1, read on the forward strand.
CGGGAGCTGGGGCGGTGGGGGCGTGCGCGGGCCGGTCTCCTTCGCGGTCGCGGCGCCGCCCGACGGCCGGGGTGCGGCGGCGTGGGCCGGCGGCAGGGCGGCCGGGACCATGGCGATCAACCCGGCGAGCGCCCCCGACGCGGCCGCCCGGTGCGAGCGTGTCCAGTTCATGACTCTCCCGGCCGCCGCGTCCCGCGCGGTTGCGGCGCGGCAGGTCGAACGCGGCGATCATCCTGCTCCTCCCCGGAGGCCGCGGGACCGAAGACCACAGGCAGGTCAGGGTCCCTCCTCGTCCCGGTACGGGATCGGCGCTGTCAAGGGCGAAGACCGCCGCCCGGCGGCACTTCTTAAATGTAGTAATTCGCCATAGTTGAGTGGCGATTGTGCTGCTTGTCTCTAGATCGGCCGGGTGTCCCCTCCGGCCGATCCCCCCGAGACCGGGCCCCGCGGCCCGCCTCCAGGAGGCAGAAGGTGCCCAGGACACGCTGGACCGCCGTGACCGCTCTGGCGGCCACCGGAACACTGCTCACCACCGGCCTCGCGGTCCCCGGACGGGCCGAGCCGCCGCCGCCCCGCCCGCGGCCGCCGGGCGAGCACACCGAACTCGCCGACAAGGACGCGCGGCCGGGGCGGCTGGCCCCGACGAGCCGCCAGGTGGGCGCCGCCCGCGGCGTGACCGTGCGCTGGAACAGGCTCGGCACCCCCGCCTCCGTGACCGATGCCGGCCCCCTCGCCGGCGGGCTGCCCGGGGATCCGGAGAGGGCCGCCCGCGCGTACCTGGCCGGGCATCGGGACCTGTTCGGCCTCGACGGCGCCGCCGTCGGCGCCCTGGAGAAGGTCGCCGTCAACCCGGTCGGCGACGGCGCGGCCGTGCTGCTGCGCCAGCGGTTCGGCGGCCTGCCCGCCGGCTACGACGGGCTGGTGGCGGTCGGCGTGGCAGGCGGCGAGGTCGTCTCGGTCACCTCCACCCTCTCCCGGGACGGCGCCGCCCCGGCGCCCGCCACGCTCTCCCGCAAGGACGCGGTGGCCGCCGCAGGGCGGGACGCGGGCATCCCCGCGTCGGCCGGCGACCCAGGCAAGGCGCGGCTCGTCGCGGTGCCCACGGCCGAGGGCGTCCGCAGCGCGTACCAGGTCACGCTCATGGACGCCTCCGGAGCGGAGCCGAAGGCCGTCACGTCCTACGTCGACGCCCGGACCGGGTCGGTGCTCGTGCGCGAGAACCTCGTCGACCACGACAGCGACAACCCGCGCTGGGCGGTGTTCCCGGCGACCCCGCCCGGCGACTACTCCTCCCGCGACACCAGGGAGACCTGGTGCTTCGCGCCCGCGGCGGGGTGCCGCCCGGTCGGCGGAGATCCCTCGAGCGGGCGGCCCTGGGACGTCGACCCGGCGACCGGCGCGCCCAGCGCGACGACCGTGGGCAACGCGGCGCGGGCGCACGAGAACCGCGCGAGCAGCGACCCCTTCACGGTCGGGACCCGCACCAGCGCACCCAGGCCCGACCGGAACTACACCTACCCGTGGACCAACCAGTGGCACACGAGCAAGTGCGATCCCGCGACGCTGGACGGCCCGCAGGAGGCGGACCTGGAAGCGGCCATGTCCAACCTGTTCGTCCAGCACAACCGGATGCACGACTGGTCGTACCGGCTCGGCTTCACCGAGTCGGCCTGGAACATGCAGGCAGACAACGGTGAGCGCGGCGGCAGGGGCGGCGACCCCGAGCAGGGCAACGCGCAGGCGGGCGCGCGGTTCCCGACCGTCCGCGACAACGCCAACCAGATCACCCCGCCGGACGGGACCCCCGCCATCACCAACATGTACCTGTGGCAGCCGGTCGCGGGCTCGTTCTACCCGCCGTGCGTCGACGGCGACTTCGACATGAGCGTCATCGGGCACGAGTACACCCACGCCATCTCCGGCCGCATGATCGCCGGACCGGAGGCGGGGTGGAGCGGGCCGCAGGCGGGCGCGATGAACGAGAGCACCTCCGACCTGTTCGCCATGGAGTACCTCAACGAGTACGGGCTGCGCCAGCCCGGCCGCACGCCGTACGTCATCGGCGGGTACGTCACCGGCGACCGGCGCGCCGGGATCCGCAACTACGACATGAGCCGGAGCCCGCTGAACTACGCCGACCTCGGGTACGACCTGGTCGGCACCCAGGTCCACGCCGACGGCGAGATCTGGACCGCCACCCAGTTCGACCTGCGGGAGGCGTTCGTCCGGCGGTACGGCGGCGGCGCGGCGTCGCAGCGGGCGTGCGCCGACGGGGCGGTGCCTGTGGCGAGGTGCCCGGGCAACCGGCGGTGGGCGCAGGTGTCGTTCGACGCGCTGTTGCTCATGGCCAGCGGCGCGGTCAGCTACGTCGACCACCGCGACGCCCTGCTCGCCGCCGACACGCTCCGCTTCGGAGGCAGGGACCACGAGATGATGTGGAAGGTCTTCGCCGAGCACGGCCTCGGGAAGGACGCCGCCAGCAACGGCCCCGCCGACGCCGACCCGACGCCGAGCTTCGCCTCGCCTCTGTCGCGCAACGCCCGCGTCCGGCTGGCGCCGCTCGGGGACGCCAGGGGCGCCAAGGTCCGCCTGTACGTGGGCGACTACGAGGCCCGCGCGGTCCCGGTCGCCGACACCGACCCGGCGACCCCGCTCGGCGACACCGTCGCGCTCACCCCGGGCCGGTACTCCTTCGTCGCGGTGGGGGCGGGCTTCGGGCACCGGAGGTTCACCGCCACGGTCGGCGCGTCGCAGCGGACCCTTCCGATCGCGATGTCCCGCAACGAGGCCGCGGGTGCCAACGGCGCGACGGCGGCCGGCGACGGCGTTTCCCAGGCCGCGTTGCTGGACGAGACGGAGACGACCAACTGGCAGTCGGTGACGGCCCCGGTCGCCGGCCGCCAGGTGACCGTGGACCTGGCCGGCGACCGCCCGGTCAGGGTCGGCCGGGTGCAGGTCAGCGCGATGCTGCGGCCGTCGGTGGCGGGCGACCCGGAGGGTGCGGGCGGCACGCAGAACCGGTTCACGGCGCTGCGCGCCTTCCGGCTCCTGGCCTGCGACGCCTCCAAGGCCGACTGCGCACGGCCGGGCTCGTACCGCACCGTCTACACCAGCCCGTCCGACGCCTTCCCGGCCGACCGGCCGCGGCCCACGGCGCCCGACCTGATCATGCGCTCGTTCGACGTGCGGGACGTCACCGCGACGCACCTGCGGCTGGAGGTGGTCTCCAGCCAGTGCACCGGCGCGCCGGCCTACGCGGGGGAGCAGGACGAGGACCCGCGGTCCGCCACCGACTGCGGCACCGCGAGCCCGAGCGCGGGCATCGTCCGGACCGCCGAGCTCCAGGCGTTCGCCCGGTAGGCGGCACCGGCGAGGCGGGGGGCGGAGAGCATCCGCCCCCCGCCTCGCCGTGTGCGGCGGGCGGACCGGGCGGCCATTCGGGCTTTGCAACGCCTGCCAGGGGCTTGTCCCCGCGTGCCCGGCCCGGGCCGGTCCGGTTGACGGAGCGCCTCGGCGAAGCGACTTTCTGAAAGGAAAGTTTCCTTAGAGTTGGCCCGCGGGCCGGCTCCCCTCCGCCTCCGGGTACGCCGTACCTCCCCCGCCAAGGAGAAGCAGGATGCCAAGGAAGACCAGCATCGCCGTGGCCGCCGCCGTGACCGCCGGGCTGCCGCTGGCGCTCGCCGTGCCGGCGTGGTCCCACGGGTACACCACCTCGCCCCCGAGCCGCAGCTACCTGTGCGGGACGCACCAGGTCCGCAACTGCGGCCAGATCCAGTGGGACCCCGACGGCGTCGAGGGTCAGAAGGGGTTCCCCCAGCGCGGACCGGGCGACGGCAGGATCTGCGCGGGCGCCGACGGGCGCTGGGCGCCGCTCGACGACCAGCGCGGCGGGACCGGGTGGCCGGCGACCAGGGTGACCGCCGGCCAGTCCTTCGGCATCAGCTGGCAGTTCACCGCCGCGCACGCCACCACGTCGTTCCGCTACTTCCTCACCAAGGACGGCTGGGACGCCACCAGGCCGCTGACCCGCGACGCGCTGGACCTCACGCCGTTCCTCCAGCAGAACTACAACGGGCGGCCGCCGTCCGGCCAGACCACCCACACCGGGACGCTCCCGCAGCGGCAAGGCCGGCACCTGCTGCTCGCCGTGTGGGACATCGCCGACACCGGCAACGCCTTCTACCAGTGCTCCGACCTCGACTTCGGCTGATCCGCGGAAGGCCCGGCCGGCCCGCGGCGGGCGTGCCTCCCCGCCGCGGGCCGGCCGGTGTTGTCACCGGGTAACACCCCCGGATACCGTGCTGTCATGACGAGTGCGGCGGGCCGGCCGGGGCCCGGACCACGGCGCGACCCCGGCCGCCGCCGTGCCCTGCTGGAGGCGGCCGACCGGGTCATCCAGCGCGAGGGCCCCGAGGCGTCCATGGCCGCGATCGCCGCGGAGGCGGGCATCAGCAAGCCGATCCTGTACCGCCACTTCGGCGACAAGAGCGGCCTCTACCAGGCGCTCGCCGAGCGGCACACGCGCAAGCTGATCGAGGGGATCCGGGACGAGTTCTCCCGCGGCGACCCGATCCGCGACCGCACCCGCTCCACCATCGACACCTACCTGGCGACGATCTCCAAGAACCTCAACCTCTACCGGTTCCTCATGCACCGGGCGAGCGCCGAGGACACCGCCACGCACAGCGCGATGAGCACCATGATCCGGGACGTGAGCCGCGAGCTGGCCGAGGTGATGATCGCTGAGGGGGAGATGGCGGACCGGACCCGCGCCTACGTGTGGGGGCACGCGATCGTCGGCATGGTGCAGACCGCCGGCGACTGGTGGCTCGACCACGCCGACGACGTGCCGCGCGAGGCCGTCGTGGACGGCCTCGTCGACCTCGTCCTCGGCGGGCTGCCCGCCGCCGCGTCCGAAGCCCGCGGCCCCCGGCCGCCCGACGACCCGCGATCCCCGAGGTGACCGTGCAGACCCCTGTGCAGACCCCCGCGCAGCCCCGGCCCCAGGGCGGCGCCCAGCGGCCCGAACCGGCCGTGCTCACCGAGGACCGGCCCTGGGGCCGCTTCGAGCGGTTCACCCTCAACGAGCCCTCCACCGTGAAAATCATTCACGTGGAGCCGGGGCAGCGGCTCAGCCTCCAGCGGCACCGGGACCGCGACGAGCTGTGGGTCGCGCTCGACCCGGGCGCGGTGTTCGAGGTGGCCGGGCGGCGCATCCTGCCAGAGGTGGGGGAGCGGGTGCTGATCCGCGCCGGGGACGCCCACCGGCTCGGCTCGGACGGCCCGGCCGTGCGCGTCATGGAGATCGCCTTCGGCCGGTTCGACGAGGACGACATCGAGCGCCTCGAAGACGCCTACGGCCGCGCCTGACCCCCGTCCTCCGGCGCCCGTCCCTCCACGGGCGGGGCCGTCGCGCCGGCGCCGTCGGCGAAGTGGCAGGCCACCGCCTGGGGCGGCCCGCCCCGCGGGACGAGCGCGGGCGTCTCCCGCTCGCAGACGCCGGCGGCCATGTAGCAGCGGGTCCGGAACCGGCACCCGCTCGGCGGCTCGGCCGGCGACGGCACCTCCCCGCGCAGCACGATCTCGCCCGCGTCGTCGTCCGGCCGGTCGCGGACGGACGGCGCCGCCGACAGCAGCGCCCGCGTGTAGGGGTGCTGCGGGTCGCCGAAAACCTCGGCGGCCGGGCCCTGCTCCACGATCGTCCCGAGGTACATCACGGCGACGTCGTCGGCGATGTGCCGGACGACGTCCAGGTCGTGGGAGATGAACAGGTACGCCACGCCCAGCTCGGACTGCAGGTCGGCCAGCAGGTTGAGGATCTGCGCGCGGACCGACACGTCCAGCGCGGACACCGCCTCGTCGCACACCAGGAGCTTCGGCTTCAGCGCCAGGGCGCGGGCGATCGCGACGCGCTGGCACTGGCCGCCCGACAGCTGGTGCAGGTGCCGGGGGCCGTGCTCGGGGCTCAGGCCCACCAGATCGAGGAGCCGGGCGACCTCGGCGTCCTCCCGGCCGCGCGGCACGATCCCGGAATGGACGCGCCAGCCCTCGGCGATGACGTCGGCGACGGTCATCCTCGGATTCAGCGACGTGTAGGGGTCCTGGAACACCATCTGCAGGTCGCGGCTCATGCGGCGGCGCCGCCGCGGCGGGACGGACGCCAGGTCCGCGCCCGCGAACTCGATCGACCCGGCGAACGCGGGGCGCAGCCCCACCACGGCCCGCGCCAGCGTCGACTTGCCGCAGCCCGACTCGCCGACCACGCCGAGCGTCCGCCCGGCCCGCACGGTCAGGTCGAGGCCGGCGACGACGGGCACCCGCCGCCTCCCGAACCCGTGGCGGCCGGGGCGCTCGTACCCCGCCTCCAGGCCGCTGACCTTGAGCACGACCTCGGTGTCCTGCGCGGTGGCCGTCATCGGGGCTCCTCGCTGTGCTGGGAGGCGACGACCTCCGCGGAGTGGTGGCAGGCGACCGCGCGGTCGCCGTCCTCGGCGAGCGGCGGGTCCTCGGTGCGGCACCGGTCGGTCGCGAACGGGCAGCGCGGGTGGAACGCGCAGCCACCGGGACGGTGCCGAGGGTCCGGCGGGACGCCGTCGATCGGCTTGAGGCGACCGCCGGACCCGGCGTCCGGCATGGCCTCCAGCAGGCCGAGCGTGTACGGGTGGGCGGGACGGGTGTAGACGGCGTCCAGCGGGCCCCGCTCCACGATCCGCCCGGCGTACATGACCGCGACGTCCTGCGCGACCCGCGCCACCACGCCGAGGTCGTGCGAGACCAGCAGCGTCGCGAGGTCGGCCTCGCGCTGCCGGCGCGCGAGCAGTCGCAGGATCTGCGCCTGCACGGTGACGTCGAGCGCGGTGGTGGGCTCGTCGGCGAGCAGCACCGACGGGCCCAGCGCGAGCGCCATCGCGATCACCGCGCGCTGCCGCATGCCGCCGGAGAACTCGTGCGGATGGTCGCCGTACCGGGACTCGGCGGCGGCGATGCCGACCTCGCGCATCAGCGCGACCGCCCGTTCCCGGGCCTCCCGCCGGCCGAGGCCGAGGCGCCGCCGGAAGGGCTCGGCGATCTGCGGGCCGACGGCGAAACCGGGGTTCAGCGCCGCCATCGGGTCCTGGAAGATCATCGCGACGCGGCTGCCGCGGGTCTCGCGCCAGCGCCGGGCGGAGAACCCGCCCGTGTCCTCGCCGTCCAGGACGACCGAGCCCGAGGTGACCTGCGCGCCGGGCGGCAGCAGCCCGATGAGCGCGAGGGAGGTCAGGCTCTTGCCGCTGCCGGACTCGCCCACCAGGGCGAGCACGCGGCCGCGCCGCAGCCGCAGGTCGACGCCCCGCACGACCGGCGTGACCTGCCGGCCGGAGCGGAACCCGATGTGCACGTCGCGCAGCTCCGCGGCCACGTCCCCCGGGGCGGGGGCGTCCGCGCGGTCGACGGCTGGAACGGTCATGTGCGTCTCCATGGGATGTGCGCCATCAGATCTGGGAGCGCGGGTCGGTCAGGTCGCGGAAGGCGTCGCCCACGAGGCCGACGCCGGTGACGACGGCGGCCAGCGCGATCGCCGGCATCGTGGAGATCCACCAGGCCGAGCCGAGGTAGTCGCGGCCCGCCGAGACGGTCGCGCCCCACGACGCCTGGTCCGGCGGGATGCCGAGGCCGAGGAAGCTCAGCGACGCCTCCGCCACCATGACCAGGCCGATCTGCACGGTCGCGGCGACCAGCAGCGGCTGCCAGCACGACGGCAGCACGTGCCGGAACAGGATCCGCGCGTGCCCCGCGCCGAGCACCCGCGCCGAGTCGACGAACTCCAGGTCCCGGGTCGCGAGCGCGGACGCCCGCACCACCCGGGCGAAGATCACCCAGCGGGTCACCGCCAGCGTGATGACGATGTTGGTGACGCTCGGGCCGAGGACGCCCGCGATGAGGATGGCCAGCAGGATCGACGGGAACGCCAGCTGCACGTCCCCGAACCGGGACAGGACGCTGTCGGTCCACCCGCCGAAGTAGCCGGACACCAGTCCCGCCACCAGGCCCACGGCGCCGCCGATGAGCACGGTGGCGGCGCCGACCAGCAGCGACACGCGGCTTCCGGCGAGCAGGGCGGTCAGCATGTCGCGCCCGACCTGGTCGGTGCCGAGCCACGCGACCGACCCGTCCCCGAGCCGGGAGCCCGGCGCCAGCAGCCGGTGCGGCAGGTCCGTCGCGGCCGGGTCGTAGGGCATCAGCATCGGCCCGAACACGGCCGCCAGGACGAACAGCCCGACGATTCCGAGGCCCGCCCACGCCCGCGCGGGCAGCCTCCTGCGCCGCCGGACCGCGGGGACCGGGATCGCGGCGGGAGCGATGGCACTCATGCGTTCTCCGGGGTGAGACGAGGATCGAGGGCGACGCACAGGACGTCCACGAGGAGGTTCAGCGCGATGTAGGAGACCGTGATCGTGACGATCGCGGCCTCGACGACGGCGTAGTCGCGGTTGGTGATCGCGTCCACCATCAGCGAGCCGATGCCCGGCCAGGAGAACACGACCTCGATGATCACCGCGTTGGCGATGAAGTTGCCCATCAGCAGCCCGAGGACGGTGACGACCGGCAGCGCGATGTTGCGCGCCACGTGCACGTACATCACGGCGCCCTCGCCGGTGCCCTTCGCGCGGGCGGTGCGGACGTAGTCCTTGCCGCTCTCCTCCAGCGCGCCGTTGCGGACGAGCCGGGCCAGCCATCCGACGAACGGCAGCGCCAGCGTCACCGAGGGCAGGATCACCGCCTCCGGGCCGCCGCCCGCCGTGCTCGGCAGCCAGTTCAGCTGCCGGGCGAACAGCAGGATCAGCACGATGCCGAGCCAGAACGACGGCACCGCCTGCCCGACCAGCGAGCCCGTCGAGACGAGCAGGTCGAGGATCTTGCCGGGCCGCCGGGCGCACAGCATGCCGAGCGGGTAGCCGGCGGCGAGGGTGATGACCAGCGCGAGCGCGGCCAGCGTCAGGGTGGCGGGGAACCGGTCCAGGACGGCGCCCATCGCGCCGCCGCCGAGCCGCCACGAGTCGCCGAAGTCGCCGCGCAGCACCTCGCCCATGTGCGCGAGGTACTGCTGCCAGAGCGGCTCGTCCAGCCCGAAGTCGGCTCGGACGGAGGCGAGCTGCGCGGGGCCGGCGTCTGGCCCGAGGATCAGCGTCGCGGGATCGCCGGGGACGACGCGCACGACGAGGAACACGACCGTGATGGCGCCCCAGGCCACGATCAGGGCCTGCCCGGCCCGCCTCAGCAGGAACCGTCCCATCAGGCGCCTCCGTTCGCGGTCCGCGACGAGGCGCGGACGACCAGTTCCGCGGGCAGCAGGGTCTGCCGCGGGGAGCCCGCGGCGGACTCGCCCGACATCCGTTCGAGGAGCCGGTCCACCGCGGCGGCGCCGACGCCGGCGGCCGGCAGCCGGACCGTGGTGAGCGGCGGCGCGAGGTAGGCGGCGAACGGGTGGTCGCCGTGCCCGGCCACGCGGACGTCGCCGGGGATGCTCAGCCCGTGCTCGGTGAGCGCCCGGTACACGCCGAGCGCGAAGTAGTCGTTGCCGGCCAGGACGGCGGCGCCCGGCCCCATGCGGCCGGCGAGCTCGCGGCCGATCTCGTAGGAGTCCACCGGGTCCCACGGTTGCGAGCTGGCCTCGCGGCGCCGGGTCGGCACCTTCACCATGTGGTCGTCGCGCACCGCGATGCCGTGCTCGTCGAGCACCGCCCGGAACCCCCGGACGCGTTCCGCCACGGGCGAGATGTCCAGGTCCTCCTCGACGAGGTACAGGTCGCGGGCGCCCTCGGCGACGAGGTGCTCGGTGGCGCGCCGCGCGCTGTCGTAGTAGTCGACGCCGACGAGGTCGGTGTCGAGCCCGGGCAGGTCGCGGTTGACCAGGACGACGGGCGTCCCGGACTTGCGGAGCCGGTCCCAGTGGTCGATCCCGTGCTGGACGGGCACCGCGAGGACGCCGTCCACGCCCCAGCGCATCAGCTCGTCCACGACGCGCTTCTCGTTGTCCACGCTGTCTTCGGTGACCATCAGCATCAGCGAGTAGCCGTGGACCCGGCCGCGCTCCTCGATCGCGCTGATCAGGCGCGTGTAGAAGGGGTTGGACGGGTTGGTTATGACCAGGCCGAGGGTCATCGCGTTGCCCTGCACGAGGGACCGCGCCATCGTGTTCGGCACGTAGCCGAGGCGGTCGGCCTCGGCCCGCACCCGCTCGCGGGTCTCGGGGCTGACCGCGTCCTTGCCGGCCAGGGCGCGGGACACCGTGTTGACCGACAGGTCGAGGGCGGCGGCGATGTCCCGCAGGGTGGCCCTGCGGCGGGGTGTCATGGGTTCCTCCTGACCGTGGACAGGTCCGGCTGGTTGTTCGCCGCCGGGGTGAAGCCGGTGAGCCCGCTCCGCAGCCCGTAGGCGGTGGTGAGCGCGGCGGGGAAGATCCCGACCGCGTCGTCCCAGATCGTCTTGCAGGCCCGCCCGTACAGCTCCTCGCGGCGCCCGGGGTCGGCGGCCTGCCCGGCCTCGGCGAGCACCGCGTCCAGCCCGGGGTTGCGGTAGCCCATCCGGTTGGCCTTGGAGGTGTAGAGCCGGCCGAGGGTGAAGGCGGCGTCGCCGGTCGTCACGGTGTTGGTCTGCAGCTCCATGTCCCAGTCGAGGGAGTTGAGGCGCTGCAGCCACTGGGCCTTCTCGATGCTCTGCGGCCTGACCTTCACCCCGATCCGCGCCCACGCCGAGATCATCGACTGGGCCAGCTCGCGGGCGAGGGGTCCGGTGGCGTCGAACCACATCATCGTGGTCTCGAAGCCGTCGCCGAGGCCCGCGGCGCGCAGCGCCGCGCGGGCCGCGCCCGGGTCGTGCTGGTACGGCGCCTGCTCGGCGTGGCCGAAGACGGTCGAGGGAATCGGGGCGCGCATCTGCTCGGCGCCCGCGCCGAACAGCTTCCCGACGATCTCCTCCATGTCCAGGGCCTGGCACATCGCCCGCCGGACCCGCGGATCGGTGAACGGCTTGCGGCCGCAGTTGAACCACGTGAGGTAGTAGGTCCAGCTCGGCACGGTCTCGACCCTGACCCCGCGCCGCCCCCGCACCTCGCGGAGCTGGTCGGACGGGACGGGCCACAGCAGGTCGACGTCCCCGTTGCGCAGGGCCGTGATCGCGCTGGAGGTCTCGGCGATGAACGGCATCGAGATGCCGGGCAGCCCGGCGGGGCCTCCCCAGTACCCGTCGAACCGGGCCAGCTCCACGTTGGTCGACGGGGTGAACCCCGTCACGCGGAACGGGCCCGAGCCCACGGGGCGGCGCTTCTGCGCCGGGTCGGCCACGCGCCGGGCCGGGACGATGAACAGCAGCGTCAGGTTCACCGGCAGCGTGCCCATCGGACCGTCCGTCACGAACGTGACCCGGTGGTCGCCGTCCGCCCGCGCGGACTTCACCGTGGCCCACAGCGCGGTCTGCGCCGACTTCACGGCCTTGGTGCGCTCCACGCAGGCGACGACGTCCCGCGCGGTCAGCGGGCTCCCGTCGTGGAAGCGGACGCCGGGACGCAGGTCGAACACCCACGTCGTGTCGTCCGTCCGCCGCCACGACGTCGCCAGGCCGGGCGCGAGCCGCCCGCCCTCGTAGCGGACGAGCGTGTCGAACACCAGCCGCTTGACGATCAGCGACGCCTCGTCGACCGCCGTCCCCGCGTTGTAGGGGTCGAGGTCGGTGACCGGCTGCCCGAACGCGGCGCGCAGCGAGCCGTCCGGGGCGGCCGCCGCCCCCGGCGTCGCGCAGCCGCCGAGCGCCGCGGCGGAGGCGGCCAGGCCGGTCAGGGCGAGGAACTCGCGCCTGCGCACGTCCATGACGGCTCCTCTCAGCTCTTCAGCGCGAGGTAGATCATGACCTTCGCCGACGCCTCGCCGCCGCCGTCCTCGCCCTCGACGGCGCCCTTCAGCCGCAGCCAGCCGCCGAAGCCGGACGACTCCCAGGTGACGAGGTCGCCGGTCACCTCCCGCTCGGGGTCCAGGTCGCACCAGTGCAGGCCGTCGGGGGAGACCTGCGTGGTGACCCGCATCAGGGTGCCGGTACCGGTCCGCTCCAGCGTCCGGACGAACCAGCGGGCCTCCGCGGCCCACGCCACCTCGTACGGCTCCGTCGCGAAACCGCCCGCGAGGGTGCGGTTGCGTTCCAGTACCGCCGTGAACGACTCGCGCATGCTCTGGGGGCTCCTCACCAGTCGACCGAGATCAGGACAGAGTCCAGGAACAGGAAGTTGCGCACGTCGGTGTGCGTCCTGACCGAGACGTAGAAGTTCAGCAGGTTGCCCAGGGAGCCGTACTCCTCCTCGTACGGCGGCACCGGCACGTCGCGCATGTCGTAGACGGTGTCGTTCACCTGCAGTTCGATGTTCGAGCGGGTGCTGGTGTCGATCACCCAGCGCACGTAGTGCCAGTTCACCTTGGTGGGCACTTCGTTGTAGCAGAGTTCCTGCGGACCGCCGAACGGCTTCCAGTCGTCCGGCTCCGGGGCGGTGAAGTCCGCGGTCGGCGGCAGCTTGATCTTGCCTTCGAAGTGCTCGCGCGGGGTCGGCTCGGGCACCGTGGGGTACACCCACTCGCGCCGCAGCCGGTTCTCCAGGTCGGTGTTCAGGTAGCGGGCGACGCAGTGGTAGCGGACGCCGTCGCAGATGTCGGTCGCGATGGTGAACGCGCCGAACTGCTGCTCGGACGGGTGCAGGTTCGCGTCCCACTCGCCGGCGCCCGCCTTCGACGCCGCCTGGTTCTCCTCCGAGGCCGCCTCGGTCTTGAAGGTCAGGTACGCCTCGAACTGCACCCGCCCCCGTCCGGCCATCGTGAGCCGCCGGATCGCCACGCCGGTGTGCCCGGCGACGGGACGCGTCGCGACCTTCAGCGCGTACGTCCCGGACATCGCGCCGTGCGTGCCGACGTCGAAGAAGTTGCAGGAGCTGAGCTGCGGCGGCCGGAAGTCGCGCATGTGGTCGTCGACGGTGTCGAGGTTGCCGTGCCCGTCGTAGTTGCCGAGCAGCTCGATCCAGCCGTGGGTGCCGGTGTTGAACTCGTCGTGGACGAGGATCCGGTCCAGCGGGTTGAAGCGGGACAGCGCGGGGTCGGCCCGGCGCAGCTGCGCGACCAGCGACGGGTCGCTCGCGGGGTCGGTCATCGGGTGGGCTCCTGAATCCTGACGGTGGCGTGCACCATGTTGTGGTCGGACCGCAGCAGGTCGCGCGGCTCGCCGGTCTGGGCGGTGGTCTGCGGGACGAGCGTCCACTGCAGGACGCGCGTGCCGTTGCGGACGAAGATGTGGTCGATCTTGTCCTCGGACCTCGGCAGCGGGATCTTGCCGCCGTTGAACGAGGCGTACTCGGCGCCGGTGCGGCGGTTCGCGGGCGCGGCCTCGAACGAGTCGGCGTAGCCGACGTCGGAGAAGGCGTCGTAGGCGCTGTGGCCGTCCTCCTTCGACGCCGAGTTCATGTCCCCGGCGAACACGATCGGCAGCCGCCGGGTGTAGGCGTTGTCCCGGGTGAGGTACTCGGCCGTCCGGCGCGCGTCGAGGTAGCGGACCTCGTCCCAGTTCTTGGTCCAGCCGTTGGGGTCGGCCGCGCCGTTCTTGCGGTACTCCAGGTGCATGTCGACGACCACGAAGCGCAGCCCGGAGCGCAGGTCACGCAGGGTGTTCCAGGTCATCGTCTTGCCGTAGATCTCGGTGGAGTCCGGCAGCCACAGCAGGTCGTGGGGGAGCGCGCGGCCGCGTTCGTCCAGGTGGGAGAACCTGCGGGCGTCGTAGTAGGTGTAGCGGCCGGCGCCGGACTTCAGCGGGTAGCCCTCCTGAGGGTGCCGGGTCCCGGCGTAGTCGGCGGGGGCCTCGGCGTAGCCGCGGGCGCTCATCGCCTTGGTCAGCGGGGCGCGGAACGACTCCACGTCCACGCCGGGCTGCGTCGGGGTGGGGTTGTTGCCGATCTCCTGGGTGACGACGACCCCGGCGCGCGCCCGGACGATGTCGTCGGCGACCCGCGCGGCGCGCCCGTCGGCCCAGGGCTCCAGCTTGGTCGCGCAGTCGCGCCCGATCGTGTCGACGCAGGCCTGCGTGGTCGGCAGGCATCCGTGCCCGCAGGTGTTGTAGGTCGCGATCCGCAGGTCGATCTTGCGCTGCGGGCCCTGTGCCGCCTGCGCGCCCGTGGCGGGGACGAGCAGCGCCGCGGCGGCGAGCCCGGCGGTCAGGATCGCCAGGCGGCGGGCGGGGGGACGGGCGGGGGGACGCGTGGTCCTCATCCGAGGGGGCCTTCCTGTTTCCGGGATGTCACATTAACGTTAACGTGATCGTTCACACACCTTGGATGTTCACCCGTCCGCCTGTCAAGAGCCGAAAAGAAAACGACCCGGCCGTCCGCGTGAGCGGACGACCGGGCCGTCGCCGTGCCGGTCGGGAGGCGCCCGGGTTACTGGAGCAGGGCCCAGTGGCCGGTTTCGCGGCCCGGTTCCTTGCCAGAACCGCCGCGGGTCGCGCGGAAGAGTTCGCCCTGGTGGCGCACCAGTGCGCCCGCCCTGTAGGCCGCGCCGCCCTGCCAGGCCGGGACGCCGACCGGCGAGATGCGGCTGGTGCGGCCGTCCGCGCTTCGGGTCCGGGCCAGCGCGTACGCGCCGGCCCGCACCGGCGCCGTGTAGGGGCGCCAGTCCACGCCGTCGGTGGAGTACTCGACCGCCAGGCCCGGGTCACGGACGTTCGCCGAGAGCGTCCCTTCGGAGATCTTCGCGCCGGGCGGCGGGACGCGGTAGTTCACCCCGGTGCCGCGCAGGCCCACCGGCTTGTAGAACGACAGGAGCGGGAACGTCTTCTGGCCGAGCGTGTTGCTGAAGACGTTCCAGGCCGCGTCCATCCTGTCGGGCGCGGGGGTGTCGCGGTTCCAGGCCCGCTCGGCGACGCCGAGCAGCTTCGGGAACGCCTGGTACTCGCGGATCCCGGGCGCCTTGCCGTTCTCGGCCCACAGCTGCGCCTCCAGGCCGAGGATGTTCTTGCGGCCCTCGGGGGTCAGCTTCGTCCAGGCCGGGTTCGGCGTGATCGGGTTGCCCCAGCGGTCCTCGGTGGCGTTGGCGTACACGTCGAACGGCTGGTAGCCGAAGGTGCTCTTCTCGTCCACGTAGGCGGCCCAGTAGTAGCCGGGCTCGTCCGGGTCCTTGTCGTAGGCGAGGTCCATGTACAGGTTCGTGGCGTGCGCGAGGATCACCGGTGTGCCCTCGTTGGCGAACCGGTAGGCCCAGTCCTCGCGTCCCCAGCCCCAGACGTTCTGCCAGGGCAGCGGCGTGAACCCCTTGAGGCGGAACGAGCGGTCCGGGTCGGTGATGTCCTCCCAGCCGGAGGTCGCGGGGGCGTACTTGTGCGCGATGCCGTTCCAGCGGGTGAAGAACAGCTCCTTCAGCTCCTCACCGGACTTCCCGGCCGTGTCCGGCGCCTTGCGGCACGCCGGGGAGCCGGACCACCAGCCCTCGGGCGGGCCCGGCGGCTCGTCGCCGCCGAGGTTGAGGCGGTTGAGCGGCGCGCCCGCGCGCTCGTACATCTTCGCCACCTCGGACGCGACCCTGTCCAGGAAGGCGTAGGTGCTGGGCAGGCACGGGTTCGCGAGGTTGTCGGTGTAGTACTGGACGCTGGTGTGCCGGCTCGTGTCGGCCGGGTCCAGCAGCCGGTACGCGGAGTCGTGCGTCCGCTGGTACCGGCGCTCCATCGACTGGACGGCCGCCCGCGCGTGCGCCGGGAAGTTCAGCTCGGGGACGACCTCGATGTGCCGCTCGGCCGCGTACCTGAGGATCTCCTCGAAGTCCTGGACGGAGTAGAAGCCGCTCCCCTTCCCGACGAAGTTGAGCGTGCCCTGCTCGAAACCCTGGTAGGCGGGCGTGCGGCCGAGGTTGGCCTCGGTCTCGCCGGACGCCTTGCCGGAGATGCCGTCGCCGGGGCGCAGGTCGTCCGCCGACCCCATGCCCTGGTGCAGCGCGCCGGTCTCCCGCAGGTCGAACTCGCGCCTGGAGCCGAACCCGGTCAGCTCGGGCAGCCCCGGGATCTGCAGCCGCCACCCCTCGTCGTTGGTCAGGCCGAGGTGCAGCCGGTTGAGCTTGGTGAAGCTCATCAGGTCGAGGAACTTCTCGATCGTCTGCCTGGTCTCGAAGTGGCGGCCCACGTCGATCTGCAGGCCCCGGTAGCCGAACAGCGGCGCGTCGGAGATCCGCGCGCGCGGCACGTCCACCGTGGCCGGGCGGCGCCCCTTCGCCGCCGCCGCGTACGCGCCGGCGGGAACGAGCTGCCGCAGCGTCTGGACGCCGTAAAGGACCCCGGCCCGGTCGGTGCCGGTGATCCGGACGCCGCCGCCGCCGGCGGTCAGCGTGTAGCCCTCCGCGTCGGCCTTGCCGTCGCGGTCGACGTCGAGCTTCGGGTCGACGGCAAGCGAGACGGGCGCGCCGCGCCCGGCGGTCACGTCGTCCAGCGCGGAGCGCAGGTAGGCCGCCTCCCCGCGCAGCGGGCCCGGCGCCGAGAGGCGCGACCCGCCGCCGATCGCGACCGTGCCGCCGGACGCGGCCGCCGACAGCGGCTGCGGGACGATGCTCTGCCGCAGGGTGAGGTCGAGCCTGCGCGCCGTGTTCTCGGCGTACCGCGACGCGGCCGTCTGCACCGGCCGGTGGTCGCCCGAGAAGGCGGTGGTCTGCTTCGGGTCGGCCGGGTCCAGCAGCGCCTTGGCCGGGACCCACGAGGGACGCCCGCCGCCGAAGGAGACCGTCCACCCGGCGGGCGCGTCGGACTTGTGCACGGCCCACAGCTCGAAGTTCACGTCGATCGCGCGCCGCTCACCGGGGGCGACCGCCTCGAAACCGTCCGCGGGCTCGAGCGTGTAGAAGTCGCCGCTGCGCGCGTCGTCCGCGCGGGTGATCGCGAGGCCCTGGGCCGCGAGCTGCGCGCGGGCGGTGTCGCCGGCCGCGCCGTCCAGGACGGCGGCGGGCCGGCGGACGGCGTTGAAGCGCATCGCCCATCCGCCGGAGCCCAGCGCGCAGCGGTCGCCGCGGTTGTCGATGGTCAGCCGCGCGCGGTGGTACTGCGCGTCGGCGACGGTATGGTCCACCGGCTGGTAGGTGACCATGAGATCGCGCGCGTCCGGGTGGCAGTCCGCCGCGGCGGCTCCCGGCGTGACGATGGCCGCGAGGCTCGCGGCGAGCGCGGCGGCCGACAGCACGGCCGCGGGTCGGTTCGGCATGAATAGGAAAGTAACCTAATAGTTTGCCGCGGGGCCGCGCCTGATCCGGCCACCGCGGAACGCGCAGGCGGCGCCGCCCGTCCGTTCCCGGTCAGTCCGGGAATCTTGACGCGGCGGCGCCGCCGATGATCGGAAGGATCAGGTGCTCGCGCTCAGCTCCAGATCCTTGATCTTCGGGTCGCCCTCGTCGGCGAGGTAGTCCGCCGCGCGCGTGGCGTCCTTGCCGTCCGCGAGCTTGGCGGCCTTGCAGACCAGGGTGCCGGCGACCGCGACCACCACGTTGACGGCGAGCGCCAGCATGCCGACGTACACCGTCGTCTTGGTGTCCAGGCCGAGGTCGCTCAGCGGGTAGGCCGAGCCGCCGAAGTGCTCCTTGCCCTTGGCGGGGTTCGGGATCTGGTACAGCATCCACAGGCCGGCCGCCATGCCCGCGGCCCAGCCGGCGATGAGGGCGCCGCGGTGGAACCAGCGGGTGACGAGGCCGAGACCCACCGCCGGCAGCGTCTGCAGGATGATGACGCCGCCGATGAGCTGCAGGTCGATCGAGAACTCGGGGTCGAGGGCGAGGATGCACACGACCGCCCCGGCCTTGACGATCAGCGAGACCAGCTTGCTGACGGTCGCCTCCTCCTTGGCGTCGGCGTCCCGCCGGATGTACTCCTTGTAGATGTTGCGGGTGAACAGGTTGGCCGCCGCGATCGACATGATCGCCGCCGGGACCAGCGCGCCGATGCCGACGGCGGCGAACGCCACGCCCGCGAACCAGTCCGGGAACATGTGGTCGAACAGCAGCGGGACCACGGTGTTGGTGTCGGGCTTGCCGCCGGTGCTGACCGGCTTCACCCCCGCCGCGATGGCCATGTAGCCGAGCAGCGCGATCAGGCCGAGCACGAAGCTGTAGGCGGGCAGCGCCGCCATGTTGCGCTTGATCACGTTGCGGTTCTTGCTGGCCAGCACGCCGGTGATGCTGTGCGGGTAGAGGAACAGCGCCATCGCCGAGCCGAGCGCCAGCATCGCGTAGTTCAGCTGGCCGCTGGCGGCGACCGTGATGCCGTCGCCCGGCGCGGGCGTCTTGTCGAACTTCGCCTTGGCGGCGTCGAAGATGTCGCCCCAGCCGCCGAGCTTCGCCGGGATGTACAGCACCGCGACGATGATGACCAGGTAGATCAGCACGTCCTTGACGAAGGCGATCAGCGCGGGCGCGCGCAGCCCGGACTGGTAGGTGTAGGCCGCGAGGATCACGAACGCGATGATGATCGGCCAGTGCCCGTTCACGCCCATCGCCTTCAGCACCGCCTCGATGCCGACCAGTTGCAGCGCGATGTAGGGCATCGTGGCGACGATGCCGGTGATCGCGATGACGAGCGCCAGCGTCGGGGAGCCGAACCGGGCCCGGACGAAGTCGGCCGGCGTCACGAAGCCGTGCACGTGCGACACCGACCAGAGCTTGATCAGTACCAGGAACACCAGCGGGTACACGACGATCGTGTACGGGACGGCGAAGAAGCCCGCCGCGCCCGCGCCGAACACCAGCGCCGGGACGGCCACGAACGTGTAGGCGGTGTAGAGGTCGCCGCCGATCAGGAACCAGGTGATCCAGCTGCCGAAGTTGCGGCCGCCGAGGCCCCACTCGTCGAGGCTGTGCATGGAGGCGGGCCGCCGCCACCGGGCGGCGACGAAGCCCATCCCGCTGACCAGCAGGAACAGGACGGCGAAGACGATGATCTCGGTGAGGTGGTCGCGTGCCATCGGCTCAGCCCCGCTTCTTCGTCATCTGGTACACGAGGACGGTGCAGGCGACGCCCAGCGGGATGAAGGCCAGCTGGATCCAGTAGAAGGCGGGGAAGCCCGCGAGGCGGGGCTTGTCGCTGTTGTAGAGGAACGTGAGCAGCGGGAGCGCGACGGGCACGATCAGCAGCCAGTTCCAGGGGCTCCGGTCGGTGCGGTCGGCGACCGGCGGCGGAGGCTGGGTCGGAGTCGGTTCCCGGGAGTCGTCGGGAGTCATGGGGTCCTCCTCGTCTTGCCCGCGCACGGTCCGCCCGGGTCGCGTGACGGGACCGTGCCGGGGGTGCGGCCGGGCGAGCCTACACACCCCCTGGTCACAGCCGGATATCGGCCGCGGCACGACTTCGGTGGATCGCTCCACCCTGGGAAGGGCCAGGTAGGGAACCGGTCGGCGCCGCGTCAGGGAACGGTCAGGGCGGTCCGCGCGGCAGCCGTCTCCGGCTAGGGCCGCCCGTCGCCTGCGAGCGAGACAGGGGCGCCCCCGCCCGGCTGGGGGGCGGTGTTCGTCCAGGTCATGGACGTCGCTCTCGGTGTACGGCCGACCCCGTGCGGGGGCGTCATGGTAACCTCGCCGCATGCGAACCGCAGCCTCCCGGTGGTGGTGGCGCCGCTGAGGCGGTGCCGGTTCGCGCGTGTTCAAGACCAGGCGACCGCCCTCACCCGGCGGTCGTTTCGTGTTCGCGACGCCCGGTGGGGGCCCGACATGAGGGGCCACCGCGGTGGAGACCGTCTCACGACAGCCGCTGACCAGCGAGTTCGTCACGGCCGGGGGCGTACGGGTGACCCGTACCGCCGTCCCGGTCGACTCCGAGCGCAAGTCCGACGTGCTGAACGTCCTCGTCGCCGCCGTGGGGGAGCGGCGCGGGGGCGTGCTCAGCTCCGGCATGGAGTACCCGGGCCGCTACAGCCGCTGGCACATGGCCTACGTCGATCCCTGCCTGGAGATCGTCGCGCGCGGCCGGACGGTCGCCGTCCGGCCGCTGAACGGGCGCGGCCGGATCGTGTTGCCCGCGCTGGCGGGGGCGCTGCGCGGCGTCGGCGAGGTGCGGACCGACGAGCCCGGCCTGTTCGAGCTCTTCGTCCCGGCGGCCGAGGGCTTCTTCACCGAGGAGGAGCGCAGCCGCCAGCCGACCGTCTTCACGGCGCTGCGCGCCATCGTCGACCTGTTCCGCTGCGACGACCCCCACCTCGGCCTCTACGGGGCGTTCGGGTACGACCTGTCGCTGCAGTTCGAGCCCCTGCGGACCAGGCTGGAGCGGCCTGACGACCAGCGCGACCTCGTCCTGCACCTGGCCGACGAGATGGTCGTCGTCGACCGCAAGCGCGAGACCTCGCACCGGATCTCCTACGAGTTCGAGGTCGACGGGTCGGGCACCGCGGGTCTGCCGCGCGACACCGGGGCGACGCCGGTCCGGCGGCGGGCCGGCGTCCCGGCGCAGCCCGTCCCCGGCGTCTACGCGCAGATGGTGCGAAACGCCAAGGAGAAGTTCGTCCGGGGCGACCTGTTCGAGGTCACGCCGGGGCACGCGATGTACGGCCGCTGCGACGCGCCCGCCGCCTTCTTCGAGCGGCTGCGGGAGTCCAACCCGGCCCCGTACGAGTTCCTGTTCAACCTCGGCGACGGCGAGTTCCTGGTCGGCGCGTCGCCGGAGATGTTCGTCCGGGTCAGCGGCGACCGCGTCGAGACCTGCCCGATCGCCGGGACGATCAGGCGCGGCGCCGACCCGCTGGAGGACGCCGAGCAGATCCGCACCATCCTGTCCTCGGCGAAGGACGAGTCCGAGCTGACCATGTGCACCGACGTGGACCGCAACGACAAGTCCCGGATCTGCGTGCCCGGCAGCGTGCGCGTCCTCGGCCGCAGGCAGATCGAGATCTACTCCCGGCTCATCCACACCGTCGACCACATCGAGGGGCGGCTGCGCCCGGGCTTCGACGCGCTCGACGCGTTCCTCACCCACATGTGGGCGGTCACCGTCACGGGCGCGCCCAAGGCGTGGGCGATGCAGTTCATCGAGGACCACGAGGACTCGCCCCGCCGCTGGTACGGCGGCGCGGTCGGCTGTGTCGGCTTCGACGGCTCGATGAACACCGGCCTGACGCTGCGGACCGCGCAGATCCGCGACGGCGTGGCGACCGTCCGCGCCGGCGCGACGCTGCTCTACGACTCCGACCCCGACGAGGAGGAGCGCGAGACGCACCTCAAGGCCAGCGCCCTGCTGAGCGCGCTCGCCGCCGCGCGCAAGGGCGCCGGGGCCGCGCCGCAGGAGGCGCCGCTCCCCGCGCAGCCGGGCGAGGGCGTCAGGGTGCTGCTCGTCGACCACGAGGACTCGTTCGTCAACACCCTGTCCGACTACTTCCGCCAGCACGGCGCCTCTGTGGCGACCCTGCGGCACGGGTTCCCGATCCGGATGCTGGACGAGCACGCCCCCGACCTGGTCGTGCTGTCGCCCGGCCCCGGACGCCCGGAGGACTTCGGCACCCGCGCGCTCCTGGACGAGCTGGACGCCCGGAAGCTTCCGGTGTTCGGCGTCTGCCTCGGGCTGCAGGCGATGGTCGAGCACGCCGGCGGCGAGCTGTCGCTGCTGCCCGAGCCGTCCCACGGCAAGCCCGGCCAGGTGAAGGTCACGGGGGGCGACCTGTTCGAGGGCGTGCCGGAGGAGTTCACCGCCGCCCGCTACCACTCGCTGCACGCCACGCCCGACCGGGTGAAGGGGTTTCAGATCACAGCGCTGACCGGGGACGTCGTCATGGCGATCGAGGACCCGGTGCGGCGGCGCTGGGCCGTGCAGTTCCATCCCGAGTCGATCCTCACCGCGGCCGGGGGCGCCGGTCACCGCATCGTCGCCAACGTCCTGCGCCTGTGCCGCGCCGGCGGCTGACGGCCCCCTGGGCGGAGGGCCCGTAGTTCCGAAGCACTAGGGACGGGGGCCCGGAAATGGGCCTGAGGTTCCTGTCGCGGCCCCCGTCGCGGCGGAAGACTTGTTCCCGGTCACAGCGCGCCGCCGGTCCGGGGTGCGGGTGATCGCCGTTATCCCGCGGAGGGGGGAGGGCTGCCCTCCCTCCTCCGCAACAAAACGGATAATTCGGTCATCCGTAACGTGCTTGTGGTTTCTTGGGTCTCTCTGGGGGGACGCCGGGGGCCATGATGACAATCCTGTGGCTCATCGCGGTCATCCTGGTGATCGCCGGCATCTACGTGATCCTCGCGCGGCGCGATCTTCTCTGGGGCATCGTCCTCATCGTCGTCGGACTTCTCGTCGGCCCCGGCGGGGTGAGCATCTTCACCTGACCGGAACATGGCCGGCCGGGGTGAAAACCTGACGAGAACTGTCAGGTTTCGGTGCCAGCATCGTCCCCATGAGCCGTCCACTGACAGGAAAGATCGCACTGGTCGCGGGCGCCACGCGCGGAGCGGGCCGGGGAATCGCCGTCCAGCTCGGCGCCGCGGGCGCGACCGTCTACGTGACGGGACGGTCCACCCGGACCCAACGGTCGGAGATGGACCGTCCCGAGACCATCGAGGAGACCGCCGAGCTGGTCACGGCCGCGGGCGGCGAGGGCATCGCCGTCCAGGTCGACCACCTCGACCCGGCACGGGTCGCCGCCCTCGTGCGCCGCATCGACGGCGAGCGCGGGCGGCTGGACGTCCTCGTCAACGACGTCTGGGGCGCGGACCGCCTCTTCGAGTTCGGCAAACCGCTGTGGGAGCAGTCCCTGGACGACGGCCTGCGCATGCTCAGGCTGGCCCTCGACACCCACGCCATCACCAGCCACTGCGCCCTGCCCCTCCTGATCCGCGAGCCCGGCGGCCTGGTCGTGGAGATCACGGACGGGACGGCCGAGTACAACGCGGCCTACCGCAAGGAATGCGGCTACTTCTATGACCTCGCCAAGACCGCCGTCATCCGGATGGCCCTCGCGCAGTCGGAGGAGATCGCGCCCTACGGCGCGACCGCCCTCTCGCTGACGCCCGGATGGCTGCGCTCGGAGGCGATGCTCGACAACTTCGGCGTCACCGAGGAGACCTGGCGCGACGCGACCAAGGCGACGCCGCACTTCGCGATCTCCGAGTCGCCGGCGTTCGTGGGACGCGCCGTCGCGGCCCTGGCCGCCGACCCGGAGCGGGCGCGCTGGAACGGGGCGTCGCAGTCCAGCGGCGGGCTCGCCCAGGTCTACGGGTTCACCGACGCCGACGGCAGCCGTCCCGACGCCTGGCGCTACATCGTCGAGGTGGAGCAGGCGGGCCGCCCCGCCGACGTCACCGGGTACCGCTAGCCGGCGGGCCGGTCCGCCGCCCGGTACAGCTCCGCGAGCCGGGCGGCGTCCCGCGCCATCCGCTCCCGCAGTTCCGGCGGGGCGAGGACCTCGATCTCCGGTCCGAGCCGCCTCAGCTCGGACGCCGCGACGAGCGCCGACTCCACGGGCAGCACGGTCACCACCCACCCCCGCTCGTCGGGCTCGCCCGCGGCGGCGGCCGCCTGCCGGGCCGCGTACGGCTCGACGGCGTACCGCAGGATCCGCATGCCGGCGGGGGACAGGCGCACCGTGGCCTCCTCGCGCAGCACCGACCGCACGAAGGCGGCGGCCTGACCGCGCCAGTGCCCGGCGAGGTCGAACTCCTCGTCGCGCCGGAAGAACTCCCCGGTGGGGCGGACGGCGGCGACGCGGTCCACCCGGTAGGTGCGGTGCCCTCCGCCGGCCCGCGCGACCAGGTACCAGGTGCCGTTCTTGAGGACGAGCCCGTACGGCTCCGCCGTCCGGGTGACCTCGGTGTCCTTGCGGCGGTAGCGCAGTTCCACGGTCTCGTCGTCCCACACGGCGCGGGCGAGGTCGCGCAGCAGCGGCGGCGGCCCGCTCTCGCCGAACCAGCCGGGCGCGTCGAGGTGGAAGCGCTGGTTCGCGCGGGCGGGCGCGTCCCGCAGCGCCCTCGGCAGCGCGGCGAGGACCTTCAGCTCGGCGGCGGCCAGCGCGTCGGCGCGTCCCATGTCGCCGGCGGGGCCGGGCAGCCCGGACAGGAACAGCGCCTCGGCCTCCTCGCGGGTGAGCCCGGTGAGCCGCGTCCGGTAGCCGCCGACCAGCCGGTACCCGCCGCCGCGCCCCTGGTCGGCGTAGACCGGGACCCCGGCCGCCGACAGCGCCTCCATGTCCCGGTAGACGGTGCGCTCGGACACCTCCAGCTCGCGCGCCAGCTCGGCGGCGGTCATCGTCTCCCGCGACTGCAGCAGGAGCACGGCGGAGATCAGTCGGGCGGCGCGCACGGGGACCATCCTGCCGAACGGGAGGGTTCCTGACAATTTCGTGGGAGGTTCGCCGCATTCGCCTGTCCCGGCAGACCGGGGGGCTGTTAATTTCGCGGCGTGCCTACCGACGACACCACCCTCGCGGCGTTCATCGACGCCCTCCCGAAGGTCGAGCTCCACGTCCACCTCGTGGGCTCCGCCTCCGTCCCGACCGTCCTCGAACTCGCCCGCCGCCACCCGGACGGGCCCGTCCCCGTCGGCGAGGGCGAGCTGCGCGCCTTCTACGAGTTCCGCGACTTCCCGCACTTCGCCGAGGTGTACGAGTCGGTGTCGAGCCTCGTCCGGACCCCGGAGGACGTCGGCACGCTCGTCTCCGGCGTCGCCCGCGACCTCGCCGCGCAGAACGTCCGGTACGTCGAGCTGACCGTCACGCCCTACACCCACCAGCGGGCCGGGATGCCGATGCCCGCGGTGACCGAGGCGCTCGACCTCGCCGCCCGCGAGGCCCGCGACCGGCTCGGCATCCGCGTCGCCTACATCTTCGACATCCCCGGCGAGTTCGGCGCCGAGGGCGCCCGCGGCACCCTCGACCACGCACTGCACCACCCGCCGGAGACGCTCGTCGGGTTCGGGATCGGCGGCATCGAGCAGTGCCGCCCGCCGTTCCGGGACGCGTTCCGCGACGCCTTCGCCGCCGCCCGCGCCGCCGGCCTGCGCAGCGTCCCGCACGCCGGGGAGATGACCGGCCCGGAGACGATCTGGGAGGCCATCGAGGGGCTCGGCGCCGAGCGCATCGGCCACGGCACCAACTGCCTGGACGACCCGCGCCTCGTCGCCCACCTGCGCGAGACGCAGCTGCCGCTGGAGGTCTGCCCGACCTCCAACGTCTGCACCGGCCAGGTCGCCGACCTCGCCGCCCACCCCCTGCCGCGGATGCTGGAGGAGGGGCTGTTCGTCACCCTGAACAGCGACGACCCGCCGATGTTCAGCACCACCCTCACCGGCGAGTACCGCGTCGCGGCCGAGGCGTTCGGCCTGGGCCGCGCCGAGCTGGCCTCCCTGGCCCGCAACGCGGTGACGGCCTCGTCGCTGGACGAGGAGGGGCGCAAGGCGATCATCGCCGACATCGACGCGCTGGGCTGAGCCGGACGGTCAGCCCCAGGCCATGCGCCGCCAGGGGCTGCCCGGGTCCTCGGCGAGGACGCGGTGGCCGGTGAGGGAGCGTTCGTACCATTCGCCGAACTCGCCCTCGTCGAACCGCAGCATCCGGCCGAGGACGTACCCGGCGGAGAACTCCTGCCACGACCCGTACACCTGGTGGGCGCGGTGCCCCGCCGTGAGGACGCGCTTCTCGGCCTCCTCCTCGTCGCAGTACCCGGCGTTCAGGCCCCAGCGGGCCATGTTCACCGCGCGACCGAAGTCGTAGCCGAAGACGCTCTCCACGCGGCCGTCGGGCGGGAGCAGGCCGTCCGCCCGGAAGCGCGCCTCGTAGCGCAGGACCGCCTCGGACAGCTCCACGACCTCCCGGACGGTCTGCTCCGAGATGTCGCGCTCGCCGCACCAGGCGACGATCGCCTCCTGCCAGGCCCGCTTGCCGGTGCCCCTGCCGCGCCGGTCGAGCACCATCTGGATCGCCGGGTCGCTGTTGCGGGCGTCGAGCAGCGCGTCCATCTGCTCGCGCCAGCCCTCGGAGTCGGTGACGCCCCAGTCGCGCTCCAGCAGCACCCGGTCGTCGCGGGCGCCGTCCCGGTCGGCGAGCCTGTTCCAGGCGACGCCGTTCCCGACGGCCAGATGGGCGCCGACGGCGAGGGCCGCGGCGAGCCGCCCCCACGCGGCGCCGCCGGGGTCGGTGACGAGGATGTCGTGGTCGCGGTCGGGGCGCCGCTCGGCGTCGGCGAGCAACTCGGCGACCCGCCGGTGCGCCTCGCCGCCGGGCGGTATCTGCGCCAGCAGTTCGCGCAGCGGCAGCAGCGCGCCGCGCGGGCCCGCGTCCTCCAGGATCAGCCGTGCGGCGTGAAGGCCCGCGGCGCCGGCGCGCTTGGGGTCCTGCAGCGATCCGAACCCCGACATCGCCGCCCAGGCGCGCCGCGCGGCCTCGCCGGTCCGCCCCGCGGCGGCCAGGACGTGGGCCGCCTGCGCGTCCAGCCCCGCCCGGACCCCGGCCGGCATCGACGCGGCCCCCCGGTCGAGGACGTCCAGGACGCGCTGGGCCTCGCCGGTCCTGCCCGCGGCGGCGAGCGCCCGCGCGTACCGCGCCCGGGCCCCCGCGGCGGCGGCCGGCTCGCCGCGCGCCTCCATGGCCTCGGCGGCGTCCGCGTAGGCGGCCGCGGCCTCCGCGTTCCGCCCCTGCCGCTCGTACTTCCTGGCGCGGTCGAGCACGGCGCCGGCATCGGCCTGAAACGTCATCGATCCCTCCAGGCCACACCGTACCGCCCACGAAGATCTTGGTGACCGCCCTCCCGGAAAGCCGTCAGGATGGAGCGGTGAGCACCTTCATCGACAAGATCGCCTGGATCCACCTGGACGGCGGCAGGATCCTCAGCACCCGATCGCGGGGCAAGGACGTCTACTACCTCCCCGGCGGCAAGCGCGAACCCGGCGAGAGCGACCTCGACACCCTGGTCAGGGAGATCCGGGAGGAACTCGCCGTCACGATCGCCCCCGCCACCGCCGCGCGCCTGGGCACCTTCCAGGCCCAGGCCCACGGCCACTCCGAAGGCGTCACCGTCCAGATGACCTGCTACACCGCCGACCATCAGGGCGAGCCGACCCCGAGCAGCGAGATCGAGGAGGTCACCTGGCTGACCTACGCCGACCGCGCCCGCGTGTCCCCGGTCGACCAGATCATCTTCGACCACCTCCACACCACCGGCCACCTCCACTGACCGCCCCGCGAGAGCGGGGCGTCCGGCCCGTCCTCACAGCCGGTCAGACGAACCCGGCCCGGGTTCTCGGCGTGCCCAGCGTTCGGCGTGTGCGAGAGCCTGGCTGATCCAGGGCATCTTGTCGCGCCCGTAGTCGTCGACGTCATGGCCTGGTCGCCCGGCCAGCGCCCGCTTCAACGACGCGTACTCGTCCCGGTGGCGCCGGTCGGCGCGGAGCCAGTCCCGGAGCAGCAGCATCTCCCGCCAGATCGGGGACGCGAGAGGATGGAAGACCGTCACCTTGAACACGCTCACCACCCCTAGTGATCGCCTCGTAGGGGTCTCATTCTCCGGTTCGGCCGTCTAGGGCTTCGCGCAGGAGGTCGGCGTGGCCGTTGTGGCGGGCGTACTCTTCGATCATGTGGAGGTAGACCCAGCGGAGGGTCAGGTCGCGGGTCCTGCCAGGGAACTCCTCCTCCAATGACCGGCCCTGTGTGGTCTGCCGAGCCTGTTCGACCTCCCTGTCGTAGACGGCGAAGTCCTCCTGGGCGCCTGCCGCGTCGCCGAGGTCGAAGTCTCCGTCGGGATGCTCCTCCGAGCAGTACAGGTCACCGAGGGCTTTCTGCCTGTCGAACATGCGGCGGAACCACCATCGTTCGTTCTCCGCAAGGTGGCGTACGAGGCCGAGCAGGGTCAGGGTCGTGCTCGGCACGGGCCTTGACGCGAGTTGTTCACCGGTCAGTCCGCTGCACTTGAGCAGCAGCGTGGAGCGGTGGAAGTCCAGATACGCCTCCAGCGACGCGCGCTCGTCGTGTCCGTATGGGAAGGTGCCGCGATCCACTGCGGGTGCAGTCCATGTCATGGGAGCGAATCCTCGTCTACGGGCATCCGGGGATCCACGGGATATTGCCTCCGCTGGTCAACTCCCGCGGAGGGGCGCACGTCACATCGGTACGTTCTTGACCAGGAGCCGCCGATGTACTCGCAGCCAGTTCCGCCCCGATTCCCTCGCACGCCGGGACCGCGCGGCGGTTTACCAGGTGCCGTCGTGGCGGTGATCGCCGGGGCGTGCCTGCTCTTCGGCGGGCTCGGCGGCTGCGCGGTCGGCATGGGGATCGGCAGCGCGGCGGGGCCGACCGCTCCGCCGTCCCCCGTGGCCTCCACCGGCGAGCTGACGTCCGGTCGCGCGACGCCTTCCTCTCCTGCGCCGTCCCCGTCGACGTCCGCTCCGAAGCGCAGGGCCCGCCCGACCGTCAGCCCCACTGTTCGCAAGGTAAAGCCGAGGCCGACGCGCCACAGGACGCCCCAGCCCAGGCGGACCAGCGTGCGCCCGCAGGCGCGGACCGTCCATCCGGGGGCGTTCTGCTCACCCGCCGGAGCCGTCGGCACCGCCAACGGCAGGGTCTACACCTGCAAGGGGCCCGGCCAGCCCAGGTGGCGCCGGTAGGGCGGTGACCTCTACGCGGGTGTCGTGGAAGACGGGCCCGCCGCCGAGGTCGGTGTCGCGCTCGTCGACCACGGCGTTGGCGTTGGAGCCGCCGGAGAGCTTGGCCCAGTGGCCCTTGGAGGTCGCCGCGACGCCGGGGCGCACGTCGTCGGTGATCTTCAGGACGGCCTCGAAGGAGCCCCGGTCGTTGGCGACCGCGACCCGCTGGCCGTCGCTGAGGCCCCGGGCCTTCGCGTCGTCCTCGTGGAGGCGGACGGTGAGGCCGCCGGAGCGGCGCCTCAGCTCCGGGTTGTTGGCGAACTGGGTGTTGAGGAACTCGTGCGACGCCGCCGAGACCAGGGCGAGCGGGTACTTCCCGGCCCGCTGCTCGTCGGCGACCTCCGCGGGCGGGACGTACCCGGCGAGACCGGCGGCGGGGGAGCGGAACTCGAACCGTCCCGACGGGGTGGGGAAACCGTCGGCGTACGGCAGGAACGGGTCCGGGACCGACATGCGCACGAACCCCTCCTTGCGAAGCCGGTCCAGCGTGACGCCCGCCATCCACGGGTGGTCCGACGCCAGCAGTTGCTCGGCGAGGCTCTCGTCGGAGTCGTACAAGGCCGGTTCCCGCAGGCCCATCCGGCCCGCCAGGCGGCGGAAGGTCTCGGTCGTCGGCAGGCATTCGCCGGGCGGCGCCACCGCGGGCTCGTTCCACGTGAGGTACAGGTGGCCGTAGCCCTCGTGCAGGTCGGCGTGCTCGTGCTGCGCCGTCGCGGGCAGCACGATGTCGGCGTAGTCGACGGTGTCGGTCGGGAACTGCTCCAGGACCACGGTGAACAGGTCGTCGCGGGCCAGGCCCCGCCGCACCTTGTTCTGGTGCGGGGTGCTGCCCGCGGGGTTCGCCGCGATGACGAACAGGGCCTTGACGGGCGGGTCCTGGACGTCCAGGAGGCCCTCGCCGAGGCGGCTCATCGACAGCGTCCGCACCGGGTGGGGGCGCAGGTCGTCGCGCCACAGCGCGGCCTTGGCCAGCTTCACATGACCGGACGTGGAGAACGCGAGCCCGCCGCCGCGCCGTGCCCAGTCGCCGGTCACGGCGGGGATGGCGGCGATCAGCCGGAGGGCGGCCCCGCCGCCGGCGTGCCGCTGGAGCCCCTGCGTCGCGCGGATCGCGGTGGGGCGGGTGCGGGCGATCCGCTCGCCGAGCGCGACGACGCGGTCCGCGGGGACGCCGGTGATCCGCGCGACCCGTTCTGGCGGATACTCGGCGATCCGGTCCCGGAACTCCTCCCAGCCGAGCGTGCCGCGGTCCAGGAAGTCCGCGTCCTGCGCGCCGAGGCCCACGATGACGTGGAGCAGGCCGAGCGCGAGCGCGCCGTCCGTTCCGGGCAGGGGCGCCAGATGCTCGTCGGCCTGCCGCGCCGTCCGCGTCCGGACCGGGTCGATCGCGACCAGGTGCGCGCCCGCCTTCCGCGCGTCCTGGACGAACTTCCAGACGTGGTGGCCGCTGGTCAGGGGGTTCGTGCCCCACAGCAGGACGAGCCGGGCGTGCGCCAGGTCCTCGGGATCCATGCCGCCCGGCGAGCCGACCGCCTCGGCCATCCCGGCGCTGCCCGCCGCCGAGCAGATGTTCGCGTCGTGGGCCGAGGCTCCGAGCACGTTGAAGAAACGCCGGCCGGAATACCCTTCGAGGCCCTGCAGGTAGCCGAGCGTCCCCGTCCCCCAGTAGGGCCAGACCGCCTCGCCGCCGTGTTCCCGGACGACGTCCTCCAGCCGCGCGGCGATCTCGTCGAGCGCCTCGTCCCACCCGATGCGCTCGAACCGTCCCTCGCCCTTGGCGCCGACCCGGCGCAGCGGGTGCAGGATGCGGTCCGGCTGGGCGGCGCGCTCCAGCCACCGGTTCACCTTCGCGCACAGGGCCCCGCGCGTGTACGGGTGGTCGGGGTTGCCGCGCAGCCGGACCGCCACCCCGTCCCGCACGGTGACGACCCAGGAGCAGCCGTCGGGACAGTCCAGCGGGCACGCCCCCAGCACGGTCAGCTCCGATGGCATGAAACCTCCTCTAGCTGGACGAACCTCTCCAGTGTGCGGCACGACACCATGAGCGTCGTCCAGGACGTTCATTACCTTCGATGGCCGTGCCCCGGGTCGCGGCCGGGGGGCCGGGGTGGTTTCCTAATGGGCGACGGAAACGACCTGTAGGGGGAACGAGAGTGAAGAGCGTCGAGCCCGAGGTGTATCTCGTTGCGCGGCCCGAACTGGACTACGACGAGGTCGCCCGGTACCTGCGGGACGTGGGCGGGGAGGGCTGGCTGGAGCGGCTCGACCGCGGCGACCTCGACGACGAGCTGAACGACCCGCAGAACCTCGCCGAGTTCGCGGGCCGCCTCTGCTACCGCTCCTGGGAGCCGGGACTCAACCCCAACGTGACCAAGATCCGCACCGACTCCGGCCAGTACCTGGAGAACATCCTGCGCAGCCTGCACGGCTCGGTGCTGGAGCACGTCAGCTTCAGCTTCGTCCTGCACAACGTGAGCCGGGTGCTGACCCACGAGCTCGTCCGGCACCGCCCGGGCGTGGCCATCTCGCAGGAGTCGCTGCGGTTCGTCCGGCTGCAGGACATCCCCTTCTGGTTCCCCGAGTGGGCCCGCGAGGACCCCGAGCTGATGAAGCGCGCCACCGCCGTGCTGGAGCAGATGGAGGAGTTCCAGGGCTGGATGGCCGCGCACTTCGGCCTCGACGACGAGGGTGTGCCGTTCAAGGAGAAGAAGCACAAGACCTCGTTCATGCGCCGCTTCGCCCCCGAGGGCGTCGGCACCGGCCTGGTCTGGACGGCCAACGTCCGCACCCTGCGCCACACCCTGGAGAACCGCACCGCGCCCGGCGCCGAGGAGGAGATCCGGTTGCTCTTCGGCAAGATCGGCGAGGTGATGCGCACGGAGGCCCCGGACCTGTTCGGCGACTACGTCGTCGAGGACGGCTCCTGGGTGCCGAAGTGGCGCAAGGTCTGACCCGGCGCCACCCGCGTTGGGTCTAGGCCGTGTTTCAAAGTCCCGGCCCACTTCGCTCGCCTGGCGGCTCGCTACGTGACCGGTACTGGGCGAACGCGGCATCGCTTCGCGATCTGCCCGGCTC